>JALZAL010000232.1 GCA_030948325.1 Candidatus Dormiibacterota bacterium
CGCGTCGAGGCACGCGAAACCTTCGAGCAGTTGCGCGCGACCCCCTGGCTCGAGCGGGCGGGACAGACAAGCGCCACCCGACGCGAGCCCGCGGCTGCGATCTCGTGACACGCCGGCCAGCCAAAGGATCGGCATCTCACGGCCTATAGATGTGCTTCGCGCCCGTCGTGCGCCTCCCCGGCTGGCGGGACTACCGGAATAGGGTGTCCGACTGGCGCGATTCCAGTTGTCATGAGCGCTGAATGGCCGCTGGGGATGGTCGAGCTGAAGGTCCACGACCTCGACGGGCAGGCTGCGTTCTACGAGCGGTTTGGGCTGACTCCCATAGCGCGTGATTCCGCCGCGGCCACGCTTGGCGCGGGAGGTGCGCCCCTGCTGCGATTGAAGGCCTCGCCGGGCCTTGGCCCGCGCCCGCGCCACACTGCGGGCCTCTATCACTTCGCAATCCTGCTGCCTTCTGAGGAGGAGCTCGGGGGATTCCTGCGGCGCTCTCTCGAGGAGAAGCTGCCCTTGACCGGAACATCAGATCACTTCGTGAGCCAGGCCCTCTATTTCGACGACCCGGAGGGAAACGGCATCGAGGTCTATGCCGACCGGCCGCGAAGCGACTGGACCTATCCGGAAGGCCACCTCAACATCGGGATCGACCACCTCGACTTCGAGCGGCTGCTGCGAATCGCGACCAAACCGCAAGCGAAGTTTTCGAACGGCACGGTCCTCGGGCACATGCACCTCAACGTCGGCGACCTCGATCGCAGCCAGTCGTTCTACGAATCGATGGGTATGGAGCTCATGGCGCAGCTAGGAAACGTCATGCGGTTCCTGAGCTGGGATGGATACCACCATCACCTCGGGATCAACCTGCTTGAAGGTCGCGGCGCGGCGCCCGTCGAGCCGGGCGTCATTGGTGTCCAGGGCTTCGAGGTCCGTCGCCTTGACGGCGCGAAAACCGACCCCGACGGGATCGAGGTGCGCCGGCTTTAGCGGCCTGCTTGGTGCTGGCACCAGGCGTACAGGGCGTCGTACAGCGGTGTCTCGAGTGCAATCTTGCGGTGATCGTCGTCGCCATGCACCATCGCGAAACCGTGGGCAATGGCCCTCAAGCCGGCCGCCTCAGGCGTGACGCCGAGGTCTGCTGACACGTCGGCGCCATGCACGATCAACGCCAGTCGGTCGAGGGCGGCGTCCTTCAGTCCGTACTTGAGGATGATGGACTCGAAGCTGCATCGGCCCTCGACGTGACCCAGCTCGACTCCGCCAACGTCATAGGGAATTGCACCGTCCCTCTCTGCGACAGCTGCGACCTCAGGCGCCGGCACGTACAAGAACTCCGCGTCAGGGTCGATGAAGCGCTTGATCAACCACGCGCACGCGATCCGGTCCACGCTGGCGTTCTTTCGGGTCACCCACTTCATCCGCATTTCTCCTTGCTACGGGTTTGGCATCGCTGGAACGGTTCCTTTATTCTCGGCCAGTGGCGGACCTGCTCTTCGGCCTGCAAGTGGCCACCCAGGCGGCGTTCGTGCTTCTGGCCCTCGCGGCACTGATCGACTGGATCCGCCGCCGGGACAGTCGCCGCAGCCACCTCGCCGGCGCGTTCGGCTCGCTGGCGGCCGTCATCGTGATATCGCCGTACCTTGGCCGGGGCGGTCAGCTCGACCAGGTCTTGACGGACGTCGCTGTCGTGCTCTTTTTACTCTCCGGTTTCTCGTTGCTCATGTTCCGCGACTCGTTCATCCCTCTGGGTACTGCGACCCGGCGCGCGGTCGGGATCGTGATCGTGGCCGTCGCGGTGCTCGCCATAGTTGCCCAGCTCCCGTCCGATCCACAGCAGCGGCATGGTCCGCTTCAATCGATTGCCTTGGTCGCCGTGCTGCTCACCTGGGTTGCCTGCGTCCTCGAGCCGATCTTCCGGCTCTTGCAGGTCTCTAATCACCGTCCGGCTGTCGAGTGCTCTCGCTTGCGCGCGTTGAGTTTCGGTTACGCCGCCCTGGCCGCCGAGGTGATCATCGGCACGCTCGCAGGCTCCGCAACACGAACCCCCTTTTTCATGTTGGGGACGGACCTTGTCACGCTGGCCATCGTCCCGATTCTTTATGTCAGCTTCTCGCCGCCCACGTGGCTTCGATGGATCTGGAGGCAGCCTGAGGAGGACGCGGTCCGCAATGCGCTGCACGACCTGCTCCTGTTCAGTCCTGATCGTGCCACCCTCGCTCAGCGTGCGTTGGGGTGGGCCAAGCGTCTGGTCGGCGGCGCCGGAGCCTTCATCGTCGATTCCGATGGAACGATCCTCGCTGCGCAGGACATGACTCTCGACGAGGCCAAGGCGATTGCAGCCGGCGCGCCTGCGCGGCCGCCGATCAACGCCTCGTTGCTCTCAACCCGGCCCGCCGGCACGCTCTCCATACCGCTTCATCTCCAGCAGGGCGACGGCGCCATGATCATCCTCTCGGGGA
>JALZAL010000255.1 GCA_030948325.1 Candidatus Dormiibacterota bacterium
CTGAGCCCAAGTGGGTGATCTCGATGGGCGCCTGCGCTTCGACAGGCGGAGTGTTCAACAACTACGCGCTGCTGCAGGGCGTTGACAAGATCGTGCCGGTCGACGTCTACATCCCGGGCTGCCCACCGCGCCCTGAGGACCTCCTCAACGCCCTGATGATTCTGCAGGAGCGCATCAAGGCCCAGGGAATCACCCCGCGCCAGTGATCGCCGATCAACTGATCATCGAGCGCGGCGTCAGCGCCGGCGATGATTGGATCACCGTGCCGGCGCGGAGCGTGCGAGACGCGCTCTCGGGACTCCGCGCCGAGGGCTATCGAGTGCTCAGCTTCCTGACCTGCGTCGATCATCTCGTCGACACCTCTCGCGAATGGCCCGCGCGTTACGAGATCGTCTACCAGCTCCGCGACCTCGAAACCCGGGCGCTGCTGAGGGTCCGCGCGTTCATCGACGGAGATCCGCCGACGATCGATTCGGTCCATGACCTGTTTCCGCCGGCCAACTGGGACGAGCGCGAGACGTACGACCTCTTCGGCGTCGTCTTCAAAGGCCACCCCAACCTGACCAGAATCCTCATGCCAGACGACTGGGTCGGCCATCCCCTCAGGCGGGACTATCCGGTCGGTGGCGAGATCGTGGAGTTTTCCGAAGAGCACGAGATCTGGCAGACGGCCCCGGAGGAGGCGTGAGCACGCCGCAGGGTGTGACGATCTCGAGAACCGGCGAGAAAGGCGCCTTCGGAGGCGAGCTTCTCACCGTCAACTTCGGTCCGCACCACCCCTCCACTCACGGTGTGCTGCGCCTGATCGTCGACCTCGACGGAGAGCAGATTCGGCGCATCACGCCGGTGATCGGATATCTCCATACCGGGATCGAAAAGCAGATGGAGGCGCTGCGGTGGCAGCAGGGCGTCGTCGTCACCGACCGCCATGACTACCTGTCGCCGCCCATCAACAACCTGGCCTATGCGCTGGCCGTCGAAAGGTTGATGGGCGTCGAGGTGCCGCCCCGAGCCGAGGTGCTGCGCGTGATCATGTGTGAGCTGACCCGCCTTTCATCGCATCTCGTCTGGATGGGAACCAGCGGGCTCGAGCTCGGCGCGATGTCGATGCTCATGTACTGCTTCCGTGAGCGCGACACGATCCTCGATATGAACGAGGAGATCTCCGGCTTCCGGATGCACACCTCGTACATCAGGCCTGGCGGGGTGATGGCAGACGCGACACCGCGATTCCTGGAGATGCTCGACACGTTCATTCGTGAGATGCCCGCTCATATCGACGAGTACGAGGACCTGCTCACGATGAATCCCATCTGGCGCGCTCGCACGATCGGCATCGGCCGTCTGTCGCCGGATGACGCGAAGGTCCTCGGAGCCACCGGACCGATGATTCGCGGCTCGGGCATCCCGTGGGACCTGCGTAAGACGATCCCCTACTCGGGCTACGAAACCTACGACTTCGAGGTCGCAACCTCAAACGATTGCGATTGCTATGGACGTTACCTGGTGCGCGTCAAAGAGATGCGGGAGGCGGTGAAGATCCTCCGCCAGGCTCTCGACCGCCTGCCTGACGGGCCGGTGAACGTTGACGATCGCAAGATGCTTCCTCCGCCTCGAGAAGAGCTCGAGACGTCGATGGAGGCGGTGATCCACCATTTCAAGCTCTTCACCGAGGGCTATTCCGTGCCGCCGGGGGACGTGTACGTGGCGGTCGAGTCGGGTCGCGGCGAGAACGGTTGCTACATCGTGAGCGACGGCACGCACAAGCCTCGCCGCGTGAAGTTTCGCGCCGCCTCCTTCGTCAACCTGCAGGCCCTGGAGCGGATGGCGCTCAACCACATGGTGGCGGACATGATCGCGATCATCGGCACTGCAGACACGGTGCTGGGAGACGTGGATAGATGAGCGCGAAGAGCGCCCTTTCGACCCATCTCCTGGAAGAGATCAGGGCACTTCCGGCGAAGTACCCACAACCGCGGTCGGCTGTGATGCCGGCGCTCGACCTCGCACAGGAGGAGCTCGGCCATCTCACGCCCGAGGCCATGAGCGAGGTCGCCACCGCGCTTCAGCTCGACCCGGGCTACGTCGAGGGGGTCGCGACCTTCTATACGTTGTTCCACCTCCAGCCCGTCGGCCGGCACCGGTTCTACGTCTGCACCAACTTGAGCTGCACGTTGCGGGGCGCCGAAGCGATCGTCGAGCGGGTCAAGGAGGCGATCGGGGTCCACGAGGCCGGCGAGGTATCGAAAGACGGCCTCTTTTCGTACGAGGAGGTCGAGTGCCTGGGAGCGTGCGAGTACGCGCCGGTGTGCCGCCTCGACCACAGGTACCAGGTGGATCTCACCGCAGAAAAGATCGCGGCGTTGGTCGCAGAGAGGCGGCACAAGACTTCCGCGGCATTACCAGGTTCCGCTCCTCTCCCCAGCCCTCTCCCCGATGGAGGGAGGGTGAGGACCAAGCGGTCCGCCAGGAAGAGCCTTGGTGGCTGAACAGCGCGGGACTGTCGGCGGGCCGGTGCTGACCGAGTGGTTCGGGTCAGCCGACCTTCACAAGCTTGACGTCTACGAGTCGCTCGGCGGCTATGCGGCCCTGCGCAAGGTCGTGACCGAGATGACGGCCGCACAGGTGATCGACGAGGTCAAGATGTCCGGGCTGCGAGGGCGCGGCGGCGCGGACTTCCCGACGGCGACGAAGTGGTCGTTCGTTCCCAAGGATCATCCGGGACCCAAGTACATCGTGGTCAATGCCGACGAGTCCGAGCCGGGCAGCGCCAAGGACCGCTACCTGATGGAAAACTCGCCGCACAGCCTGATCGAAGGCGCGGCGATCGCATCCTTCGCCATCGGCGGCCACCAGGCGTGGGTTTATATCCGTGGCGAGTACGACCTGCCCTACGAGATGCTGCGCGCTGCCATTGCCGAAGCGCATGAAAAGGGCTACCTCGGTGACCATCCGTTTGGTTCCGACCATCCCCTCGACGTGCGGTTGTATCGAGGCCACGGCGCTTACATCTGCGGCGAGGAGACCGCCCTGCTCGAGTCGCTCGAAGGCAAGCGTGCGCAGCCGCGTTCGCGCCCTCCCTTCCCCGCCGTCAAGGGAGCATGGGGATTGCCGACGGCGGTCAACAACGTCGAGAGCCTCTCGACAGTACCGTGGATCATCCGTCACGGCGGACCTGAGTATGCCAAGCGTGGCACGGAGAAGGCGAAAGGCACCCGCATCGTGACGGTGAGCGGCGACGTCCAGAAGCCCGGCAACTACGAGATCGAGATCGGTGTCACCTACCGGCACATCATCGAGGAGCTGGCAGGCGGCGCCTTTCCCGGCCGGACGATAAAAGTCTTCTGGCCGGGGGGCTCCTCGGCCAAGGTCCTCCCCGGCTCGATGCTGGATACGTCCACCGACCTTGACGGCCTGAAGGCGCTGGGAACGATGGGCGGTTCCGGCGGGATCATCGTGATGGACGACTCACACTGCGTCGTCAAAGCCGCCGCACGGCTGTTGCGCTTCTACGCCCACGAGTCGTGCGGCAAGTGCACGCCATGCCGGGTAGGCAGCAACTGGGCGGTGAGGACCTACGACCGAATCCTGGCCAACGAAGGGTCTGAGATCGAGCTGAGCCTGCTCGAGCGTGTCGCGGACGGCCTGCAGAACGGACGCTGCCTTTGCGGGCTCGGTGACGCCGCAGGCTGGGTCATCGAGTCGACGATGCGCCATTTCCACGAAGAGTACGAAGAGCACTGCCTGAGGCACACCTGCTCGGTGGGAGCCGTCCCCGCCAATGTCTGATACGCCGGCACGACCTTTGATAAACCTCACCATCGACGGCCACAAGATCGCCGTACCGCCGGGCACCCTGATCGTGGAGGCGGCAAAGCTGCTCGGGATCGAGATTCCCGTCTTCTGCTACCACCACAAGCTGGATCCCGTCGGCGCGTGCCGCCTTTGCCTGGTCGATTTCACACCCGGACCGCCCCGGCCGCAGACCGCCTGCACGACTCCGGTGGCGGAAGGGATGATCGTGCGCACGCAGAGCGCGATGGCCGTCCAGGCGAGGGCTGACATCCTCGAGTTCGAGCTCGTCAATCACCCGCTCGACTGTCCGGTATGCGACAAGGGCGGGGAGTGTCCTCTGCAGGACTTCACCTTCCGCCATGGCTATCCGACGAGCCGGATCGACGGCCCGCGCCTCCACTTCAAGAAGCCGATCCCGCTGTCACAGAACATCGCGCTCGACCGCGAGCGCTGCGTGCTCTGCTATCGCTGCACGCGCTACTACGACGAGGTGGCGTGGGAGCAGGAGCTCACGGTGGCCCAGCGCGGCGTCCATTCGGTAATCGCGAGCCAGTTCGACCGGCCGCTGACCTCGAACTTCAGCGGCAACATCATCGACCTGTGCCCGGTCGGCGCCCTGACGTCACGGGTCTGGCGGTTCGAATCGCGTCCTTGGGACATGGACCACAGCGAGAGCATCTGCTCCAAATGCGCCGTCGGGTGCAACGTGACCCTGTGGCAGCGCCGCGGCCAGCTGGTGCGAGTCACCTCCCGCGAGAACGACGACATCGACGAGGGCTGGATTTGCGACCGCGGCCGGTTTGACTACACGGACGTCAACGATCCAGGCCGTTTGCGCGTGCCGACCGTCCACGGGGCCAAGGCGACATGGGCCGACGCCCTGAACGAAATCGCAAACGGGATCCGGCGCAAGGGGCCGAAGCTGGGCATCTCGCTGCCCAACGACCTGACCAACGAGGAGGCGTACCTCTTCCACCGTCTCCTCGGCGGCCCGCTTTTGGGCGCGAAGGTCAAGATGCACGGGCGCACGGCTCTGCCCGCACCCCCTGGCGAGCAGCTGATGATCAAGGACATCGATGACGCGCGCGTCATCATCATCGTCGCCTCGGATCTCGAGAACGACGCGCCGATCGTCAACCTGCGGGTCAAGAAAGCGATCTCGAAACGAGGCGCAAAGCTGATCGTGATCCACCCGGAGGGGGTCGACTTCGACCGCCACCGCCAGACCGTCCACATCCGCAACCAGCCGGGCGCCGCAGCCGCCGAGCTGGCCAGGCTTTCAGACCACGAACTTCTGCGCACGCCAGGGGGACCCGTGGCCATCCTCTACGGCGACGGGCACGGCAGCGAGGACGCGGCCGGCCTGGTCACAGCTTGCAAAGAGCTCGCGGGCAAGGTCGGCGCCAAGCTGATGCCTCTGTACCGGGGCACCAACGAGCGGGGCAGCCTCGCCCTCGGCGTCGCCGGCTGGGATTCGCTCGAAGAGATCACCACGCTGTTCAGCTGGGGGCCGCCGCCGACCGCGGGCGTGTCCTCGAAAGTCCGATTTCATGCCGCCTGGGACCACCTGCCCCGCTCGGAACACAAGCACGCGAATGTCGTCCTTCCGGCCACGAGCTTCGCGGAGCGGCAGGGAAGCTACACCAACCTCGAGGGTCGGGTCCAGTTCCTCCGGCCGGTGGTCGAAGCCGCGCCTCCGCTGAAGGAGTCGTGGGAGGTCCTCTGCGAGCTGGCTGCAGCGCTCGGCCTCCACCTCGACTTCCCGGGGATCTTTCCGATCCAGCGGGAGATTGCCAACCTGATTCCCGCACTTGGGGCCCTTGCTCAGCCACCCAGCGCGGAACCTGAGCCGGTGCCCGTGCTCGTCGGGCCGGCCCGCCCATGATTGACCTCTACAACAACTGGATCGGCCATTGGGTCGTCGTGACGATCGCGATCGCAGCCGTGCTGTTCACGGTCCTGACCGCGACCGCCTACACCGTGTGGCTCGAGCGGGTTGCGCTTGGACGCATCCAGAGGCGGCCCGGTCCAAACCGCGTAGGGCCTTTTGGGCTGATGCAGCTCGCAGCCGACGGCGTCAAGCTTGCGTTCAAAGAGAGCTTCGTCCCTGCGAAGACGGACAGGGTCATCTATGTCGTGGCCCCGACGATCGCAGTCGCGGCCGCCTTCCTTGCCTGGGCTGTGATCCCGATCGGCCTGTGGGGCAACATCCAGTACTGGATTGCGGACGTGAACGTCGGCATCCTCCTGATCTTCGCCCTGAGCTCGCTCAACGTTTACGCGATCGTCCTTGGCGGCTACGCCTCCAACAACAAGTACTCGTTTTTGGGTGGACTGCGGTCGGCGGCGCAGCTCATCAGCTATGAGATGGCGCTTGGCCTGTCGCTGGTGCCGACCTTCATGATCGTCGGTTCTCTTCGGCTGCGCGACATTGCCGAGTACTCGGTGCAGTGGGGCTGGTACAACGGCCCGATTCCTCTGATCCTCCTGACCCCGCTCGGTTTTGTGATCTACCTCATCGCGGCCGTCGCCGAGACGAACCGCGCGCCGTTCGACCTCCCGGAGGCCGAGCAGGAGCTCGTCGGAGGCTTCCTGACCGAGTATTCGGGTCTGAAGTTCGTCATGTACTACCTCGCCGAGTACGTGAACATGATCACGGTCTCCGCCCTCGCCACCCTCCTGTTCTTCGGCGGCTGGCACCTCTGGATCGTCTGGCCGTGGCTTGCCTTCCTCATCAAGGTCATCCTGTTGCTCTTCCTATACATTTGGCTGCGCGGCACGTTCCCGCGCCTGCGCTACGACATGCTCATGCGCCTTGGTTGGAAGGTGCTGTTGCCACTGGGAATCGCAAATGTCATCGCCACCGGGGTCGTGCTCCTGGCGGTGCAGGGGTAGAGATGACGGAAGAGGATCAGCAGAAGGCCGGAGACCCGACGCCTTTGCGACGCCCCGGCGAAGGCGTGCCGCCGAAGCCAAAGGGCGACAAGATCGGCGTCGTCGGCGACGTTGCTGCTCTTGCAGGCGGGCTAAAGACCACGCTGCAGGAGTTCTTCCGGCCGGTGGTCACGACCGAGTACCCCGAAGAGAAGACACCGCGCTCCGAGCGCTATCGCGGGCGGCATTACCTGCGCAGATATGACAACGGCCTCGAGCGCTGCATCGGATGCGAGCTCTGCGCAGCCGCCTGCCCCGTGGGGTGCATCCTCGTGATCGCCGCGGAAAACACCGACGAAAAGAGGGTGTCGCCAGGCGAGCGATATGCAAAGACATATGAGATCAACATGCTCCGCTGCATCTTCTGCGGTTATTGCGAAGACGCGTGCCCTGTGCAGGCGATCGTGCTCGGGCCCGAGTACGAGCTGTCGGACACGAGCCGCGAGAAGTTCATCTATACGAAGGAGAAGCTGCTCGAGCCGCTGCCGCCAGACGTACAAGCCCGGCTCAGCGCTGGGCGGTCAACACCGACTCCGACCCCGCTCGCCGACCCTCCCCCCCGAGGGGGGAGGGAGCAAATCCCCTAGCTTTGGCGCTGGCAGTCTTCCTGGTCGCCGCCGTGATGGCAGTGGCGGGCGGCGTCGGCGTCATCACCTTCCGCCAGCCCATCCGCTGCGTCCTCAGCCTCGTCGTCGTGATGATCGCGCTGTCGATCCTGTTCCTGCTGCTGAGCGCGCAGTTCGTGTTCGTCGTCCAGATCATCGTCTACGCCGGCGCAGTGATGGTCCTGTTCCTGTTCGTGATCGCGCTGCTCGGCCCAGCGCGTGAGTCGGCCCGCGGCCGCCTCCGCTTCCAGCGCTGGCTGTCACCGATTTTTGCGATCGTCTTCTTGATCCTCAACTGGGCGATGCTGCAGGGCGTTCAGTACCGTAAGCCGGAACAGGTCGATCTGAATGTCTTCGGCACGGTGCAATCCATAGCGGTCGGGCTGTTCACCACCTACCTCTACCCATTCGAGCTCACCTCGATCTTGCTGCTGGTCGCCGCTATCGGCGCCATCTACCTGAGTCGCAGGGAGACCGACGACCGTTGAGCATGGTCACGATCGGAGACTCGCAGCTGGACTCAGCGTGGTTCCTGCTCCTCGGCGCCATCCTGTTCACCCTCGGTGCAGTCGGCGTCCTGGTGCGCCGCAACCCGCTGGTGATCCTCATCTGCATCGAGCTGATGCTGAATGCGGTCAACCTGACCCTGATCACCTTTTCGCGCCAGCTCCAGAACATCGAAGGGCAGCTTTTCGCGCTCATGGTGATGACCGTTGCCGCCGCGGAAGCTGTGGTGGGCCTGGCGATTCTGGTCGACATCTTCCGCGTGCGTGATGCTGAGGACGTCGACGACCTCAGCGAGCTGAAAGGATGAGCACGGCGCAGCTGGCTCTCCTGATCCTTCTCATTCCCGCTGCGGGTGCCGTGATCCTCGCCGGCCGCGGCTGGCGCCTGCCCCGGATCGTGACCAAGATCGTCGGCCCGGGCGTGGTTTGGATCGCTTTCGCGGTGACGCTGGTCCTCTTTTTCAACAGAGCGTCGGGGGACTTCACCTATTGGACCTGGATCGCCAGCGGCTCTTTCCAGGTTCCGTTCAACCTGCTCATCGACAACCTGTCGATCTTCATGTGCCTGGTGATCACCGGAGTCGGCGGGCTGATCGTCACGTACGCCGTCGGCTACATGGCGGCGGAGAACGATGCGAGCTATGCGCGCTTCTTCACATACATGGACGTTTTCATCTTCTCGATGCTGCTGCTGGTTCTCGCCGGCAACTTCGTGTTCCTCATCGTCGGGTGGGCGTTGGTGGGTCTCAGCTCCTACTTCCTGATCGGCTTCTGGTATCAGCGCCGCTCTGCTGTTCTCGCGGCGCGCAAGGCCTTCGTCATGAACGTCATCGGCGACGTCGGCATGATCCTCGGCGCATTCGTGATTTTCGTGACGTATCACCAGCTCACCTACGCCGGAGTGTTCGCCCAGTTCAACGTTTGCCTGCCGGGCAACGCCTGCGCCATGGTGCTTCATCGGCTTCAGGACAACTCGACCCTCGAGCTCGCCGCCTTCCTTTTCCTGGTGGGCGCGGTCGCCAAGTCGGCCCAGCTACCACTTCACACCTGGCTGCCCGACGCCATGGAAGGCCCGACGCCCGTCAGCGCCCTCATCCACGCGGCGACCATGGTCACCGCCGGTGTCTACCTGGTTGGGCGGCTGCATCCGATTTACGACGTCACAGTGTTTGCGCACGGCGCGGTCGCTGTCATCGGCGCGGTCACCGCCATCTTCGCGGCCTCGATCGCCATCGTCCAGACCGACATCAAGCGGGTGCTCGCCTACTCGACGATGAGCCAGATCGGGTACATGTTCCTGGCAGTGGGGATCGGCGCCTACTCGGCCGGTTTCTTCCACCTAATGTCCCACGCCTTCTTCAAGGCCCTGCTCTTCATGGCCGCCGGCAACGTCATCCACGCGATGCACGACGAGCAGGACATGCGCAAATACGGCGGCTTGTTCCGGCAGCTGCCCCGCACGTCATGGTCGTTCTTGATCGGATCGCTGTCGCTCGTCGGCGTGATCCCCTTCGTCGGCTTCTTCTCGAAGGAACAGATCCTGGGCGCCGCCTTCTCGAAGCCGGACGACACGCTCGCGCTGATCGTCTGGGGAATCGGCTTCGTGACGGCGCTGATCACAGGCTTCTACACGGGGCGCATGTGGTGGATGGCCTTCGGCGGTAAGCCGTCGCCGGAGCGCCCGGTGGAGCACCCGCACGAGGCGCCGCCGGTGATGCTCGTTCCGGTGCTGGTACTCGCAGCGCTCGCCACCGTCGGTGGCTTGATCCAGACCCGCGCCCTTGGGTTCGGCACGCAGCTCGTCTCGGACTTCCTCGCCAGCACGGTGGGCAAGCAAAGTTGGGAGGGCGGTGCCGCCGACGTCGTGGTGGCCTTGATCACGATGGCACTGGCCACGCTGCTCTTCCTCGCCGCCTACCGCTTCTACGTTCAGAGGACCTGGAGGCCCTGGAGCGCACGGGTCGCCTGGCTCCAGAACCTGCTGGAGCGCAAGTACTACTTCGACGAGATCTACAACGCAGTCTTCGTGAGGCCGATGGACTTCACCGCCGGCTTCGTGCTGAGGTATCTCGAGCGGCCGATAATCGACGGCGCCGTGATCGGCACCGGGAGGTTGGCCGCAGCCGGCGCTCGCGGGTTGAGCCACACGCAGAGCGGCTACTTCCGGAACTACGTGCTTGTCTTCCTGGGAGGCGCATGCTTCGCCGCCATCATCGTTCTGATCAGGGCCGCCTGAGTGACCCTTACAACCATCTGGCTGCTCCCGCTGATCGGTGGCGCTCTCGTCGCCTTCATGCCTCCGCGATGGAGCAAGTTGATGAGCACGATCCTGGCGATCGTCACGCTGGGCATCGCCACCGGGGTCGCGCTCGTCTTCGACCCCTCCGCCCACCACTACCAGTTCACCGAGCAGGTACCCTGGATTCCCCAGTTCACGATCTTCTACCACCTCGGCGTGGACGGAATCAGCATCTGGCTCGTCGTCCTGAACGCCCTTCTGACCGTCATCGCCGTGCTCGCAACTCCAACCTCGATGCGGAACGCGAACAAGTTCCTGGGCCTGATGCTCGCCATGGGCGCGGGGCTCGCCGGCGTGTTCATGGCCGTCGATCTCGTCCTCTTTTATGTGTTCTGGGAGGCGATGCTGATCCCCGCCTACTTCCTCTTATGGCACTTTGGCGAGGGCGAGCGGCCGGACCGTGCCGCTGTGAAGTTCGTGCTGTTCACCCTGGTGGGCTCCCTGCTGATGCTGGTCGGGGTGATCGGCGAGTACGTCTTCACCGGCCGGCAGACGTTCGACCTCACGACCCTGGCCACGCTTGCCCCCTCCCCATCGATCCAGTTCGGGCTCTTCTTCGTGTTCGCGTTGTCTTTCGCAATCAAGACACCGTTGTTCCCCTTCCACACGTGGCTGCCCGACGCCTACATGGCGGCACCGACCCCGATGCTGATCACGTTCGCGGGCGTGATGGGCAAGGCTGGGGCGTACGGCTTCCTGCGTATCACCGTTCCCCTCTTCCCCAACCCGGTGCTTTGGTGGGATTGGCGGTGGCTGATCCCGGTGCTGGCGGTCATCGCAATCGTCTGGGGCGCGCTGATGGCGCTCGCCCAGCGCGACATGAAGATGCTGGTCGCCTACTCGAGCGTCAGCCACATGGGCTTCATCGTGCTCGGCATCTTCGCCTTCAACGTCCAGGGCCAGCAGGGGGCGGTCCTCCAGATGGTCAATCACGGAATCATCATTCCGGCCCTCTTCCTCATGGTGGCGTGGATTGCCGACCGCGCCGGCACGCGTGACCGCTCGGCTCTGGGCGGGTTGGCTGCGCGCATGCCGGTGATGGCCGGCGTGTTCATCGTGGTCGTCCTCGCCGCCCTGGGATTGCCAGGGCTGAACAGCTTCGTCGGCGAGTTCATGACTCTGCTCGGGGCATGGCAGCGCGCCCCGCTCCTCGCGGTGTTCGGCGCGATCGGGCTCGTGCTCGCCCCGGTGTACATGCTCAGGCTCTTCCAGGGCGCGATGCAGGGTGAGCCCATCGACAGAAGGCCGATGTCCGACATCGAAACCGGCCAGCTGGTTCTGGTCGCGCCCCTAATCCTTCTGATGTTCGTGCTGGGCCTGTATCCGAACCTGCTCACGCAGCTGATGTCCGCACTCGGGCAGGCCGGGCTGGCGCGATGATGCTGCCGCTTACATTCGGCGTCTCATACCCGCCAACCGGCGGCGTCGTCCAGAGCCTCGACTACACGTGGGGCCAGGCGCTGGCCGACCTCGGGCAGATCGCGCCCATCGCTTCCCTGACCGGCTTTCTGCTGTTCGCGATAGTGACCGACCTGGCGCTGCCGAAGCGCCGGCGCGGGGGCGCCATCGCGATGGTCGCCGCCACCGGCTACGTCTACTCGCTTGCGACCGCTGTCTATCGCTGGAATTACGCCGATAACGCGCCCGCCTACCACAACTTCGCCACGGGCGACAAGTTCGCCCTATTTTTCGAGACCCTTTTCGCTGTCCTGGGCATCCTCACCGTCGCCGTCTCGCATTCATACCTCCAGCGGCGCGGGATGCTGGAGGGTGAGTTTCACATCCTTGTGATCGCCGCGGTCATCGGCATGATGGTCCTCGCCGCTGCCACCTCCCTCGTCACCGTATTCCTCGGCCTCGAGCTCCTGTCGATCGCGCTGTATATCGTCGTCGGATTCGCGCGCGGCGAGACCCGTTCACAGGAAGCCGCTGCGAAATACCTGCTGGTCGGCGGATTCGCCAGTGCGTTCGTGCTGTACGGAATGGCCCTCATCTATGGCGGGGCGGGCACGACAGTCATCCCCGACATCGCCACCCGCCTCCAGTCGGCGTCGTTGGGCAATCCGCTGATCGTGCTTGGGATCGTGCTCATGGGAGTGGGCTTCGCATTCAAGGTCTCGGCGGCGCCGTTCCACATGTGGACGCCCGACGTCTACGAGGGCGCACCCATCCCCGTGACTGCGTTCATGTCGGTCGGCACCAAGGCGGCCGCGATCGCGATGATCGTGCGCGTCTTCGCAGGCGGACTTCCCCACCTCGCTCCCGACTGGCAGGCGCTGCTTGCTTTCGTCGCGGCGGCGAGCATGATCGTCGGCAACCTGGCGGCGATCCGGCAGGCGAGCCTTAAACGCCTTCTCGCGTATTCCGGTGTCGCGCAGGCCGGGTACGTTCTGATCGGCGTTATCGCGGGCGGCCAGAACGGCCTGGCGGCAGTGCTGTTCTACCTGTTCGTGTACATGTTCATGAACTTCGGCGCATTTGCCGTGGTCACGGCACTTGCCGGGCCGGAGGGAGACCGTGACCGCCTGTCCGACCTGGACGGCCTGTGGCGGCGCAGCCCGCTGATGGCGATCCTGATGACGGTCTTCATGCTGTCGCTGGCCGGGTTCCCGCCGTTCGTCGGCTTCTTCGGCAAGCTGTTCCTTTTCACTGCCGGCGTCAGCGCGGGATACACATGGCTCGTCGTCGTGGCCGTGCTGATGAGCGTTGTGTCGGTTTATTACTACGTGAAGGTGCTGATCCCGGTGTGGTCTCCTTCGAGCCGGACCGACGGTGTGCATCCGTCGATCAGCAGCAGGATGGTGATCGTGCTCAGCGGCGTCGTCTCATTGGTCCTGGGCCTGTACCCCACAACCCTGCTGGTCGCCGGCCAGCTGGGGGTGCCGATCCCGATCTTCGGACCCTGATCGACTAGTCCTGGTCGCCACGCAGCGCCTGCAGGGCCTGGGCAAGCCGGCGCTCACGCGTATCGGAGCGCTTGGCCTCCTCCAGGGAGCGCGCCATCTCCTTCTTGTTGGTGTACGAAAGAGCCTCCCACGCGGCGGCTGCCTTCTTGTCCCGGGCCAGCACCTTGGCGAGATCCGCCGGGAGCTCGATCGTGCGTGGCGCGGTGTCGAGCTCGAGATCGATGGTGATGATGTCTCCCTGGCGGACGCCTGCCGCCTCCTGGATCGACTTCAGCACACCGAGGCAGTACGAGCCGTCGCCCATCGGCATCAGCGATCCCCTGTACGGGGTTCCAGCGATCACGGCCTGGATCTTCGGCATGCCTCTCAAGCCAAGCTTGGCGGCAACCTGGCTGGGGATGGGAACCAGGGTGCCGCCACCACCCTTCGGCGTCGGCGTCAGGACGCCCCTGAACCTGACCATCGTCGCGATTCTATCGCGCCGCCGCGCGCGTGGCCAACGGCATTAGATGTTGGAGCGGGACTGGCCGCCGTCGACAGTGATGCAGGCCCCATTGACCAGGCTTGCCTGCTGCGAGCAGACGAACGCCACCACGCCCGCCACCTCCTCCACCGTGCCAAAGCGGCCAAGCGGCATCTCGTGGCGGATGAGCTCGGCTGTCGCGACGGGGTCCGCATGCTGGCGGCGCTGCCATCCGCCGCCCTCCCACAGGATCGACCCTGGCGCAATCGCGTTGACCGTCACACCTTTGCCGGCGACCTCTCGCCCGAGCGACGTCACAATGCTGATCTCGGCGGCTTTGGCCGCGTTGTACGCGGGAGCGCCACCTGACTCCCGCCCCCAGATCGAGGAGATGACGACCACACGGCCCCAACCACGCAGCATCATCCCCGGCAGCACGAGCTGGGTCATGCGCACGCTCGCACCGACATTGCCTGCAAATGCCGAATCGAACTCGGCCGGCCCGGTATCGGCCCAGGAGCTGCCTGCGCGAACGCCCAGGTTGTTGACGAGGATCTCTATCGGCCCTAGCGACAGCTCCGTCTCGGCGACGGCACGGGCGCACCCGACCTCAGTCAGCAGGTCGGCGACGATGCCAAGGCCGCCGAGTGCCGCGGCGGTGCGCTTGACGTCAACCTCAGTTCGAGCTGCCACCGCCACCCGGACTCCTTCAGCGCAGAGAGCGTTGGCGATACCGAGTCCGATTCCCCGCGTGCCGGCGGTCACAAGCGCGACCTTCCCGGCGATCCCGAGGTCCACCGTCGAATCGTAGACTGAAGCGCATTCCAATCCCGCCGGGCCTGTCAGGCCAGCTCAACCTCGACGGACCACCGTCCGTACCGCGTCCCTCCGCCACCGTCCTCGTGGTGCGCGGCAGGCAGCCATGGGAGCTTTTGCTGATGCGCCGGCCGGGCGGCGCCGACTTCGCCCCTGATGCCTTCGTCTTTCCGGGCGGCTCGGTGCACCCCGACGACTCGGACGCGCCTGATCCCGTTCACGCGGCGGCCGTTCGGGAGCTGTTCGAGGAGGTCGGCATCCTGCTTGCTCGCAAGGCGAGCCGTTTTGCGCAGGCCCGGGACTGCGAGCAGGTCCGCTCGCTGCTGGCGGACGGACACACGTTCGGCCAGGCGCTGCGGGCGCTCAGGCTGGAGCCTGCCTACGATCGCCTGGTTTCGCTGACCCGCTGGGTGACTCCCGTACAGATGAGGCGCCGATTCGACGCGAGGTTCTTCCTCGCCCGCATGCCGGCTGCTCAGACTGTGCGCCCGCATGAAGGCGAGGTCGCGGATTGGATGTGGATCCCTCCGGCCAAGGCGCTGAGCGACCGTTCGATCACCCTCGTCTACGCGACCCGATCCGTGCTCGAATCGGTGGCGGCCGCCGCTGATGCCGCCGCGGTCTTCGCTCGAGCGCGCAGGCAACGCGAGGTGCCTGTCGTCCAGCCGCAGCTGGTGCAGACCGCCGAAGGCTGGGAGATCGTCAGCTAAGCGAACAGCGCCATTATCGCCAGAGGTCGCGCCAGCGGCTGTAGTGGACCACCTCGACCCCCGCCTGGCGCAGGACGTCGAGGCCGGCGGGGTCGCGATACGACTCGCGGTAGTAGACGCGACCGACGTTCGTGTTGATGATCATCTTGGCGCACATCACGCAAGGCGAGGCGCTCACGAACATGACCTTCCCAGGCAGCTGCGCACCGGCCTTGATGAGAGCGTTCTGCTCGCTGTGAATGCACCCGCAAGCTCCCGGCTGGGCCGAATCGCAGCGGTTGGGCAATCCCCGGGCGTTGCCGTTGTAGCCGATCCCGAGCACCTGGGTCAGGTCGCCGGTCGTGATCACGCTGCCGACCTGCAGGCGCGCGCAGGTCGACCGCTTAGCCAGCTCTTCGGCCATGCGCATGTAGACCTCTTCGAGAGGAATGCGCTCGGGCGCCTGTTCGTCTTCGGCGATCGGCTCTGGGTGTGCCACTGGGGTCAGATTAACAGGCTTGTTTATACCCACTTCCCCGACTACAATGCCCAACATGTCGCTGCTCGAACTCTTGTTCGCCCTCCTACTTGTATGTGTCCTGCTCTCCATCGGCGTCGTGGCGGCGCTGGTCTGGAGCCTCGTCCGTCGAGCCGATGGGCAGGTCCGCGACGTCGCCGAGCTGCGCACCCGCCTCGAAGCGGGCGGCCTCACCCAGGAGTCGCAGGCTGCGGAGCTCCGTGAGCGGCTGACCCAGACCCAGTCGGTCGTCGAAGGCCTTCGGTCGGCCCTGACTGCGCGGCAGCCGGTCGAAGAAGAGGCCCGCGCCAGCTTGAAACGGTTGGAAAGCGTGATCGCAGGCAGCTCCACCAGAGGAGCCGCCGGCGAGAACATCCTGGACGAGGCCCTGCGGCACCTGCCGCCGGAGATGCTCCAGCGCAACGTCTGGGTGGGCGGCAAGGTCGTCGAGCTGGCGCTCCGGCTTCCCGGCGGCAAGCTCCTCCCGATCGACTCAAAGTGGGTGTCCAGTGGCGCGCTCGAGCAGCTGGCCGACCACGGCCTCGACGCGCCGAGGCGGGCGCAGCTGACGGCCCAGGTGGAGCGAGAGGTGGAGCGGAGGGTCAGAGAGGTGAGCCAGTACATCGATCCCGCCACCACCTCGCCATTTGTCCTGGCGGTGATCCCGGACGCGGCCTATGACGTGTGCCGCGGGGCCATAGTGGGCGCCCACCGTCGGCACGTGATGGTGATCGGGTATGCGATGGCCCTCCCCTATCTCCTGACGCTCTATCAGCTGCACCTGCAGTTCTCCCGGAGCGTCGACATGGAGAAGTTGCAGTCGGCGCTCATCGACGTGGAGCGACATCTGGACACGCTGGAGGGGGTCCTCGAGAACAAGCTCCAGAGGGCCGTAACCATGCTCCAGAACGCCTACGGGGAAGGCAAACAGGTGTCGGCCAAGATCCGGGCGTCGGCCCAGAGCGTCCAGGTCGCGGAGGCTGGGGATGGCGATCTTTCCACAGAGCCTGCCGGCCGGCCCCAGGCTGCGTATTCGGAAATGAACCTGGCCCTGGTCGAACCGGGCCAGTAACCGGCTTTTTCCAGGTTTCCCCCAACCAATGCCCAGGCTGTGCCCAACTCGTCACCAGGGATATCCACAGTTAATCCACCTATATGTTGGGCCCGAAGGGCTTGCTAGACCGAATATCTTGTGTTTTGACCTTGACAAGGCCAAAACCCCGCGCGTATATTCTGAGTCGTTACATCGAGGCCCTGGGGCATAAGTGGCGGGCATGCTCTGGGGCCTCTTGCATCCCCAAACGTACAAGTTGATCGACCCCCTCAACGTCGCACCAGACGATCCAGCAAACGATTTGAAAGCACCCGCAATGGGGATGAATTAAGGAGGCGCTCTCTTAGAAATGGCCAAGAACACTGTCGACCTCGCCGCAGGAGCCCGCCGGAACGGTTCGCACAAGCCTGAAAAAGTAGGCGGGCCTCCGCAAGGCGCACAATCAGGGAAAGTGGGCGGCCTCCGTTTCGAACGTCACTTCACGCCGCCGGGGAGCCACGCCTACGACCTGATCGAGTGGGAGCGGCGGACCGCCGGCATCACCGGCGAGAAGGGCCAGGTCATCTTCGAGCAGAAGGATGTCGAGGTCCCTCGCTCGTGGTCGCAGCTGGCGATCAATGTCGTGGCGCAGAAATACTTCCGTGGGAGCCCGGGCAGCCCGGAGCGCGAGACCAGCGTGCGTCAGATCATCGACAGGGTCGTCGATACGCTCGCACGGTGGGGTCGCGAGGGCGGCTACTTCGCAGGCGACGAGGACGCCGAGAACTGGGCCGAGGAGCTGCGCTACCTCCTGGTCACCCAGCAGGCATCCTTCAACAGCCCGGTCTGGTTCAACATCGGCGTGCCGGGCCGCTCGCAGCAGGGCTCGGCCTGCTTCATCAACTCCGTGCAGGACTCAATGGAGTCGATCCTTGACCTGGTCAAGACCGAGGGCATGCTGTTCAAGTTCGGCAGCGGCACCGGTACCAACCTCTCCGTCCTCAGGTCGTCCAGGGAGCAGCTCTCAGGCGGGGGTACCGCCTCAGGGCCGGTCTCCTTTATGAAGGGCTACGACTCGTTCGCAGGCTCGATCAAGTCCGGCGGCACCACCCGGCGCGCGGCCAAGATGGTCATCCTCAACGCCGACCACCCGGACATCCTCGACTTCATCCGCTGCAAGGCGGAGGAGGAGAAGAAGGCCTGGGCCCTGATCGAAGCCGGATACAACGTTGGGTTCAACGTCCCTGGCGGCGCTTATGACTCGGTCCAGTTCCAGAACGCCAACCACTCGGTTCGCGTTAGCGACGAGTTCATGAAAGCGGTCGATGCCGACAAGGACTGGGAAACGAAGGCCATCGTGGGCGGCCGCACCATCGACACCTACAAGGCACGCAAGCTGTGGCGTGATATCGCCGACGCGGCGTGGATCTGCGGCGACCCTGGCCTCCAGTTCGACACCACGATCCAGGACTGGAATGTCGTCCCCAACACCGGCCGCATCAACGCGACGAATCCATGCAGCGAGTTCGTGTTCCTCGACGACACCGCGTGCAACCTCCTATCGCTAAACCTCATGAAGTTCCAGTCCGAGGACGGGACCTTCAACGTGGATCGGTTCCGGCGCGCCGTCGACATCTGCTTCACGGGCCAGGAGATCCTCGTCTCCAACGCCTCCTACCCCACTCCGGCGATCGCCAAGAACTCCGAAGCGCTTCGCCCGCTGGGTCTCGGCTACGCCAACCTCGGGGCGTTGCTGATGTCGATGGGCCTGGCGTACGACTCTCCCGAAGGATCGCGCTTCGCGGGAGCAGTCACGGCGATCATGACCGGTCGGGCGTTCGCCCAATCGGCGCGCATGGCTGAGGTCAAGGGGCCGTTCAGCGAGTTCGCCAAGAATCGCGAGCCGATGCTGCGAGTCATGGAGAAGCACCGTCAGGCGGCGCATCAGCTCAACACGTCACCCGAGCTGGCTGACGTGGTCGATGCGGCTCGCGACACATGGGACGAAGCAGTCAAGCTCGGACGACTGCACGGCTATCGCAACGCGCAGGCAACCGTCCTCGCGCCAACCGGAACCATCGGTCTGATGATGGATTGCGACACCACTGGCATCGAACCTGACCTCGCCCTGGTCAAGTACAAGAAGCTGGTCGGTGGTGGCTTGCTGAAGATCGTGAACGGCACCGTCCCGGCGGCTCTGCGAAAGCTTGGCTACGACGAGCACCAGGTGAAGGAGATCGTCATCTTCATCGACGAGAACGACACGATCGAGGGTGCCCCGCACCTGGCGGAAGAGCACCTGAAGGTGTTCGACTGCGCCTTCAAGCCAGTCAACGGAACGCGATCGATCGCGCCGATGGGGCACGTGCGGATGATGGCCGGGGTTCAGCCGTTCATCTCCGGGTCGATGTCGAAGACCGTGAACCTCCCCACGGACGCCACCGTCGAAGACATCGAGCAAACCTACTTCGAGTCCTGGAAGCTGGGACTCAAGTGCATCGCCATCTACCGCGATGGTTGCAAGCGGTCGCAGCCGCTCTCCACGTCGCTCGACAAGGAAAAGAAGGCGGGAGCGCCCGATCAGGTCGAGTACAGGGCCATGCGGCGCAAGCTGCCCGACGAGCGCAAGGCGGTCACCCACAAGTTCGACATCCAGGGCCACGAGGGTTACCTGACCGTCGGCCTGTTCGAGGATGGAACCCCGGGCGAGCTGTTCGTCACGATGGCCAAGGAGGGCTCGACGATCTCTGGTCTGATGGACGCCTTCGCCACACAGACCTCGTACGCGCTTCAGTTCGGAGTCCCTGTGAAGTTTATGGTCGACAAGTTCAGCCACATGCGATTCGAGCCCTCCGGGTTCACCAAGAACAAGGAGATCCCGATCGCGAAGTCGATAGTCGATTACATCTTCAGGTGGATGGCGAGCCACTTCCTGCCGGTCGAGGAGCAGGACGAGGCGGGCATCATCCGTCGCGATCCAGCGCCCGCAGACCCATTGCCAATGCCCGTCGCTCAAGCGTCGCCGGCGCAGGGGACCAAGACGGCCACCGAGCTGAAAGTCATAGCCCAACCGACGATCAACGGCAACGGTGGCGGTTCGGCCCAGCGAATCGCATTCGTCAACACCGACGCGCCCGCGTGCCCTGACTGCGGTGCGATCACCGTGCGCTCAGGATCGTGCTACAAGTGCCTGAACTGCGGAGCGACCACCGGCTGCAGCTGAGCCTTAGCCAACTGTCAAAGATCCGAGGGGGCCGCCCACAGAGGGCCGGCCCCTCAACTTTTCTAGCGCGCTGTTCAGCTGGACCAGCCGACCTCGAACCCGTCGACTCCGGCGACGCCACCGATGCGCACGCAATGCACATGTAAGAATGGGCGCGCTTCTGGTCTCGCAAGTTGTGATATCCGACTGAGGCACGAGGAGACGGCACATGCAGATCGCAATCATCGGCTCAGGGAACGTCGGCAAAGCACTCGCCAAGTCGGGCCTGAAGGCGGGCCACAACGTCACGCTCAGCGCCGCCAGCCCGGAGCATGCTGCAGAGGCGGCTCGTGCCACAGGGGCGCGCGCCGCCGCCTCCAATGTAGAGGCTGTGAAAGACGCCGACCTCGTGATCGTTGCGGTGCCATATGACAAGCTTGGCGAGGTATTCCGCGGCCTGGGCGCGGCAGTGGACGCCAAGGTTGTCGTGGACGCCACCAACCACATCAACGCGCAAAATCCCGGTGAGGTGCTGGGCGCACTTTCCAATGCCGAGGAGATCCAGAAGCGTCATCCCAAGGTGCATATAGTGAAAGCGTTCAACTACGCGTTAGCCGCCCGACTGGCCGAACCGACCGTCAATGGCACGCGCCTGGACGGGTTCGTCGCCGGCGACGACCAGGCTGCCAAGGACAAGGTGCTCGAGCTCGTGAAGTCGATCGGGTTCCGCCCGATTGATGCGGGCCCCCTCGTCATGGCACGCGCATTGGAGGGTATGGCCCTGTTGAACGTGACGCTTCAGATCCGTAACAATTGGCCGTGGCAGAACGGTTGGAAGCTGGTCGGGCCGCCCGAAAGTTGACCGAGGGCGGCGAGTAGGTTCGGCGCGCACCGCCCGCCGGTGCCAGAGTTGACGCGTGACCTGGCAGACCCTCACCCCAAGCGACGCGGTCGAAGTCGCGGATTGGATCGGAGAGCGCCTGCACCCTTTCGCGAAGGACGTCGGCTCAGTGGTGCCGCCGGGCCTCCCTGCTTATGCCCGCATATTCCACCCCGCATCCCGGAGCCGGCACTGGCAGCCAGAGGACGTGAGGTGGTCCGAGGTGGCAGCCTGGAGCGGTCGCACCGTGCATCCCGAGATGCAGTTCCACGCCATCGCGGTGCCGGCGACGCCAAGCCGCATCGTCGGGTCGTCGCCGTGGAACGCCGAGCCACGGCTGGGAGTCCTCTCGAATCCGCAGTGCAGGGCGCTGGTCGGCCTGCTCGCGCGGTTCACCACGACGCCGGCTGATTGCTGGTTTTGCCTGTGGGAAGGCTACGGTTACCTCACCGGATCCGTCAGAGCTTTCAGTTCCGGGAAGCAGGGTCCATCGCCGGCCGGCTCAAAGCGCCAGCCTCGGTGGCGCCCCCACCTGCGTTTTCCGCGGCCGATCGGGAACCGTCCCGACCGCAAGCGGGTGCGGCTGCCCGGCCGTGACTATCTGCTGTTTCGAGGGCCCGTCGCCAAGGCCGAGGGCTGGGAGGACGGACCAAACCTCTGGTGGCCGGAGGACCGCGCGTGGTGCGTGGCTTCGGAGATCGACTTCCCGTATACGTATGTCGCTGGGTCCCAGGAGCTGATCGATGCGATTCTGAAGGATCCCGCGATCGAATCTCTGCCCGCCACGGACACCGACGGCATCAATTATTCGAGCGACCGGATCAACTCTTGATCGGGTAACCGGCACAGCTGGAGCGTTTCCGCCGCGTAGGAGGTGTCTTTGGAAACGTTCATCCCGTACGTTCCGGAGCAGGGGGCGGGATGTGGCATGAACTCGGTCAACCAAAACGATGCCTTTGGTAACGGCTACCTCGACGGCTACAGCATCGTCGCCGGCCACGAGTACGCGGAGGCGGTCACGGACCCGGACAACCAGATCGGGACCCAGGATGGCTGGAACGACGCCACCACAAGCGAGAACGGCGACAAGTGCGCGTGGACCGGCCTCCAGAACATCACGCTGGGCGCCCACTCCTTTGCAGTCCAGCCGATGTGGAGCAACGAAGCCAACGGCCGGCAGGGAGCATGCGCGGTAACGCGATAGCGAAATAGATCTAGGAGCGGTGGGTCGTGGGCGGGGCGCATGAGCCTCGCCCTCTATTTTTGCATTTTGCCTACGCCACCTCGTCGACAACCAGCTCAGACCATCTCTGATCGATGCGGCGCACCTTGTAGATCGCGAAAGCCGCGATCCATGCGAGCAAGAAGGCCGCCACGATGAAGTACCCCGCGCGGCCGACGAGATCGAAGCCTGCGATGGCCGCGAACACGCCGCCCTTCAAATTGAGCAGGCGAATGAGCACCTGCATGAGCTCGACGAGGCCGACAAACAGCGCCACGAAGACCGACAGGCTCGTCATCGTCAAGTTGTAGAACACTTTGCGGATTGGGCTGGTGAAAGCCCACGAATATGCCTTGGCCATGAACGCACCGTCGGCCGTGTCCATCAGGGACATCCCGGCGGCAAAGATGAGGGGCAGGGCGATGACGGCCCCGAACGGGAGGCCGTTGGCGGCGGCGCCAGCCGACACCGCCAGGAGTGCGACCTCGGACGCGGTGTCGAACCCAAGGCCGAATAGAAAGCCGATCGGATACATCTGCCAGCTGTGGTTGATGACGCGGAACAGCCTCCCGAAGATCTTGGTCATGAAGCCGCCCGCGGTCAGCTCATGTTCGAGCGAGGACCGGTCGTACCTACCGGCCTTCATCCGGCGGTAGACCCGAACGATGTCGAGCAGGATGACAAGGTTCATGAGCCCGATGAGAAGCAGGAAGCCGCCGGAGATCAATCCCGCGACCAACCCTCCCACAACCCGGAGCTCTCCCCCGCTGCCCGCGACCCCTTCGACGATCCATTTGACGGCGAGCCCTAGCGCGGCCGCGATCAGGAACACAACTGACGAGTGGCCGAGAGAAAAGAAGAATCCGACCCCGACAGGTTTCCGCCCGTCCTGCAGGAGCTTTCGAGTCGTGTTGTCGATTGCGGAGATGTGGTCGGCGTCGAAAGCGTGCCTCAAACCGAAGGTGTAAGCGAGGCCGCCCAGCGCCAGGATCGTCGGGTGGCCGATGCCGTACACGAAGAGCAGGCCCCAGCCGGTTACGTGGAGGAGTCCCACCCCGCCAAAGAAAGCGGCCAGCCGCTTGCGTTCGCCGTGGTCGAAGGACTGTCGCAGCAAGGCAGCCATCGAGGCCATCTGCGCAGCCTAACCCTTATCGCTACAAAGTCGCAACTTAATATTCAGAACACCTCCCTGAATTTGCGACTGCATCTCAGTAAAGCCTTTAGGTGCTGTCCGAGTTACCCTGTCTTTCATGGACTTCGAACGATTGCCGCCACAGCTACGCACGGTGCTTCACACGCTCGCCCGAGCTGTCAGCAGCCGGGAACCCGCGATCCGCGCCAAAGTGCAGGTCTTACGCGAAGCCAATTCGCACCTCACCAATGACCAACTGGCGCTGAAGCTGATCCGTTCCACTCGAAAGCGAGTCGCCGCGACAGGCGCACTCAGCGGGGCTGTCTCCATCGCCCCCGGTCTGGGCACCGTGCTCGCGATCGGCACGCTCACCAGCCAGGCGATCTACGCGCTAGAGCAGGAGATCGAACTGGTCCTATCGATCGCGATGATCTACGGCCACGAGCTCGGCACCTCGGATGAGCGAGTGGTCGAAGCACTCGTTGTCGTCGGCATCACAAGCGGCGCAGTGAAGCTTCGTGAGGACGTCCTCGTCGCCGGCGGCGAGCGAGTTGCTGTGGCCGCCTTCCGCCGCTTGCCCGCGATGGTGATCACACACGGAGGCGGCCGGATCATCAGCCGCATTCTGGCGCGCGTCGCCGGCACCGGCGCCGCGAAGGTGGCCGCGCGCGTTGTGCCGCTTGGCGTCGGCGTGGCCGCCGGCGCCGGATTCGACTGGTTGGCGGTGACAGGGCTCGGCCGCGCGGCGATGAAGTATTACGGCCCAGGTGGTGCCGGCGCGAGACCGCTGCTACTTGCTCCGGAAAATCCCTCGCACGTTGAACTCAACGGCTGACGCGATCTGGTCGAAGGAGCACTTCTGCGGCGGCTTGTCAGTCCGCCAACGCAGGAACCGCGTGGCGTGGCGGAAACGCTCGCCCGCCTCAAGCTTGTCGTACGCGACCTCGCAGACGAGCTCGGGCCGGACCATCATCCATTCGGTATCCATCCCGCGCGACCATCGGCTCGGGCCACCCGGCATTCGACCGGCAGCGTCAGACCACTCCTTCGGCGCCTCGGTGGCCAGCGGCTTGAGCTTGACGATGAGCTCCTTCCTCTCGGACGCGCTGAAAGACGAGGTGTGGCCGACATAGTGAAGCGTCCCCTTGGTGTCGTAGAGACCGAGGAGGAGAGAACCAAGAGACTTCCCGTCGTTTGACTTGCGCCAGCCGATCACGACGCAGTCGCAAGTGCGTTGGTGCTTGATCTTGACCCACAGTCGCTTACCAGGAACGTAGGCGCCCTCCCATGACTTGGCCATGACGCCATCGAGCCCGGCGCCTTCGAATGCATCGAACCAATCCCCCGCGGTCTTGGGATCGCGCGTGTAGGGCGTGATGAAGATCGGTGATTTGACCCCCTTGAGAAGATGCTCGAGACGCTTGCGACGCTCGCCGAGCGTAAGCGGGCGCAGGTCCGATTCGCCTTCCGCCAGCAGGTCAAAGGCGACGTACCACGCCGGGGTGGCGGCGCTGAGCATGCGAACTCGTGAGTCTGCGGGATGAATGCGCTGCTGAAGGGCGCCGAAATCAAGCCCCTTCTCCCCCACCACGATGAGTTCACCGTCAAGGACGAGCTTGTTCTGGGCAAGGCTGCGAAACGCTGGCAGGACCTCCGGGAAGTAGCGAGTCATCGGCCGCGAGCCGCGGCTGATGAGCTCGACCTGGTCGCCATCTCGGTAGACGAGCGTCCGGAAACCGTCCCACTTGGGCTCGTACTCCCACTGCTCCCCCTTGGGAATGCCGTCGCCAGGCGCCGACAGCATGGGTTCCATGTCCAGCGGAACCGGTGTTTTCAACGGAATTCTCCCCACCTGTCTATATCTTGTGGATGACGGACGCGTGTGCTACCATATCGTCCGCCGGTAACCCGGCGACTAAATTCGACTCCACGCCCCCACCCCAGCCTTGGGAAGCTCGCGCAAGCGGGCTTCCCGCTTTTCATGGCACACCCGCATTTCCGCTTATTGACGGAACCGATCGATCAGGTCGCCTACTGTGACGTCGGCGTAGTCCTTGCCCAGAACGCCCTGCGCGGTCTGCCAGACAGCACGTGCCGGGCCAGGCCCTTTGTCAGCCAGGTCCGCGAGACGCAGCGAGCCGTAAACGCGGATCTGCGGGACCTCAGACAACCGGCTCGCGAGCCACTTCGCCCACTGCTCGACATTGCCCGCGCTCGGGGACACGGCTGTCGCCATCGGGTCGGGCTTGGATTGCGGGACGGCCGCCCATGGGGCCGATGTCGCGACCTTCTCGACCATCCCGCTTGCAGCCGTCCTCTCGGCAGCGCCGGCCGCTTTCAGCGCCTCTGCGATGGACTTGGCTTTCGTCGCCTCCTCCTCTGCTTTCTCGTGCGCCTTCTCAGCAGCGGCGGCGGCCTTGGCCTCAGCCTCGCGCGCCTCAGCCGCGGCCTTGGCCGCCGCCTCAGCCCTGGCGGCCTTGAGCGTGGAGAGGCCTTCGCCCGCGATCTCGCTGATCCGATCTGACGCGCTCCCGGAGTCGCTGCCCGCGCCCCCGTCGCCGGTGCGCAGCCGCTCACCGAAGCCCCGTCCGAGCGCGCCGCCGATGAGATTGGGAACGTCCAGGCCGGTTAGACCCTTGATCGCCGTGGTCGATTCGATCATGGCGCGGGTCGCGTTCTTGACGATGTCCGAAGCTCCGTCCGCGCTCATCACCGTCAGCGAGTCGATGTGCCCCATCGGCTCAGCGGCTGCCCTTACGATGTCTGGCAGAGCGGCCAATACCGTCTGGATGATGGCTGCCTCGTTGAACTGCTTGTAGGCGTCCGCTCGCATCGCCAGCGCTTTGGCCTCGGCTTCGCCCTTGGTGAGAACGATCTGAGCTTCGGCGCCGCCTTCCAGGCGCGTGGTCTCGGCGTCTGCCTCCGCGGATGCGATCTTCGCGCGCTTGTCGCCTTCGGCCTTGGCGATGACCGCCTGGGCTTCGGCGGCGGCCGGCTTGACGGTCGAGGACAACAGCTCCTTTTCCTTGCGGTCGGCCTCCAGCTGAGCAAGCTCGGTCTGCTTTCGAACCACCTCCTGCTGAGCCTCGGCCTGTGCAAGCGGCCCAGCCTGGTCGGCGCGGGCCTGGGCTGCGGCGACCTGCATCTTGGTCTCAGCCTCGCGCAACGCCACGTCTCGTCCGGCGTTGATCTTGACCTGCTGCGACTCGGCCTCTCGCACCGCGGCCTCCTGGTCGGTGGTGGCCTTGACCATGCGAGCGTCGCGGGTGACTGTTGACACGCTCTGCTGGCCCAACAGCTCGATGTAGTTGGACTCGTCCGAGAAGCTCTGGATGGTGAATGCATCGATCTGCAAGCCGCTCGTGGCGAGGTCGCCCTTGGCCGCGTCCTGCACCTGCTGAAGCAACTTCTGGCGGTCGCGGATCAACTCTTCGATGGTGAGCGTGCCAACGATGGACCGTAGCGAGCCTTCCAGGACGTTCTTCACGATCGAATCGACCTGCTCCGGCTTGGCATCGAGAAAGCGCTCGGCCGCGTTCCGCAACGACTCCACGTCGCGGCCGATCTTGAAAGTCGCAACGCCCTGGACCTGGACCTTGATGCCCTGACTTGTCACCGCGTCGGCGAGCTGCACGTTGATCTGTCGCGCGGTGAGCTTGAGCTTGCCGACGCGGTCGAGCAGAGGTCGGATGAACGTGCCACCGCCGACCACCACCTTGACGCCCCGGTCGCCGGGGCTGGACATGACCTGGCCGTGCTCATCGCGCACCTTGGCGCCACGCGAGCCGGCCACGATAAGGGCTTCGTTGGCGCTGGCCACCTTGTAGCGGCTGGCGACGAAGGCGATAAGAAGGATGAGGATGATCACGCCGGTGACGGCGAGGAATGGTGTCGACGTTACAAAACTAGGCATCCGACCTTGCTCCTTCAATGCTGGACGGGACGGGGGCGACGACGAGATTGGTGCCGGCCACGCCGACGACCTTGACTGCGTGCCCGGTCGGGATCTCCGCGTCCGCCGTGGCGGTCATGTTGTGGGATGCGCCGGCGAAGCTGATCAGCACAGTGCCGAAGCGGTTCGCAGGAATCCCAACCGAGACGCGGCCGGTGGATCCGACCATCTCCTCGAGGCTGAAGGTGTCAGAAGACTCGGCCTGTTTGAGAACTTTGAAAGCCGCGAACACAACCCCGGAGCCGAGGAGCCCGGCCACAATGCCCGTCAGCGTCGCGACGCCTACGCCGGCGCCAATGCCGTGTAGGCCGAAGAGGCCTCCAACTCCAAACATGGCGAGAAAGCCGAGCAGCATCGGGGCGGGCGACACGCCGGCGACATCAAAGCCCAGGTGGATCGCTCCCAGCAGGCCGCTGAAGATATCATCCAGAACCAGGGTGAGCAGCAGCAGCGCGCCCCCAGCGAGGAGGCAGACGCCGAATACCAGGTCGGCAGCGTTCAATCCCTATCCACCAGCGCCTGAATCTTAGGACTGCGCTCGCCTGGCTGCGCCCGCAGAACGGGTTCCCGGCCCTGGTGCGGCGAAGTACCTGCAAACCGTGGCGGTGGCCCTTCCGAGAGGGCGCACGTCGATTCACGATTGGTGCAAAGAGGGTACTGTACGAACGAAACGCGTTGTCTATTAAACCGGATTGCCCATTAAAAGAACGTCGGTGGCAGGGCGTCCTGAGACATATCCCCTTGTGTAGCGGTTGCGGGGTCCGTGTCCAGGATGGCGACGAGGCAATCTCAATCCTCACGGGGGGTGCACTTGGAAACGTTCGTTGAAGCTGAAACAGTTCCCCAGCAAGCCGCACGGCGCATCGCCGTGAAATCATCATGGCGGGACTCTTTAATCCGCCTTGTGGTGGGCGGCTTCATGGCGTTGTTCGCCGCCTCGTGGATGATGATTCCAGCCACGGCAGGGACGGGATTTCTCGGTGTCTTGAAGGCATCGCGTCCCTTGAGCCCGCCGTTCATCAACAGCCCGGCCTCCTATGACATCAGCAAAGGTCCGGTGACTGCGGTTTTCACCACCAAGGTCGAGAACCTGACCGACCACGTGGTCACCGTGACTGTCGACGTCAACGTCAATCACATCCTCACCTACTACGGTCGCGATGTCTCGAATGGCGAGCCTGGTATGCCGGGTATCACTTTCAAGCCAGGCGATGCCCCGAACACCAAGCAGAAAACCTATGGAACGCCCTTCACCATGAAGCTGACGGTTCAGCCCAAGGGTGCTGCACCTCAGATGGTCACCTTCAACACCCTCATGACGCAATGCGGCTACTACCAGTTCGATATCGGCAAGCACTTCAAGAACGGCACCCATGAGAACCTCACCAGCGGCTTCGCTCGCGTCCTCGGATGCTCATCCGGTGGCGGCGGTGGCGGCGGTGGTGGCGGCGGCGGTGGCGGCGGCGGTGGCGGCGGCGGCACTGGTGCCGGCGGGGCCGGCGGATCGGGCGGCGTGCTCGCCTCGACGGCGGGACTTCCCCTGGCCAACACCGGGCTCCCTGTCGCAGGCGGATTGATCGGAATCTTCATGACGCTGATCGGCGCCCTCGGGCTGCGCGTCAGGCGGCGCTAACCAACCACAAACCAAACAAACCGGGCTCGCGTGGTGCGGGCCCGGTTTTTCTTTTGTCCGCGTGCCAGGCTAGGAGCTCAGCGCTATGACCCGCGACAGCAGCGTGTCAGTCTCAGCAAGCGCGGGCTTTGCACCCAGCCTCGCGAAGATCTCACGAGCCTGATGCAGGGGCTTATCGGCCTGCGCAGCCTTGCCCAGGACGAGCAAGCACCGTCCCTGCCCGAGTTGTGCAAATGCACGCTCAAGCACGACCCCCATACCCTCCCAACGTCCCGCGGATTCCGCGAACAGGGCGGCCGCCACCTCAGTCTCGCCCTGGGCCTCGGCCACGATGGCGCGTGCGGCGCACACCGCGTGCTGCTCGTAGGGGTAAGTGGCCTCGAAGTTGCTCGTGAGTCGCTCCGCCACCGTTAGGTCTCCCACGGCAACCGCAGTGCGGACTGCTTCGGCCAGGAATGCGCAGAACAGCGGGACGTCCCTCCCATGCGGCGACTCCGCAAGCTCCGCCAGGAGCTGTCCGGCTGCTTCTCGTTTCCCAACCGCGAGGCGGACGAACGCAGCGATAGTGAGCGCTCTTGCCCGTCGATCGGGGGATATCGGGCCCCGTGTCACCCCCAGCGCCCACTCGGCAAGGGCTAGAGCCCGATCCGCTTGACCCTGCAGGGCGAGCACACGGGCCAACACAATTCTGGAGTCGAACAAGGAGACCTGCCCCCCGGTCGCCTCAAGCTTCTCGTTGAGATCCGTCGCGACCTCCAACACTTCGTCCCAGAAGCCCAGATCGGTGAGCCACATCAGGCTCTCGGCCTTCATACCTTGTGCGAACTCCGTGATTCGGCGTCGCTCTACAAAATCCATGCCCTCGCGAAGCACCGCCAGGCTGGAGGCGGGCCCCTCGATAGGGAAAAGAAACACGGCCAGATTCAGGAACCAGACTCCAGCCTCTCGGCCCTGGCCTCGCTCGATGCAGAGGTCGAGAGCACGCCGCAGATCCTCGAGGCCGCCGGCGTCCCCCAGTGCACAGCGCCCAAACCCTCTGTAGCCCAGAGCTTTGGCAGGCTCTTCAAGCCCAAGGTCCTTCGCGAGGGCCATGGTCCGCTCAGCTGATTCGATGGCCTCCGAGTACTCCGCGGAGAGGGCTTCCAGTCGGGCCGCCTCGGCGTACGCTGCAACCAGCTCGGGCACCGTCCCTCCCGACCCCAGGAGAGCCACCGCTTCAGCGGCCACCTCGCGCGTCCGGGCGTCACCCATGTGCCATAGCACGTTCGCCAGGGTGGTCATCGTTCGAGAAGCACCGATGACGTCGCCTTGCACGCGGAACTCGGCCACCGCTTCATCCAAGGCCATGCGCGCTTCGGCGTGGCGTCCCGCCTGACGAGCAGCTTCGGCCCAGCGAGCGAGGACCTCAGCGCGGCGTGGGTGTCCGGGTGGCGCGAGCTCCAGGGCCAATGCAAGGTTGGCCTCGGCTTTCGCTATATCCAGCCCCAGCGCGCGATCTCCGGCCAGGATGAGAAACCGGAGCGCGGGGGCCTCCAGTTCCTTCGCCGTCTGGGCGTGGCCCGCTGCCAGAGCCAGATCCCGTGCGGCGATGTAGTGATAGGCGAGAACTTCAGCCACGTCCTCGATCCGCTCGCCGGCCTCAGACTCAATCCAAGCCGCAGCCCGCCGATGCTTGTCGATCCGGTCGGCCCTGGGGATCTGCGAGTAGGCCACGTCCCGGATCAAGATGTGCCAGAAGCTGTATTCCGTCTGACCAGCCAGCGAGGAGGCTCGGGCCGGCCGGACCAGCTCCTTCCGCGAGAGCTCGTGCAGGGCCTCGAGGACGGCCGCGCCATCGAGGCCCCCCATACGTGCCAGCGCGCCCAACCAGAACACCTTTCCGATGACCGCGGCATCCTGAATCATCGCCTTACGTTCTGCGGAGAGGGTGTCAAGCCGGGCTGCGATGAGAGCCTGCAGTCCCTCCGGAAAAGGAACCTCAGCGTGCTCGACCAGAGACAGAGTTTCTCCCCTCTTCACGACCAGCCCTCTGTCGCGCAGGAGACGGACGAACTCCTCCGCGTAAAGAGGGTTCCCTCCTGCCCGTTCGAGAATCAGGGACTGCACCTCGGCCGGGATCACCGCCGATTCCAGCAGGATCGAGATAAGGTGGGCCGTCTCACGGTCGGTCAGCGGGGACAGGTTGATCGAAGTCGCGTTGCGCTTGCCGCCCGCCCAGGCCGGCCGCCGCTCATAGAGCTCGGGGCGGGCGGTGGCGATCAGCAGCATCGGCACCCCTTCCGCCCAGTCTGCGAGGTGCTCGACAAACGCCAGGATGGCATCGTCCGCCCAGTGGAGGTCCTCGAACACGAACACCGCTGGGTTGCGCTCGGCGACCAACTCCAAAAACCGCCGCCACGCCGTGAACCCTTCTTCCCGTTCGGCCACCGACGAGGCGGCCAGGCCGACCAGCGGCGCCAGCCGCTGGCGCATCCACTCACGGTCGGGTGCGTCTTCTGGAATCGCAGCCTCCAGCTTGGCGGAGGCTGTCTCGGGAGAGTCCGACTCGAGGATCCCCGCTTCCGCCTTCACAATCTCGCCAAGCGCCCAGAAGGTGACGCCGTTCCCGTACGGAAGACACCGGCCCTGGCGCCACCGAACGAGATCGGGCAAGTCATCGACATATCGGAAGAGCTCGGCGACGAGGCGGCTCTTGCCCACGCCCGGCTCGCCCGCGATCGTGACCAGCTGGACCGAGCGATCCCGCACGGTGCGTTCGAAAGTGTCCTGAAGCAGGCGTCGCTCGAGCTCCCTGCCGACCAGCAGGGTGGTGTGGACCTTGCTGAGGTCACTGCCCAGCCGGGCCCGAGCGGCCAGTGCACGCCAGGCCGGGAGGGGCTGGTTCTTGCCCTTGACTGAAAGGGGCTCCAATGGTTCGTAGTCGAAGACGGTCTCGGTTGTTCGGTAGGTCGTCTCGCCCACGACTACGGTGCCTATGGGAGCCGCTCCCTCCAGCCTGGAAGCGGTGTTGACCACATCCCCAGTGACCATGCCTTCCCCCTGATCGGGTCGGGCTCGGAGGACAACCACGGCCTCTCCGGTGTTGATGCCGATCCGGACCTGCAGGTCGAGGCCCGGACTCTCCTCGTTCATCTCTTTGATGCCCTCGATGATCCGAAGGCCCGCCCGCACGGCGCGCTCAGCGTCGTCTTCGTGGGCGACGGGCGCGCCGAACACCGCCATCACAGCGTCGCCGATGAACTTCTCGATCGTGCCTCCGAAGCGCTTTATTTCGGCCCGCAGCATCGAGTGATAAGGGCGAATGCGAGCCTGGACATCTTCGGGATCGGCCTGGTCCGATGCAGTTGTAAACCCGACGAGGTCGCAAAACAGGACTGTGACCGACTTACGCTCCTCGACCCCGCTGGTAATCACGAGCGGTGCGCCGCATTGCGGGCAGAACTTGTACCCAACAGGGCTTTCGTGGCCGCAGCTCGGGCACGCAGGCATGGCCAGCAGTCTAGGGGTCAGAACGAACTCGAAATCGGCCGTTTCCGAGGTTTCAATAAAGCAGTGGTCGGGCGGGCGAGATTCGAACTCGCGGTCTCCTGGTCCCAAACCGGAGGCTAAGGCCTACCGTATTCGGTTCGATCTTAGCGCCGCACCGATATTTGCGCGCAAGTCTCTTAACTGGCTGGTGTCACTGCAGCTGACGCCTACCGTGTTCCTTTTCGGGCGTGGCGGACGTTCAATTGCAAGAGATGACTGCCAGGTGGCTTGCGCTGCTCGTTGCTCTTGGCGCCCTCTTACTCACGGCGGCTACTCCCGCGCAAGCGTCGTGCGGAGTGTTTTCCCGCCCGCTGCCGACGACACGCGATGAGGTCAATGCCGCAAAGGTCGTGTTCGTCGGCAAGGTTGTTTACACCTCAGACCAAAACCGATCCGCGCGCGTCAGAGTCGAATCGATATGGAAAGGTCCGTCGCTGCCGGCATACATCGACGTTCACGGGGAGGCACCCGGGTCTGGGCCGTTCTCGGGTTCAGAAGGAGACCATCAATATCAAGCGGGGCAGCAATACTTGTTCTTTCCTCTAAACGACCACCCCCCGTTCCAGGACTATGGCGACTGCAATGCTTCTACCCAGGTCTACTCCGCGGCGCTTGCTGCCTATGCCCCTGCCGACGCCAAAGCACCGAACCCAGCAGCACCAAGCGACATGATCTGGAACTTCGTTGACGAGTACACGTTGCCTCGCACGATCGCGGCTCTGCTCGTTGTGGCTCTCGCCTCGCTTGTCCTGGTCAAACGACACCGCCGCGCAAGGCTACTAAGGGAGTTCGACATCTGAGCAGCCCGCTCCCGAGCTGACACATTTCCTTACCAAGTGGTATTTGGACGCTGGCGAATTCGAGCTGATCTTGCTCCGTCGCCTTTTTCGGCCGAGACCATTTACCTAAAGGAGTGACACCACGACCTCGAAGAAGGCTGATCGCACCGCGAAGTAGATCGATTCTTCGGCCGAGTTGCGTGCAGATCGAGTTAGTGTCCCGCGTTCCTCGCGTCAAGCGACCCAGCCTTTAACTGCCTGACCCCTCCTCGCCGTGTTGGTGGAGGATCGCAGCGATCCGGTAGATCACCTCGTCTGGGAGCGGGTGGCAATTCATCAACCCACGGGCCAAGGGCCGGATGTTCGTACGTTCCTCCGCGAAGGGCGCCCCCAGAATGCACATGTCCCGATTCGACGTTCTCGTGACTTTGACTAACATGTCCTCCACCTTGTTGAGGGCTGATGCACGCTGCCAAACCCGCCACCGAACACGTGCGGCGCGACGCCGAACCCGTGGGGCTACAACCTCTGCGGTGGAAATTTGATTTTCAGCCCCCCGTCAGACTTCTGCAGTTACTCCAACTGCATCAAGAGCTTCTGGAAGAGCACCGCGAGACACGTGGATGAGTGTCACGACGGAATGTACTGCCACTCAGGTGGCCGACAGGGCGCTTGCTCCTACCACGGCGGCGAGCTCCGCCCTCTCTATTTC
>JALZAL010000268.1 GCA_030948325.1 Candidatus Dormiibacterota bacterium
CGATCGCTCACCAGGGGCCCGGTCACGGACGAGACGTTCACGATGCGGCCGTATTTCCTGCGCACCATTCCAGGCAGCACGGCCCGCGTCATGAGAAATGCGGTGTGCAACGTGATCGCTATCTGCCGCTGCCAATCCGCATACGAGATGTGCTGCAGGCTCACCCAATCCGCGGGATGTCCCGTCTGTGCCATGCCCGCGTTGTTGACGAGCACGTCGATTCGCCCAGCCTTGGCGAGGACCGAATCAACCAGGCTCTGTGCGGCCGCCTCGTCGGTGAGATCTGCGACGTACGCCGAAACCCGGTCCCCGGCTGGGTCCAGCTCGCGGGCACGCTCATGAATGCGATCTGTCGTCGAGGCGATTGCCACATGAAAGCCTGATGCATGCAGGCGTCGTGCGACTGCAAATCCGATGCCTGCGCGGCTCCCGGCGCCTGTCACGATAGCGACCTGTTCTTGCATGCGGGCTTAGTGCAGGACGAGACCGACTGCGTAGGTGATACCGCCCACGATCACTCCTGCTGCAGTCATCTCCAAGCCGGCCGACCACCAGGTCCGCAGGGTGAACAGCGACTTGGCCGCGCCCACGAGGAAGTGGGCAGCCAGCGACACCACTCCGGCCGTGACGACGGCTGCCGTACCGCGAAGCCAGAAGAAGGGAATTACCGGGATCATGGCCCCGATGAGGGTGCTGAGCCCAGCGGCGAGGGCGGACTGGGCCGGGCTGGCAGCCTCGGCGTTCGAACCGCCCAGCTCTTCGGTGGCGAGGACTTTCAACATGCCTTCGGGGTTCTGTGCGAGACGCTCGGCAAGCATGTCCCCCTCTGCCTTGCTGAGCCCTTTCAGCTGGTAGAAGAGTGAGAGCTCCTCTTTCTCCTCCTCTGGGTTCTCCTGGATCTCGCGCCGCTCGCCCTCGACGTTCGCAAGGGCGACCTCGTTGGTGGATCGCTCGGCCAGAAACGCACCCGTGGCCATCGACAGTGCAGAGGCGATCGCACCGAAGAGCCCCGCGGTGAGCACGAAGCTGGACCCGCCGGTCGCGCCGGAGACGCCTGCCACGATTCCAAAGACAGCAGCAAGGCCGTCGTTCGCGCCGTAAATCGCGCCTGAGATCCATCCAGACCCCGTCCGGTGCCAGGTTTCGCGGCCCAACAGGCGGCTCAGGCGCTGCTGCGGAGCTGACGACGGCGGTTCGCCGACGCTGTGCGACGACTGCAGCGCATCGAGCGAGCGCGAGTGGCCCTGCTCCTCGGTGCGGATCGAAGAAAGCACCGCGTCGGTGGCGGGATCGCTGGTGGACCGCCGGTAGCGGTCGTCGATCTCGCTCTGCTCAGCCGCTTCCATTCGCGCCATCACCCTCGTCACCGGCGCCAGCCTGGCCTGCATGCGCTGCAACCAGGAGAGACGCGCAGTCGTTTGATCGGGGATGGGAATGCCGAGTTCGCGCAGGCGCTTTTCGATGCGCTCCCGGTGGCGTCCTTCCGCCTCAGCGATGTTGCGTACCACCTCAGCGCGCTGCGGGTCGCCCATCCGCTCCGCGAGGATCTCGTATTGCGCCCGCGCCTGGACCTCCCCGCGCCAGGCCTCCAGCAGACGCTCCGCGGCGACCGTCGGCTGGCGGGGGCCCGGGGCCGCGTTCATGACGTCCCTTCCGTCACTGCACGTCGTTGACGGGGCCGCGGCCGGCCCCACTTCTCAGCAGCTCCACCGCGATCTCATCGAGGTCTTCGTCGGTCAGCTTGCGAAGGGGGGCCTCGATCCATCCATCGACCTGTTCCGGCGAACGTGCACCGACTATTGCCCCGGTAACCCCCTTCCAGCTCAGGACCCACGCCACGGCAACCTCCGGCACCGTCGCGCCACGCCGTACCGCGACCGGCTTCAAAGCCTCGACCAACGTCAGGTTCCTGGAAAGGTTTGGCTCCTGGAACTCCACGTCGAGCCGGCGCCAGTCATCGGCGGGCAAGTCTGACACCCGCTCGGCTGAGAACCGGCCGGTCAGCAGGCCCGACTGCATGGGGCTGTACACGATGACCCCTGTCCCGTGCGCGCGCGTCCAGGCCAGCAGATGGAGTCCCGCTTCCCGCTCGATCAGTGAGAACGGCGGTTGCAGGCTGTCGACGTGGCGGATCTTTTCTGCCCGCTCCAGCAGCTCCACGCCGAAGTTGGAGACGCCCGCGTACACAACCTTGCCGGCCTCGACTAGTCGCGACAGCTCGCCCCACGACTCTTCGACCGGCGTGTCCGTCTCGTCCGGCCAGTGAAACTGATAGAGGTCGATCTGGTCGACTCCGAGGCGGCGAAGCGAGTCCTCGAGCTCGGCGCGAATAGCTGCCGGCCGCAGGTCGTGCTGCGGCTCGCGAAGGCGGTCGTCCTCGTACCATCGCAGTCCGCACTTGGTGAAGACGAGCGGCCGTTCGCCGGCCGGCATCTCCTTAAGAGCGCGCCCGACCATCTCCTCGGAGTGGCCGTAGCCGTAGACCGCGGCCGTATCGATCCAGTTCACTCCGCGAGCCACCGCGTGCTTGATCGCTGCGATCGATTCCCTGTCGTCCTGTGCTCCCCACGTGTATGCCCAGCCGGGTCCCCCGAGAGCCCAGGCTCCAAAGCCCACTTGTGTGATCTGGGGGCCTGACCGGCCGAGCTGCCGGGTCGGCGACGTGCTGGTCTCCTCCTTGGTCCCCATGGTCCCTCGCTCCCGTGGCGACATTTCGAAACGCGCAAAGCGTTTCGAACGGCTCGAAATTCAACGGGAAGACTATGCGCTCTGCCTCCCGAGAATAACCGGCCCCCCTCCGGGCTAGAAGCGGGGCGAGCTCGCGCGAAGCGTCTCAGCCTAGGCGCCATGCATCTCGGTGATTAATCGGACTATGGGCCAAGCCAAGGCCGGCGCCTGTGTTATCGGCGTTGCCCGCGCCGAGTCGGACAGGGGCCGGCCCGATTGGTTAGTTGTTGTGGTCGTAAGGCCTGGGAAATTGCTCTGATCGACTAGCGGGACGTTGTCTTACGCAGGTGCGGCCCACCCGGATTGGCTACTTTGGAATGTCTTGGTCACGCAATACGCTCCAACCGAGGAGTCCTGTCACGCTTTCGACCTTGGTTTGGACCACAAAACCTCGACCGGTGATTGCAAAAGTCCACAAGCCTTTCTCATGGTCGCTGTTGCGCATCTTGAGGATGGCCACCGCTCGGCCCACCTCAGACGCTTGTTCGATGTACCGGAGCAGCACGACGTTGTGGTAGAGAAAGGAGAGGCCTCCAAGCAATTCTGGCGTCGGCCCGAGACTGCTCGTCTCGCTAGTGGTTAATACAGACACTTGGGCCGCCCGCAGCGAACCCAGCAGGGAGCGGGCAAAAGCCGAAAACCGTTCCGACTCGCGAGCCGCAACCACCATCTCCGCCAAGCTGTCGATCACCATCCTGTGTAGCGGGCTCAGGGCGATCTCATCACGAACCACCGAGGCGATGTAATCAAGGTCGAGGGTGGTCTCAGCGACGTGGACGATTTTGAGTTGACCTGATTCGAGGTGGGGTTTTAGGTCCCAGCCGAAACCGGCTGCCTTGCGGATCAGCTGCTTCGCGTTTTCCTGGAAGGTGACGTAGAGACTGCGCTCGCCGGCTTCAAGCCCTTGCACTACAAAACGCAGCGCCAGGGCCGTCTTGCCACAACCCGAGGGCCCCAAAACCAGTGTCGATCCACCCCGCGGCAAGCCGCCGTGGGTCATCTTGTCCAGCCCTATCACCCCGATTGAAATTCTGCCGCGAGCCTCTGACTCCTCCTGGAGACTTTCATCCAATGTCTCAGCCCGCACAAATATGTTGATGCCGGCGGCGGTGATCAAGAAAGGATGCTTACCTGAAAGATGCTTGGATCCACGCAGCTTCTGCACGCGCAGCCAGCGTCGGTCCATCGGCTCGTGCGCCTCGTAAACTAACTCCAGGATCCCGTCCGCAATAGAGAGCTCAGGCGCCGACTCGATCTCATCCACGTTGTACTCGCCAACAAAAAGCAGCGTGGTGTCGGTGTGAGCGATCCGGGCGGCAAGCTGGTACACGGCCTCCCGTAGGGAGCGGCCGCCTGTGCTGAAGTCGCGAAGCGATTTCGCGCTGTCTACTACGACCACTGATGGGTGTTCCTTGACGCACTTGCGGACAATCTCATCCATCATCGAGTCCAGTCCACCCTCACCTTGCAGCATGTCGCCGAGATTGATGAACTCGACCTTGTCCGCCAAAGCGCGTCGGTCGAAAAACTCAAAGACCTTGAGATGGGTGATGAACTTCTCAGGAGGTTCGGAGACCGTCGAGTAGTAGATCGCCTTGCGCGCCGAGGTCCCGTTGCCGAAGCAAATCTGCTGAGCCAGGATCGTCTTGCCCGTGCCGGGTGCGCCGGCAACCACGATGAGTGAGCCGACAGGCAATCCGCCCCCGAGGATGGTATCCAGCCTGGGAATTCTACTTATCAGTCTCTTCACGCGCCGCCTTCCCTCGATCCTCTTCTCATGGCGTGCGTATAGCAGCTCGGACGCTGTCTGCGAGGCCTGCCGCCGTAAAGGGTTTACTGACGATTGCAGCTATCGCGCCCGAAGCCTCGAGGCTCTGCGCGTGCTCGGGGTTGCCGGAAACGACGACGATGGGGATCACGGCGGTCCGCTGGTCTGATCGAAGCCGCTGGATCAGCTCGATGCCTCCCATGACGGGCATCATCAGGTCGGTCATCACGATGTCTGGGAGGGGATTCGGCCTGATGACCTCGAGTGCAGCCTCGCCGTGAATCGCCTCCACAATCTCGTAACCCTCCGCCTCGAGGATCAGCCTGAGTACGAAGCGAACGCTCGGGTCGTCGTCGACAATCAATATCCTGATCGACTTCGCGGGCGGCGCCGCGGCGGGCTGGAGGTTCACGAGGTTCGAGGCCAGAGCACGACGTGCCGCCGACCTACCGTGACTTGCGCTTGCCATCTCAGCAGGGGAAGGATCTATACCGGGGCATAACAAAATCAGTAACCGCGCCCCGCCGAACCAACCGAATCAGCTTATTTCAGGATCGCCCCCGTTTGCCGGCAACACTCTAGGCTTCTTCGTGCAAAATACCGGTCGGTAACCAGAATTCAACCTTGGTCCCGGTGCCTGGTTGGCTCTCGATCTTGTACCAACCCCCAGCCATCAACGCCCGTTCCTTGAAAGCCAGCAGGCCCAGGTGCCCGGGAAGATTGTTTTTCTCTGCCACCACGAAGCCCCGTCCGTTGTCCTCGACCAGGCCGTGGACGCCACCGTCACTCGCAACGAGCTGGACCTTTACCTGCGTTGGCGCGGCGTGCTTCTCGACATTGCCCAGCGCCTCGGCCAGCTGCCTGAAGACCATCGATTTGAACTCATAGGCGAGCCCGGTGGGCAAGTCGAGCTCGAGCTCCGCCTGGATCCCAGTCAGAGAGCGGAGTATCGCCAGGCGGTCGCGGACCGACTGTTCGAGCCCCCCTGGGTTTTCGAGCGCGGGCGGCCGGACCTCGAACAGCAACCTGCGCAGGGCATCCTCGGTCTGGCCCAGCAGGCTTCTCACCTCCTGAAGCAAGGGCTTGCTCGGGCGACCGGGACGTCCGAGGCGCGCGAGTTGCAGCTCCGCTGCGGTCAGCTTCTGCAGGGCATCGTCGTGAAGCTCGCCTGCGAACCGCCTGCGCTCGTTGTCCACCGCGCTCGAAACCGTCTTGAGCAGCATCTGGCGTGCGGCATCGACCTTCTCGAGGCGATGGACCGTCTCCTTGAGATCGGCCTCTGCAAGCTTCAGCTGCCACACCAGTCCTGATGCCAGGCCCGCCTTCTGCAGCACCCAGGTGTCCTCTCTCGAAAACCCTTCGGGTCCAGTCGAGTCGTAGGCCGCAACCAGACCCAGCCTCTGGTTGCCGGCGCGCCAGGGAACGCTGATGGCATTCGAGACGCCGAGAACCTCCAGCACGCGGGCTGCCTCATCCGACTGATCGCCCTCCGCGGCCCGAAACACCAGGCCTTTGAATACGACCTGGCTCGCGATGTCGTCTCCCTCCGGATCGCACCGCACCGGGCGCATGCGGGAGATGAAAGCGTCGTTGATTCCGTAACCGCCCGGTATCGCACTGAGCATGTCCTCACCATCGAGCTGCCAGAACAGCACCTTGCCGGCGCCCACAAGCTCCGCCACGCTCCTCGAGAGCCGCTGATAGAAGTCGGCGAGCGTGTCTTCCGATTGCGCGTGCACCGAGATGGCATGCAGTGCCTGCACGGAAAGCTCGTGAGCGCGTTCGACCCTCTCCGCGCCCTCTGCCCGCTCTGCCGCGATCAGCCGCATCTTCTCGGTGCGTTCAACGTCCGCGCGAAGGTTGACCAGGGTGTCGATCATGTCCTGACGCCGCCGTCGGAGCTGAGCGATGTGAACGGAGGAGGCCACCTGGTTCGCGAGGATCGCCAAAGCCGGGCGCTGGAAATTGGTGAAATCAGCGTCGCGTGCAACCCCGATCATGCCCAGCCTCTCGCCGCCGGCTTCAAGGGGGTAGCGACAGATGGATTTGTGGGTGTTCGAGGCGGCAGAGGCGAGCAGCCTATCGGTCTCACTGCGGGATGATTTCTGCGACGTGTCGGCCATGCGTGAATAGACCTTGTCGTACGCCCCCGTCTCGTCGGCAAGCCCAATGAACGCCACCGACGCCTTGGTCAGCGCAAGGGCGAATCCCAGCCCGCATTCCGCAATCTCGTCGACGTTGTTGAAGCGTGCCAGGTCCACGGATGCGGCTTGAATTCCTTCAAGCGCCTCCCGCAGGCCGACTTCGAGCGGTTCTGCCGTTTCCAGGCGACTATTGCTCCACAAACCACTGGACTTGCGCAACGCTCAACCTAACGCTGAGGGCGGACCAAACATGCGCAAATTCGCCGGACGGCCCGCTTTTAGGCCGGCCAAGCCAAAGTGGCTTTATGATCATGAAGGGTGGCGGAGCCAGGGTGATTGAAACAGCCGAGTTGCCGGCGCAATCGAGATCGACGGTTTCAGTCTGGCTCCCCGACTGGCGTGGGCCCGGCGCAGATTTCGCACAAGCAATCAAATCATTGGCTGTCAACCGTCGCCGCTCCCAGGGCCAGGAGCAGGTTCACGTCCTGCTGATCGAGGACGACGTGGCCATTGCCGAGATGTATCGCGTGCAGCTCGAATACGACGGATACCGTGTCACGGTCGCCTCCACCGCCGAACATGCCTTTGCGAACATGGCCGCTTCTCGGCCGGACATCGTGCTGTTGGATCTCCTTCTGCCCGATCGCAGCGGCCTTGAGATCATGCTCGATCTCAAGGAGAGGCTCCCCGACCATCCTCCGGTGGTGATCCTCTCCAACTACGGTGAGCCGACGATGATCGACCGCGGATTCTCTCTTGGGGCGGTGGAATATCTGGTCAAATCTCGGGTGACTCCGGCCGTGGTCTCCAGGTCGATCCCCGGCTGGATAGAGCGAGCCGCCCGAGGTCGATCTGCCCCCGACAGCTAGGTTGTGATCCAGGCAGCTCGTCTGGCGGTCAATTTCACGGCCCTTGGCTTTATCTTCCTGGGCGCGGCAACTGCACTCGAGTGGTATCGACATCGTGGAAGGGCCGAAGGACTGCTTGCGCTGTCGCTGGTTTGCCTCGCCTTTGTCGCCGCCCTAGGCCGGGTTCAGGATTTCATCGGCCAGTCCACCGTTCTGACGATCGTCACCGTCCTGGCATTTCTCGCTTGCGGATATTTCGTGCTGATGTTCCGCGATTCGTTTCTTCCGCTGAGCCGGCGTGCTCGCGTGGCGGCAAACCTTCTGATGGGCGTGTCAAGCCTGGTCGCGATCGCCAGCGCGACGGTCCTTGCCAACGCCGACCAGACCGTCGGGACTGTGGTCGCCTTCGAGTTCGTTCTGACTTGGGCCATCTTCGTCGGTGAACCCATCGTCCGGTTCTGGTTCGCCAGCAGCGGGCTTCCCAGCGTCCAGAAGGCGAGAATGCGAGCCCTCAGCTTCGGCTTCGCCGCCCTCATCGCAATCGTCATCGTCGACGTGCTTGGGGGTGCCGCCCTCCAGAGCCCGGCGGCGATAGTTACGACGCAGCTGCTCGCGCTGGCCGTGGTTCCCATCATTTACGTGAGCTTTGCGCCTCCTTCGTTCCTACGCCGAGTCTGGCGGATGGGCGAGGAGGCGAAGCTCAGGTCGGCGATCCAGGAATTGCTGATATTCAGTCCGACGCGGCAGGTGCTCGCGGAGAGGGCGGTAGGTTGGGCTAAGCGGCTCTTGGGCGCGCAGGGGGCTTTCATCATGGATTCCGACGGCGCCCTCATGGCCAGCTCGGGCATCGATGCCAAGCGTGTGGACGAAATCATGTCTCCGCGCAAAGGCCATCCCGATATCGAGATCGTTTATCCCGCCCTTGGCCCAGGTGCGGTGATCGTGGTGCCGCTCCGCTTCACCGAGGGCCAGGGCTCTTTGGGGGTCACCGCCGGACCGTTTACCCCTCTGTTCGGAAGCGATGAGATCAACCAGCTCCAGGGATACGGCAGCGCGGTCACCGCCGGCTTGGATCGGGCGCGCGTCACCGAACGAATGTCTGCGATTGAAAAGAACAAGAGTCAGTTCCTCAACCTTGCCT
>JALZAL010000287.1 GCA_030948325.1 Candidatus Dormiibacterota bacterium
GGCCGCCAAGTCAGCCTCCTGAGCGTCCCGCCTGAGCACTTTGAAACCGTGGATCGGTTAATTTCTCCTCGCCGGTTGAGCACTTTGAGACCGGGGGAAACTGAGCACTTTCAGACCGGGCTTGACACCGTTCCTCAAGCTGTTGAACGACGCCCACCCGCCCGTCGGTGCTACACCAAGCTGGTACGCGAGATTAGTTGAGCGGGCGCAATGGAAGCCATAGAGTGCTCCTTCATTCGATCAAGGAATGCCCATCCCGACCGCTCGGCTAATCCGGACGGTTAAATTTAGTGAAATTTAGTGACTAGAGACTTAGCGAGGAGGAGCCGCGTGCCGAGATGGTCGGTCACACATTTCTCATTGTCGAATCCCATGGGTCGAGGCATGGAGGACGTGCCGCGTCTGCTGAACAGGCTAGCCACACAACTTCGCTCGCTCGGACAAGTGGAGATCCAGGACATCACCTTCCGCAACGAGCTCACTGACGATGGCACCGAGTGGCCTGCGTTTACCGTCTATTTCCATCGCGCCAGTCCAAAGTCCGGAAAGGCGTCGAAGGCCGTCAGGGAACCAGCGAAACCAAACCGTCGGGAAAGGAAGCCTCACTAATGCCCAGCTATGAGCAGCCCAGCGTCCCCGCTGCGACGGGCTAAGAAATGGCTCACGAGGTCGGTAGGGAGGACCCTTACGTTCGCGCTTTATCGGCGGTCTTAGCTGGTGACGCCTCTCGAATTCTGGAGTTGCGATCAGCCTCCCATGACCGCCTTCTCACAGCGGCTGAAACGCTCGGCGGTCAACTGCGCTTCGGACGTTCGACGGTCCTGCGCATTCTCAAGGATTGGAGGGTAGGGAAGATCACGGAAGAACAGGTCCGTTGGTGGGCTCTCCTTATGTTCGTTGGTGCTTTCCCGCAAGAGTGGTCACCAACGGGCTACCGTCTGCGAGGCCCCATCAAGGAGATCGACATTGACTACTCCGATGATGACGCAGTCAACGAAGTCGTTTTCAGGCTCAAGGATTTGGGCGACGCAATCGACGGAGTAATTACGCCGGCCGAGCGGGACGACATGGTCGCGCGGCTCGAGGGTTCTGCGTCGGACGGGTAGCTGGAGAGGGTAGGAGAGAGCGCAGGCGACGAAGACAAGGCAACCTCCGGTTGAGAACGCCGCTAGGTCCGAGCTAGGCGAGTTGGCTTGAGATGCGACCACTGTTCGGACGAATACAACAGGGAGTGGTCAGAAGGGCGGCCGGATTTTGAGGATGGCTCCGACCTAGAATCGCGGAAAGCATGGACGAGCCGGATGGCGTCGCTGGCGAACTGATCGATCGACTGCTCTGGGCCGTCAACGCGCCAGAAGGTCGAGACTGGCTCGACCACGGCTTCTACCTCGTGTTCGCGGTTGGCGGCCCTGAGCTAGCGGGAATCGAGCCGGACTCCGGCCCTCCCGTGCCTGGCTCCTATGGCGAGAAGGTCCGTGCAACCCGCCAGGTCGTCAGCCGGGACGAGTACCTGGACCGCATTGGAGAGCGACTTGCTGCCCTTGTGCTTTCCGGGGTCCGCGAGGATTTCTTGGTTCGCGCTCTGCGGAACGAGCTGACGGCCCACATGCAGACCTACGCCCAGACCGAGGCGACGAAGGATAAACGCGATGCGCGGCGGGAGGAAATTGAACAGCACGCCCGTGATCCCGAGTTCATCGCCGCCTTTCGGGAGCGGATGGCGAAACGAGATCCAGAGGACGCCAAGCTTAGCGACCAGGCCATCGCGGGTCGCTTGCGCGATATGGCTCGACGGGTCGGCAAGCCGATGTTCCGCGAGGAGGAGGAAAGAGCGTGGGCATCTTCAGCTCGATGGATTGAGCGATCGAAGGTGGTTTCTGACGAAGTGCTTGAGAAATGGGCCGATCGGTATGCCCAGCGTGTCATCGGATCATCTACCTGACCGCACGCTAGTCCCGGCCGCGCCGCTTTCGGCTGGCAGCGGCTAATTCAGCGGCGACTCGCGGAAGGTCATGGGTCATGCCGTGGCCTGCGATTTGCAGCGTCCAGACCAGGCTTCGGTACTGCTCCTCGGTCAGGACGTTGCGCTGCTTCAAGGCTTCGGTCGCGTTGAGGATTTCGCCGCCAAACTGTTCAAAGAAGCGGGCGGCCGTGTTGCTCTCGTTACGCCTTTGGCGGTCAGTTTGCAGCTGCCACTCTTGAATATCGCCGCCTGCATGAAAGTCGGGTTGATTGCGGAGATGAGTCGCCATGAGTCCGGTGATGCCGGTCACGATGGCATCGAGGCGCTGCGCTAGTTCCTCATCCGACTCTTTGGCGAGCAATCGGCGATGGCTGCCGAATCCGACCCAGACCAGCGGCAGGTGGCTCCTGACCGTTGCGGTCTGCAGGATCTCGAAAAGCAACCAGAGAACGACCAGGGCGATCAGGGTACGGATCAGGAGATTCAAGGGATCGCGGGTTCCGGCCAGGATGCTCAGGATCGCCACGATGAGCGCCCCAATCAGGCCCAACAGAAACGACCGGCCTTCCCTTCGAAAGGAGCCGTGCTCCACGGGGCGATTATCGGCTTTCAGGATGGTCAGCTCAGGCGGCCAGCAGGCTGAGTTCCAATGCGGGTGCCGGATCGAAAATTTCAGACGGTTAATTGCGCTGAATGTGCTGGGAGCAAAGATCCGTCGACGGGTAGATCCAGATGATCGCGCGACTGGACGAACTTCCTAATCGATTCTTAACAGTGCGCGAGACAAGCGCTTAGCGGTGGTTAGTGGTTAGGCAGAGAGATGGATCGAGGTTCGAATCCGCCACGGGCGACCACCCCCTAAGACCGGTCGTGCAATCTGCCGGGCATGCCACCACGCCTCCGAATGCCGCCGCTTTACCGCTTGGGCCAGAATTCGAAGCTCAATCGCCCGTCACCGCACGCATAGGC
>JALZAL010000316.1 GCA_030948325.1 Candidatus Dormiibacterota bacterium
GCACGACGTCGTCGAGTCGCGTCCCAAGAAGCGCAGGTGTCAGTGATTGCCGGATATCCGCGCTCGTCCAGATGACCTCATCGATCGCCGCGATCGCTGCTTCGTAGGCGCCGCGCTGGAGGTCCTCCCTCCGCTGCTGTCGCTCGCTGGTCAGCGTTGCCGTTAGTCGAGCCTGCTCGTTCCTGCTGTTGATCCATTGGCCGAGCAGCACGCCGCCGGCGCCGACTGCAGCAGCTCCGAGAACGATCCAGTCTGAAGCCATCGCGGTACCAGATTAACGGCCGTGCCTCCGGCGACGGCCACCGAGCAAAGAGAACACGCATGTTCTACGATGCATCTACCATGGGGGCGGACCTGTCAATGCGCGCTTTTAGTGCCGACAAGGTCCGGCGGCTTACTGGCCTCACCGAGCGAAAGCTCCAGTATTGGGACGAGCGCCAGTTTCTGTCACCGAGCGTCTCGGGTCGCAGCGGGCCCGGACGCCGGCGCCTCTACGACTTTCGAGATCTGGTCTCACTTCGCGTCGCCACGCAGCTCCGCAACGAGGGCGTCAGCCTGCAAGAGATCCGTCGGACCGTGGCTCACCTACGCAGCCTGAACTACGAGCAGCCCTTGGCTGAGATCCGTTTCGAGCAGGTAAAGGGGCGCCTCTACTTCCAGGAGGCTGGCACAATCCGCGCCGGGCGTCGGCCTGAGCAGGTCATCGCGACCTACGCCATCCCCTTCCGTGCCATCGTTCACGGGCTCGAGCGCGATATCGCCAAGCTCGATCGCAGACCGTTCGGCCAGATCGAGCGGCGCCGCGGGGTGCTGGGCTCGAAACCTGTCGTAGCTGGGACCAGGATCCCGGTCGCCTCGATCCAGCGCCTTTCCAGTGCGGGGGCAAGTGTCACTAAGATCCGTCAGCTGTACCCCGACCTCACCGGAAAGGACATCCGGGCGGCGCTTGCCGCCGAGGTCGAGGCACGCCCCCGCAGGCACGCAAGCTAGCCTTCCTCACGGACCAGAACATGGTCGAACCCGTTGCCCTGCTGCTCAACGGCCGCGGGTATCGAACAATTCGAGCGCGCGACGCCGGCCTCGCGACCGAGTCCGACGAGATCCTGGTCGAATATGCGTGGGCCAATGACCTGGTCGTTGTGACGTTCGATCCGGATCTGCGGAGCAGCGTTCGCCGGCGCGGATGCCGTTGCCTTTACGTGCGGACCCCGGAAATCACGGCGCTCGATCGTCTACGGGAGCATTTCCGAGCGGTGATCGACCTTCTCCAGGAGGGGCGCCCGCTCGTGACCCTACCGCTCGACGGTCCGCCGACCGCCGGTTAAAGAGCGGGTATTCTGGCGGGAATAGAAGCGGCGCGCCGTCTCTCGGGGGGCTGAGAGCCGACGCGCCTTGACAGCGTAAGTCAGCGCGAGCCGCGCGGTCCGACCAGGCGGGCGCAGGCCTCGACCAGCTGGCGGCGCCGGCGAGGATCCTTGGTTTTAGCGCCGATGGCAACGAGGTCGGCGGCCTTGGCGATGCGTTCGGCGCGAGTGAGAGGCGTCCCCATTTAGCGGACCCTCGCAGCCGTCGAGGGCTTCTTGAAGTCAGCGGTTGTCGGTTCCTTGAATTGGACCCACGAATCCGGATCGAAGGACAGCGCCCGAACGACCGCGGCGAGCTCTTTGCATTCGGTTTCAGCGTGGGAAGAATCACCGATTATCTTGCCGTACTGCTCCTCGCAGCAGAGGCGGGCCACCTGATCCACCAGGTCGAGACGCGCCTCGGTCAAGCCACCGATCAGCCATAGAATCCGACCCAGTCGGCGGGCTCTGGCAACCGAGATCAACGGTAGAGCCTCCTGCTTGCCGTACTCCTCGAGCATGTCCGCAGCTCCACGGTCGTGGCGGGTTTGAATCGCGCGAAATGCTTCGGCGATCGCCTGTGTTGGCTGTTCAACGGAAACGATCATGGGGTTTCCTCCTCAGGAAAATAGTCGAGTGGTCGACAGTTCGTCGCCTTGGTCAATCAGCCGCCCCGAGGACCTGGTCCATCGCGTCGGCCGCCTGACGTCGCTGCACTGGCGTCACGTGG
>JALZAL010000329.1 GCA_030948325.1 Candidatus Dormiibacterota bacterium
TCGTTCTAGAGCCGAGAACTTAGGGGCTGACTTTGAAATTCGTTTTCTTAATGTGCCTGAAGAAGTCCTGTTTGAACGTCTAAGAACTAGAAATGATATGCACACAGGAGGAACCTTTTTCATACCAGAAGTAAAACTCAAGGGATGGATACACATTTTGAGCCACCTTCATCAGAGGAACTTTGATTCGTCTAAGGATTGGACTATCGGAGAACGTTGTCCTCCGCGTCCCCGATAACCCACCAGCCTCGACCCGCAGCCGCATTCGCCATGTTCGGTCACCGCAACTTTTCCTCCGCCTGGTCGATGACGAGGGCCGACCCGCAGCGGCCGTTCGTTCATCTGGACATACAAACCGTCTACAGCGTCGGGGGCACGAGTCCCTCGTTGCCTGAGGCCGGCCCCCGCCTTCTTGCGGCGGGCCGTCGGCGCGAAATTGCTGTGCCAAGGATGACTCGTTCGTCAGCCGTCGCCAGCCGTCGCGTGCCGGCCGGGTATTGACGCAACCAAGCGGTTGCTATATTATCGCAACCGATGAGTTGCTACATAGAGGAGGCGGCGATGGGGTTTCCTGACCGGATCGAGCGCAGCGTCGAGCTCGCTCACCTGCCGGCGAAGGTGTGGGCCGCGCTCACCACGCCCGAAGGCCTGTCTGCCTGGTTCGGTGACCAGGCGACACTCGACCTGCGCCCGGGCGGGGCCGCACAGATGACGTTCAGCAGCGGGGTGACAGCCGACATGCGCGTCGAACGCGTCGAGGAGCCGACGGTGTTCGGCTTCACCTGGCGACTCCCGGACCTGCCCGAGGACGATCCGCGCCGGACCTATGTCGAATTCACCCTCGAAGCGGTGGATGCCGGCACGCGGCTGCGGGTAGTCGAGACCGGGTTCGCACAACTGCCCGAGCCGTCCCGTCGCAACACCTACAACAGCCACGCCGAGGGATGGGCGCGCGAGCTCGGCGAGCTGGCGGACCACCTCGATGCCACCTGACGTTGAGGCGATCGCGGAGCAGGTCTTCATCGCCCTGGCCGACCCCACCCGGCGCGCGATCCTGGCCACGCTGGGGGCACACGGTCCGGCCACCGCCACCGATCTGGCCGATCGCCTGCCGATTACGCGCCAGGCGATCGCCAAACACCTCGTCCTGCTCGCCGACGCAGGTCTCGTCGTCCCCGAGCCCGGCGAGCGGCGGCGGATCCGCTACCGCCTCCACTCAGCGCGCGTGCAGGTGGCGCAGCAGTTCCTGGCCGCGTTGGCCCACGACTGGGACAACCGCCTCGAAACGCTAAAGGACTACCTCGACAGGTCCGCCCCGGTGGCCACCACAGCCAACAACACATCGGAATGAAAGGAACTATTGGCATGACCAGCACCGAGCAACGCTCCGCAACTTCTGCGGACTACCAGACGACCATTCGCGTGAACGCATCGCCCGGCGCCCTCTTCGACGCGCTCACCACCGTCGCCGGGCTCGCCGCATGGTGGAACCCTGCCACCGGGTCGGGTGAGACCGGGGGCGAGCTCAGGTTCATCATGAACGCCCCCGAACCGCTCGTGATCCACGTCGACGAGGCGACCCGGCCGACGTTGGTGCGATGGACCGTCACCGACTGCCCCTTCCTCCCCGACTGGATCGGAACCAGGCCCACATTCACCGTCACCCCGGTCGACGGCGGCGCATCCGAGCTCCACTTCCGTCACCAAGGACTGAGCGAGGAACTGGAGTGCATCGACATGTGCACTCGCAGCTGGAACTACTACATCATGACGAGCCTGCGCGACTACCTCGAGGTTGGCCGCGGAAGCCCGTACGGCAGCCCCGGTGACAGAGCTCGCCGCGAAGCAGAAGGGAGGTAACTGCGATGTCCATCCATCAGGAAACGCTCATCGCCGCACCGCCTCAGCAGGTGTTCGACCTGCTCACCAGCGGCAGCCTGTTCAGCGCTGCAACTGGGCAGTCGGCCGAGATCACAGATCGCGAAGGCGATTCCTTCTCGCTCTTCGGTGGTCGGGTGGAGGGCCGGCAGATCGAGCTTGTGCCGGGCCAGCGGGTCGTGCAGGCGTGGCGTTTTGGCACTGCGCATCCTTCGGCCTGGGAGCCAGGCGTCTACTCCACGGTTCGTTTTACGATCGAGGCGGCCGGCGAGGGAACGCGACTCGTGATCGATCACGCAGGTATCCCGGCGGAATGGATCGAGCACATCTCGCTGGGCTACCCGACCTTTTACCAGGATCCGATTGCGAAGTTCTTCGCGAACTAGCCCGGACGTTGCATCGCCCTCCTAGACTGCACGCGTCGTCGACCCAGCGCTCGGAAAACCGATTCGGCAGACCGCGCTGCCTGCTTCGGCGGTCAGACTTGCTAATGGCTCGCCGACGCCCCGACGGCGCAAGCTTCAGCGATCCGTGAGCTCAGCGATGCGGCTCTCAGGCGGGCCCGCGTCCGCGAGATCCACTGCAAGAGGTGTTGTGCGTCAGTACGATCAACACCAGCGCAATCTGCCGAAAGG
>JALZAL010000343.1 GCA_030948325.1 Candidatus Dormiibacterota bacterium
TTCCTGCAGTCGGCGTTGAGCGTTTTCGAGTCAGAGTTCGCAGCCGCTGCGGGCGCGCACGGTCGCAAGGTCTCCTGACGTGCCGAACCTCGAGATGTGGATCGACCGCACGAAATGCGACGGGCATCGGTTGTGCGCAGAGCTTTTTCCCGAAATGATCCGTTTGGACGATTGGGGATATCCCATCATCACGCCGGGCGCGATTCCGGCAGCGCTGGTGCCTCATGCGCAGCGTGCAGTTGACGGCTGCCCGGTCCTGGCGCTTGCGCTGAAGCGGCAAGAGCGCACGCCACCAGGAGGGCCACACTCGACACCTGCTGCGCGCAAACCGTTCCGAGCATGAGCGCGACATCCGTCGCCGCTGCCGACGATCGAGCGCTGGGCGGCTCGCTCAGAGTGGTGGTGACCCGGCCCTCGGACCTGACTGCGGCCAAAGCCGCGGTGGATGAGCTCGTGCGAGCCGTCGATCTGGCGGCCAGCCGCTTTAACGAAGACAGTGAGCTCAGCCGCCTCAATGCAACGCCCGAGCGAGAAGTCATCGTCAGCCCTCTGCTGACCAGCCTGATCGCCGCCGCCCTTCGTGGCGCGCGCCTCACGGGGGGAGCTGTCGATCCGACCATCGGGTCCGCGATCAAGCTGGCCGGCTACAACGCGGACTTCGCAGACGTGGCGGCGGATGGGATGGCGATCGACCTCGTGGTAAGCCGCGTCCCCGGCTGGCACGCGATAGCTTTCAACGAAGCGTCGCGAACCGTCCGGGTGCCGCGGGGGGTTGAGATCGACCTCGGCGCCACCGCAAAAGCGTTGGCCTCAGACCTCGCGGCCGCAGCAGCGCTCGCGAAGATCGGCGGTGGAGGCGTGCTGGTGAGCCTTGGCGGTGACATCGCCGTCGCGGGCGAGCCGCCCGCCGAGGGCTGGCTCATCCAGGCGAGCGAGGACAGCGGCGCCCCCATCGAGGTAGGCGAGGAGACGATCAGCATCAGGTCGGGAGGGATCGCGACCTCGAGTACGACAGTCCGCCGGTGGACGCGTGGCGGGATTGCGCTGCACCACATCATCGATCCGGCCACCGGCCTGCCCAGCGACGGGCCCTGGAGGACGGCGACAGTGGTTGCCGGCACGTGCGTCGATGCGAATGTCGCCTCGACCGCCGCCATCGTCATGGGCGCAGCCGCCCTTCAGTGGCTGGAGTCGAACCGGCTCCCAGCGCGCCTGGTCGACCGGACGGGATCCATTCATCGAATCTCGGGATGGCCGGCGCCAAGCTAGTTCCCACCTATTTCTCAGCAAATTCACAGGCAATCGACGCAGCATTAAGATCGTGAGCAAGGACGGGGCCCGGGTCCTGGTCGTCGACGACGAGCCCAATATCACTGAGCTGGTGTCGATGGCATTGCGCTATGAGGGCTTCACGGTAAAGACGGCCGCCACCGGCCGCGGGGCCGTGACCGCGGTATCGCAGTTCTCCCCCGCCCTCGTGATCCTCGACGTCATGCTGCCCGACATCGATGGGATGGAAGTGCTCCGGCGCCTGAATTCTGCAGGCCACAAGGTCCCGATCATCTTCCTCACCGCCAAGGATGCTACTGAGGACAAGGTCCACGGGCTGACGATCGGTGGAGATGACTACGTGACGAAGCCGTTCAGCGTCGAGGAGCTCATGGCCCGGGTCCGCGTCGTGCTGAGAAGGCACGGGGCCAACGAGCCCGAGGACGGCAAGCTGACGCTCGCCGACCTCGAGATGGACGACGAGGGCCACGAGGTCCGCCGTCAAGGCCAGGTGGTCGAGCTGACCAACACCGAGTACCGGCTGCTTCGCTATCTGCTCGTCAACACGGGACGAGTGCTGACCCGGAGCCAGATCCTCGATCACGTCTGGCACTATGACTTCGGCGGCGACGCAAGCGTGCTAGAGACCTACATCAGCTACCTGCGTCGCAAGGTAGATCGCTTCGAGCCGCCACTCCTGCAGACCGTCCGCGGCGTCGGTTACGTCCTGCGCGCCCCGAGGCCATGACCCTGTCTCTACGTGGGCGACTGCTCATCGGCGTCATCACGCTCGTGGTGCTCGGGCTCCTGATCTCAGACATCGCGACCTACGCCGCACTGCAAAGGGCGCTCCTGAATCGCATCGACGACCAGCTTGCCTCGCGCTCGACGGTCAACACAGCGGTGGCCGTGCTCACCAGCCCCGATTGTCAGTTGCGCGGGCCGGGATCGTCGACCAGCTTTCCGTCCGGAACCATCACGGAGCTGATCGGCCCGGACGGGGCTGTCATCGCTGCCTGTCGGGTCCAGTTCGGCTCCTCAACTTCGTCAGCGAGGCCGATACTGCCGAGCTCGCTGCCAAAGAGCGCCACCGACACACCCAGCACGCCGTACACGGTAGAAGGCACCGGCGGCGTGTCCCGCTACCGGGTGACGAACTGGCCTGAGAACTCCTTCCCCGACCACCTCGTGGTGTTTGCCGTTCCCCTGACAGAAACGCA
>JALZAL010000005.1 GCA_030948325.1 Candidatus Dormiibacterota bacterium
GGGCCATGTCGCGAACGCTCTCGGGGCGCACCGAGTCTCGAAGCCTGAGCCCGGGATCGGTGGGAGCGGACACCCGAATGTCGTATTGGTTGAAGGCCTTGGTATCAGCGACGATCGGGTCCTGACCAAACACAGTGATGATCGTCATCAAGGTAAGCACCAGCCCGAACGCACCGGTCCCGAGGCCGGCCCGGAGAGGGCGCCGCGTGAGGTAGGCGAGAGAGGGCGCCAAGGTCGCCTTCATACCCCCCGACAGCCAGCCTGCAGCGGTCGCCAGCACTCGCAGGTTGGACGCAAGCAGCAGGCTCAGCCCAAAGACGGCCAGCGGCGAGGCGAGCGCTATGACAAGCAAGCCGGCATTTGAATCCAGAGGCACGGCGGCCGCGCTGACCCCTGCCCAAGTGGCAAGCGCGGCGCCGGCCAGCGTGGCCAGCACCCTCGCCGAAAGCCACGTGCGTGCCGCCGCCGCGGCCACCAGAATCAGCGCGGCACCGGCGGCAAGCCTGATAGGGGGATTGCCGACCGACAGCGCGCCGGCGGAGGCAAGGCCGAGGATAGCGAGCGCCACCGTAAGCCAAGTCGATCGTTTCTGCTGGCGAGGCGGTTCCGGCAGATTCTTGACCGCTGACGAGATCTCCATCCGGGAGCTTCGGAACGAGGTCGCCAAGAGCGCCGCGAGGGTGATCAGGCCGCCGATGGCAACGGCAACGGCGACTGAGACCGGCACAAACGCTGGCTCGAGCTGGGTTGCCCACACGCCGATCTCGTTGGTTCGGAGGAAGCGCGCGACGACCTTCACGATGAACAAGCCCAGCAGCCCGCCCGAGATGGGCGCGAGCAGCGCTGCGACCGCGCCGTACAAACCACCCTCCAGCACCAGGAGGACGATAAGGCTCGATCGCGTGAGCCCCAACGCTCGGAGCACCGCGTGCCGAGGACGCCTCTCCTCGGCGAGCGCCAGGGCCAGGGTGACCACCAGGGTCACGCCAGCAAGGGCGATCAGCAGGCCGAAGGCGGTGAAGATGCCCCCAGCGGTCGTATTGGCGGTCGCCGTCGCCGCCTCGATGTCCTCTCTTTTGGCTTCGCGGACACGAAGGTCGCGACCACTTGGAAGGGCCGCCAGAGCGGTTCGGATGGTGTTCGCCGCGTCGTGCGCCCGGTCCAGCTCAGCCCGGCCGTTGCCGGCGGTGGCGACTCGAATCACGTTGATCTCCTGCCGGCCGGTCAACAGCCGGATGCTGATCATGGGCGCGAACACCGCCGGGCGGAGGCCGTATGCGCCCGGTCCAGTGGCTTCGGCAATCCCGGCGACGCGCAGTTCAGCCGTCTGGTCTGGACTGGCGGCGACAGTCAGTCGATCGCCGATCTGCGCCTGGAGCGCATCCGCCAGCGAGGCCGAGAGGAGCACATCACCAGCGGCCAAGTCCGTCCCGAATGTTTTCCGGCCGTCTCGAAGCATGTAGGCGCCAAAGGGCCCCTGCGCTGCTGGATCGAATCCGAAGAGCAGGACCAGGGGCTTCGCGTTGTTTCGGTCGAGATCGATGACCGAGCCGTTCAGCTCGACGCCGCCCTGCACTCCGGAGGTTGACGATTTCACTCTGCCGTCGGCAGCCAGGTCAGTTGCCACTGACTGGTCGAAGAAGCGTCCACCGTCGGCAATGACCAGGTCGACGCTTCCCCACGCCGTTTGTGCGGTCTGGCTGTCGGATTGGATCACTGAATCCGACAGCAACTGCATCGAGTAGATGGCCGTCGTCCCGACCATCAAGCCGAGAACGATCAAAGCCGACTGTCCCGGGCGGCGAATCGCTTCGCGCAAAGCCAGCCGCCCCAGGAGGGGACGACGCAGCACGATCACGGCAAGCGCCGCATAGGCGAGCAGGAAGAGCGCAATCACTATCGCGGCAAGCATCATCGGAGGACCTCCGCGAGTTCCCTCGTCGCTTCGATGCGGCCGTCACGCATGCGTACGGTGCGCTGCGCCCGCTCCGAGACCTGCGGGTTGTGGGTCACGAGCACGATCGTCTGCCCGCTCTTGTTCATACGCACCAGAAGCTCGACGATCACGTTGGTGACCTCGGAATCGAGGTTGCCGGTCGGCTCGTCGGCCCAGACCACCGCCGGCTTGTGGACCAAAGCCCGGGCCACCGCCACGCGCTGCTGCTCGCCGCCGGAGAGCTGGTCCGGGCGGTGATGGGCGCGGTGGGCCAGGCCCAGGGTTTCGAGCATGTCCAGCGACCGCCGGCGTGCCTCTTTTGATGTCAGGCCTTGCAGCAACAGAGGGATCTCCACGTTCTCGACCGCGCTGAGCACCGGGAGGAGGTTGAACGCCTGGAAGACGAAGCCCATGTTCTGTCTGCGGTAGGTGGTGCGGGCGCGGTCGGACATCGAAGAGAGATCCTGACCGTCGATCACGACCTGGCCGGCGTCGAAGGAGTCGAGCCCCGATAGGCAGTTGAGCAGCGTGGTCTTGCCGGAGCCTGACGGACCGATGATGGCGACCATCTCGCCGCGCTCGACCGTCAGGTCGATGCCGCGCAGGACCTCGACCTCATCCGCACCGTGGTAGCTCTTGCGCAGCCGGCGGGCCTGGACGATCGCCCCGTCCATGTGTTGCAGCATATTCATCAACCTCCGCGCTACAACGTATGGCCTGCCTGCGGGTCCAGTCCATGGTGTCGGCTGGCGTCTTGCGAGGTGGTCAGCCGAACATGCCAGGTGGTGCTGGCCACCCGGCCGCACCCTGGCTCAGCGCTTTTCTGGTGCCTTGGCCGCCAGGTAGGTGAGAGTGGCTTTGACCCGCCGATGAACCGCCTCCTCCTCGCTCAGCCCGAGCTTGGAGAAGATCGAGTTGATGTGCTTCTCGACCGCCCTTTCCGTGAGGTGGAGACTAGAGGCGATGGCGGCGTTGTTCTTCCCTTGTGCGACCTCGGCCAGCACCTCCGCCTCCCGAGGGGTCAGGCCGGCCAGGGGAGATCTCGCCTGGCGAGTGCGAGCTGCGATCAGGCTCTCGACGACCTTCGAGTCGATCGCGGAGCCGCCCCGCGCGACTTCTCTTATGGCGTTGGTCAGCTGATCGAGGTCGGTGACCCTTTCCTTTAATAGATATGCGCGGCCGGCCGCCGCCTTGTCGAGCAGAGCCAGAGCGTATTCGGCGTCGGAGTACTGACTCAGCACTACGACGCCGACAGTCGGGGATGACCCGCGCAAACCCTCTGCAATCCGGATGCCCTCGTCGGTATTGCTTGGCGGCATCCGGATATCGGTCAGCACGACGTCTGGACGTTCCCGGTCAATCGCCGCCTTCAGCGAGTCGAAGTCAGAGCACGTGGCCACGACCGTGATGTCGTCGAGTCCTCGCATGAGCTCGCGAACTCCTTCGCGCACTATGTAACTGTCATCCGCGAGGACGACCCGAATCGGCATCGCGCCAATTTGAACACAGGTGGTTGGGGCTGGCCTGCCCAAAGGTGGTGGTGTTGGCACCCTTGGATTGGATCAATCCTCTCGCTACCTTCGCGGGGATGACGGTGAGAGTGCTGATCGTGGACGACCAACCTGCGTTTCGTGCGGCGGCGCGCGAGGTCATCGCGTCCACCGACGGTTTTGTTGTGGTTGGCGAAGCCCTCACTGGCGAGGAATCCATCGCATCGGCGAGTGGCCTGCACCCGGACTTGATCCTGATGGACGTAGTTCTGCCGGGGGTCGATGGTCTGGAGGCCGCGCGCCGAATTCGAGCCGAGAACCGTGATGTGGTCGTGTTTCTGCTGTCGACGTACGAGATCGAGAACTTTGCCACTCGGATCGGCGCCTCTGGGGCCAACGCCTTCATACCCAAAGCGGCATTCGACCCCGGTAGCCTTGCCCAGGCGTGGCGAAAAGCCACCACGAAAACGAGCAGGGAGTAGTTTCGATGGCCGTCGAGACTACCGCCAGCAATCGGAGGTTGAGCGCTGGAAGTTGCACAGATGTGATCGCGTCGGCCTCGCACGTTCAGCGTAAGTACGGCAACGTGCTCGCGCTCAGCGATGTCAGCTTCGAGCTGGAGAAGGGAGTCACCGGCCTGCTCGGCGCCAACGGAGCCGGCAAGACGACACTGATCAATATCCTGCTCGGGGTTCTCAGACCCAACGCCGGCAGTTTGCAGGTGCTCGGGATGGACCCGCTGACGGCAGGCTGGAAGCTGCGACAGCGCATCGGCTACGCGCCCGAGGACGAGCGTTTTCCCCCCGACGTAAAGGCCAACGAGCTGGTCCGGCACTTTGCCGAGATGCGTGGCATCCCGCGGCGGTCGGCCATCGTGCGAGCCAGCGAGGTCCTGTTCGAGGTGGGCCTCGGTGAGGAGCGGTTCCGGCCCATCGGCACCATGTCCACCGGCCAGCGACAGCGGGTCAAGCTCGCGCAGGCGCTCGTGCACGACCCAGAGCTGATCCTGCTCGACGAGCCGACCAACGGACTGGACCCCATCCAGCGCGACGACATGCTCGCGCTTGTGCGCAGGATCGGAACCGACCTTGGCTTCACCGTCCTCATCTCCTCCCATCTGCTGGGTGAGGTGGAGCAGGTGAGCGACAACATCGTGATGCTCGAGGGCGGCAATGTCGTCCGCAGCGGCAGCATCAAGTCGCTGCTGGGCGGCAAGATGCCGCTGGTGATCGAGGTCGTCGCGGGCGCCAGGCAGCTGGCCGAGTTCCTCAGTGCCAAAGGCTTCGCCGCCACCGCCAAGGACGACCTGAGGCTGACGGCGCCGAAGTCGAAAGCCGGCATCCATAACGTGGTGGTCGAGGGCGTAATCAAGCTCGACCTCGAGCTGCGGCGGATGGAGACCGGTCAGGCAACCCTGGGTGAGCTGTTCGAGCTCGATGAGATGCCACCGAAATGAGCATTCGCACACCGCTTTCGACCGACTCGATGCAGCCTGGCCAGGCAGTCGTCGCCGACCGCCGCTTCCAGCGCTACCAGGGCAAGCGCCTCGGCATCGGCTACGCCTTCTTCTCCCTGTACGTGCACTCGATCGCCTGGGTCATCGGGTGGAAGCGATCGACGCGCTACAGGATCGTCCCGTCCATCGTCCTCCTTGTCGCATACGCGCCGACGGTGGGCGGCGCGCTCGCGGCGACTTTCGCGCCGGTTGGCGCACAGGTCAGTGCCGGCGGGCCGCTCTTGACCTACTGGGACTTCTATTTCTTCGCCTTACCTGCGACCTACATCTTCGTGGCGTTCACGATGCCCGAGCTCATCTGCCCGGATCGCCGGCACGGAACGCTTCGGATGTACATGACGTCGAACTTGAACCCGGCCGCCTATGTGGCAGCGAAGGTGGCGGCAGCCTGGTCGGTCCTCTCGCAGTGGACCGTGTGTCCATTGATCATCTTGTTCATCAGCTACTCCCTGCTGGGGCACGCCCCCGTCAACGTGCTCGACTGGTTCAAGACCCTGGGCCAGATCGTTGCCGCCGGTCTCGCGATGGCGATGCTCTACGCCACCATCGGGCTGGCCCTCTCGAGCCTCACGGACCGGAGCTCGTTCGCCTCGGCAGGGATCATCCTCACGTTCGTGCTGTCCGGGGCGGCGCTCGGGATTCTCAGCGGGCCGCTGAAAGCTCCGGGCTGGGTGGTGCTGCTGAACGTCAATGAGCTGCCGATCGACCTGATGCTCCACGTCCACGGGGCGCCGCTGGTCCGCTACGCAGCGGTCAACGTCGACACCTGGCAGCTCGAGGCCGCGGCAGCCGGATGGGTTGTCGCGGGACTCGCAGTGCTGGCCTATCGCTATTGGGGCGAGGGACGTAAGTGATGGCGAACAGTGGCGCGCTGATCGAAGTCAACAACGTCGCCAAGTGGTATGGGGAGGTCGTGGCGCTCAGCGGCGTGAGCGCGGCGGTCGGCCCTGGGCTTACTTCGCTGCTCGGGCCTAATGACGCCGGAAAGTCGTCGCTGATCCGCATCCTCTGTGGTCTCACCACGCCGTCGCAAGGCACCGTGCGAGTCATCGGCAAGGACCCGCGCACGAACGTCGATGTGCGCAGGATCCTGGGCCTGGTCCCCCAGGAGGAGCGCCTGCCGCCGGGCGTGAACGCGCTCGAGTTCGTTGCCATGGCGGGCGCCCTCCAGGGCTTGCTTGATCCGTGGGCAGCCGCGCGCAAGGCCATCGCGACCGTCGAGCTCGACCCCGACGACCGGCGCCACCTCGGCAGCTATTCGATGGGCATGCGGCAGCGGGTGAAGATCGCGCAGGCGATCGTGCACGAGCCGCGGATCCTCATCCTCGACGAGCCGCTCAACGGCCTCGATCCGCGACAGCGATCGCGCATGGCCCAGCTCCTCATCAGCCTCGGCGCCGAGGGCCGCTGCGTGCTGGTGTCGAGCCACGTGCTGGAGGAGGTGCAGGAGCTGAGCTCGACGGTGCTGGTGCTCGCCGAGGGTAAGCTCGCTGCGGAGGGAAACTTCCATGCGATACGGCTGCTCCTGGACGACCGGCCGCACCGGATCCGGTTGCGCTCGAGCGATCCGCTGAAGCTTGCGTCGGGGCTGATGGCGTCGGCCACCATCTCGGCCGTCCAGACGGCAGGAGACGACGCAGTCGTCATCGACACGATGTCGGTCTCGCCGTTCCGCCGCCGGCTGCCGCGGCTGGCGCAGGAGCTAGGACTGAAGCTGTTGGAAGTGGCACCGCTCGATGACGACCTCGAAAGCGTGTTTCGCTACCTGGTCGCGAGGCGATCGCCGTGATCGCGCTGTACCGCATCATGCTGCGCACTTCACTCACCCGCGGCCGCCTGCTTGCGTTCCTCGCCGGGGGCGCGCTGCTCGACCTGATCGCTTACTCGATCCGCGTCAGCGACTATAAGGGCCGCGAGGCCGACACGTTCGTACTCCTTGACGCGGCCGCGCTGGCGCTGTTCGTGCCCGTGGTGGCGCTGGTATTCTCGACCTCGGCGCTGGGCGACCTCGCTCAGGACGGGACGCTGGTTTATGTATGGCTGCGACCGGTGGGCCGCTGGAAGGTGGTCCTCGTCGCGCTGGCGGCGACGCTGACAATCACGCTGCCGCTCACGCTCGGGCCATCACTGGCGGCCGTTTTCTTGGCAGGCGCGAGCTGGGACGCGTTCTCGGCCGCGGCGGCGGCCGTCACCCTGGCCAACCTGGCCTACGCTGCCCTCTTTATCGGCTTCGGCCTGCGCGTCAGGAACGCACTGATCTTCGGCCTCATTTACGTTGTGATCTGGGAGGCGGGCATCGCCAGCCTCGGTAAGGGTCCCGCCGCGATCTCGATCCGCCATTACGTGGAATCGGTGCTCGCGCACATCGGCAACCAGACCCTGCCCGGCGTGATCGAAGCCGACCTGTGGCCGTCGGTGAGCGTGCTGGCCGGCGTCACCCTCGCAGGCATTCTGCTCACGACCGTCCTGCTGGCACGCCAGGACGTAGCCTAGCCGTGTGCCGAAAGTCACGGCCTGTTGGGCCGGTCACAACGAAGTGCGGTCTTCCACCATTAGCGCCGGCGGGGTCGCAGCCTAACCACTGCAGGCGCCACGCTGAGTTCAAAAGTTGGTCGGGAGCCCGGGATTTGGCGATTTCGAACTGGGTGCCTCACGGTCCTGACCTGTGCGTCGGCAGCACACCGGCGTGGACTGCGCCTTTGATTTTCGAACCCAGGCGCCTCACGGTCCAGGGGCCGTGCGCGTGCTGATATATCGGCTGTGCGATAGCCGAGAGCGAGTTCAATTGACGGTTCGCAATCCACTTAGACGGGGCTTCCGCCACCGAGTTCCAAGAAAATCTGTGACTTCCCTGTGACCCGGCGATCGCCTGAGAACCATCGGATTCGCTGATTCTGAGTTCAAAAACTGGTCGGGGGCCCGGGATTTGAACCCGGGGCCTCACGGTCCCGAAATCTCGGCGGTCTCATCCACGAAGACTGTTTTGAGGTTTTCTGGATCGTTTCAAGAGTCGCCGAGCGGCGTTCGGGTTGATTCTGTTTACTGAGGTGGGCCAGATTGCTACATGAACTACTACGTCGGAATATACTTTCGGTATAGACCAATTAGAGCTTCAATGTTCTCACGATCGGAGGTTCCAATGCCTGAGCGCGTAGTAGCAAAACTGTCCGTAATGGCCGGAGCCAGGCGGTCAGGCTGCCCAAAGAGTTTCGCTTCCGTGGCGAGAAGGTTCAGGTCCGGCGCGTCAACACCGGGGACTCCTCGAGCCTGTCCTTGACGTCGAGGACTGGTTCGCCCGGCTAGACAAGTGCTGGCCCGGGCGACTTCATGACCGACGGACGCGATCAGCCCATCACACCCTCCCGCAAGATCCTCGATTGACCTACCTGCTCGACACCAATGCTTGTATCGCGTTGATCAATGGTCGGCCTGAGACGGTGCGCCAACGCTTTGCGCGCGTCAGTGCGGGTGACGATGTAATCGCGACCTCCTCTGTGGTGCTTTTCGAGCTTTGGTACGGAGTTGCCAAGAGCCAGCGCCTCAAGGCGAACGCCGAACCCATCGCCACCTTCCTGTCAGGTCCTCTTGAAGGTTATGGACTTCACCGCAGAAGACGCGGAGCATTCTGGCCGGGTTCGCGCAGCCCTTGAAGGGCTCGGTAAACCGGCCAAGCGCTCCGGCACAAGGCGACATTGGTCACCGCAAACTCGCCAGAGTTTGCAAGAGTGCGAGGTCTTCGGCTGCAAGACTGGGCCACGCCAGGCCGGTAAGCCACGCCGTCAGCTTGCGTTGACTACCGCTTATCTAGAGTGGTCGGCCCAAACGTAATCAGAGACGCCTGCACAGCGTCGCGCAGGCATCCGCTATCGAGATCAGCATCCGGGCCACCGTACTCGATCACCTGCGCGATCTGGAGCGAGAGCATGACCCGCACCTGGTCGAACATATGGTCAGCGCCTGCTCGGCTTTGCCTTGAACCTTGATCAAGATGCCTTCAGCAGCGCCGGTCAGTTCGATCGGCGCTGCAGCAAGACACCGACAATCTCTATGGAAAGAAGGGGACGGCCTTGTCGGTCTCAAGGTACTTCTTGAGCCTGCCGACAATCCTGCCCCACGTGTAATTGACTGACGCGAGGTCGGCCTGAGGAAGCTCCGCCGGCCATCCGGCGTGGGTGAACTTGACCTCGCACCCGCCTTTCTCGGCCGGGCCGATCTCCCAAATTATCTTGGTACCTACCCACTCGGGAAAGCCGCCGTGGCTCGACCAACGCACCAGCTTCCCCGGCTTCAATTCCTCAACTTTCAGTTCCAGGCTCGGTCCGCCAAAGCCAAATTGGGCTATGGAGCCAACCTTTGGTTCCGCGTGGCTGTCTCGGGTCCAGAAGCTTGCCAGTCCCTTACCGGTTGAGATCGCTTCATAGATCTTGTTCGCGTCGGCCTCGATGGTGACGCTGTGCACGAGCGAAACTGCCATTTTGAACCTCCTAAAGACTTGACTTAATTAAGCTGTACCTTAAACTATTGGAAGGTCATATGCAAGACGCTCTGATGGCTCTGTCCAGTCCCCGACGTCGCGAGATCGTCCGCCTCTTGTGGGCTCGCGAACGCTCGGCCGGAGAGATTGCGGCCACCTTTGACGTAAGCTGGCCCGCGATCTCGCAAAATCTGCGAGTGCTGCGAGAATCCGGACTAATTTCCGAGCGACGCGTCGGGACGAGCCGTCTCTACAGGGCGAACAGGGACGCGTTGCGACCGCTTGAGGCATACCTGTGCGGGATGTGGGCGCGGAAAGTCGACCGCCTCCGCCTACTGGCTGAGGCTGAGGAGAGGAACAGGTCGAAGAGCTGATCGAGGGTGGCGCAGCGGTTGAGGTCACACAGAGGATCGGCGCCTCCCCCGCGACCGTCTTCTCCTATCTCACCGAGTCGGATAAGTTCATTGCCTGGATGGGCGTTGGAGCAGAGCTCGATCCACGACCTGGCGGGCAGTATCGCATCGACGTCGATGGCGAGCATGTGGCCGTGGGCGAGTATCGGGAGGTTGATCCTCCGCACCGGGTGTTGATTACGTGGGGCTGGCAAGACCAAGATGCGGTGCCTCCCGGTTCGTCCATGGTCGAGATCACGCTGACCCCTGACGGGCAGGGCACGATACTTCGGCTTCGTCACACCGGCCTCCCCACTGATGAGGAGAGGGACTCACACCGGGGCGGGTGGTCGTTATACACCACCAAGCTGGCGGGCCTTTTCGCGTGAGATGGGCCTTGGAGGGTGACGGTGGCAGTTGACGTAGTAACCGAGGTCGTGATCAACCGTCCCCGTAATCAGGTAGCTGCGTACGCCGGGGACCCCTCAAATGCGCCGCGGTGGTACGTCAATATCGAGTCCGTCGATTGGAAGACCAAGCCGCCGATCCGGGTCGGGTCTCGGATCGCGTTCGTGGCTCACTTCCTTGGACGCCGCCTAGCCTACACGTACGAAATCGTTGAATTCGTGCCCGGCGAGCGCCTGCTCATGCGAACGGCCGAAGGTCCCTTTCCTATGGAAACCACTTATACCTGGGAGCCGCGTGGCGAAGGTGCCACTCGTATGACCCTGCGCAACCGCGGCAAGCCTACTGGCTTCTCGAAGATTGGCGCTCCCTTCATGGCAGCGGCGATGCGACGGGCGAATCGTAAGGACCTCGCGCAGTTGAAGGCTTTGCTTGAAGCCTCTGCATCCGCGGCCGCCCCCGCACCAGAATGAAAAGAACGCCGTTCTACCTCGGAATGACGGGCCGGACGCATCAAACCCGCGTCAGAAAACCGACCTGGAGACGAAACCAGCGCCAGGCCCTAGCCTGCCATCTGTTCCGCGGCGCATTCCGTGGACCCGGCGCGTGCCTCCTCGGACCGGCCGAGCTTCCTCAGGAGGCCGCCGCGGACCGCCTGCAGTAGGTGATACGACTTCAGCGAGGTGTAGGACGGCAAAACTACATCGCTTATGCCGCCATCGCGTAGGCGTGATGAAGTCCGCACAGAATGGGTCGGCTGACAACGGCGCCTCCTGATCTCAGCGGACTTGGACCGGAGTCTCCTGCTCAAGCGTGCGATGAGGACGATCTTGGTAGTAGTAGTGCACGAACTCGGCGAGCAACATGGCCAGATGTCGCTCGTTGAGAACGATGACGTGGTCTGGGCACTCGTGGCGAAAGGTCCGAACAACCCGCTCCGCGAAATTCTCGAGGACGAGGTCGAGGCGGGGACGACAGGCACTAATGAGGGCGCGCGAGGATGCTCAGGGAGGCCCACCACCGCCGCGGAAGAATATCAGCCGGCTTCAGTAGCCATCGGAAGTTGATCGTCAAGAGGACGTGTCGATCGTGTGTCCGCGATCCTGATCGACTTTTGCCGTCGTACAACCTCACCAGGACGACTTCGCCGCTCCGACCCTCGGTAGGCCGCCGGCGTGGACCCGAGATGTCGCTGGAATGCTTTCGTGAAGCTCGACTCCGACTCGTAGCCGACGCGCTGCATAGCTTCGGTGACCGACAGGCGTTCCGCGTCCAACAGCTGCGCCGCACGAATAATGCGGCATCGTGCCAGGTAGCGCATCGGCGATTCGCCGACACATACAGCGAAGCGCAGAGCAAAGTTAGATCGTGACATTGCAACTGCGGATGCAAGCCGCGCCACTGTCCATTCCGTCTGGGGCGACTCGTGGATGAGTTCGAGCGCTGTCCCAACGCGCGCGTCCTCAAGGCCGTGGATCCATGGCGCGGCCGCGCGCGAATCGACGGCCAACTGCGCGCGCAGGACCTGCACCAGCAACAGTCCGCAGAGTAGATCGGTCAGCGCGCCGGAGCCAGGGACCGGCATCGCCGACTCTCCATCCGCCATCGCGACAAGGCCCTCGATCATTCCGGGGCCCGAGCCGGCGTTGACGTGGATCAGGTCCGGCAGCGCTCGCAACAGAGGATGGCTGGATGTGCGCTCGAACTTGAAGAAGCCGCACAGCACTGTGGCGTGATCGCCGCCGCCGGCGATGGCGATCGACGGAAAACGTCCCGGAACACAGTGCTGCATCAGGTCCGCGAACGAGGTGATTGGCACGCCCGGTTCGCTCATGAGCTCGTGGCGCTGGCCGAGCATCAGCACGGCCACGTCGCCGGCGGAGAGGCGGATCGTACGGCCCTCGTCTGTCCGAAGCCATCCAGATCCCGAGAGAATCACGTGAAAGACCGCGGCGCCGAACCGTTCGAGGCCCACGCCCCACGGCGCGGTCAGCTCGGCGCGGGCGATCAATGATCCGGACATTTGGAGGCTGCGCAGGGCCACGCTCAACGGATCCATGGCGTAGTTCTACTCCTTAGCTGTCGTAGCGTCCAGCACAGCTTGTATTCGGCGGGGTGCAAGACCCGGACGCTAGGACAGATCTTTCGTCGCCCGAAGCATGGCCGAAAATGCTCTCGGGCGGTAACCTGCCCTCAATCTCTACTGTCGAGGAGGACTTAGATGCCTAGATTTCTGGTCACTTATCACGGCGGCAACATGCCCCACGATGCGGGGTCAATGGCCAAGGCTCGCGACGCCTTCATGCATTGGGCCGGCAAGGTGGGCCCGGCGCTGGTGGACCCTGGAGCGCCGATCGGCGCTGCGCGGACGCTTTCAAGCGATGGCACCAAGGACGGTCTCGCCGACGGGCCGTTTAACGGCTACTCCGTGATCGAGGCCGCCGACCTGAATGCCGCGGCCAAGCTGCTCGCCGACCATCCGTTCATCGGCCGCGGAGGAGTTCTGCAGATCAACGAGGCGGCGGCAATCTAACCCGATCACAGCCGGTCAGAGGAATTTGGTCGGGGGCCCGGGAGTCGAATCCGGGGCCCCTAACGGTCCCGAAATCTAGGGGGTCTCGTCCACTGAGACCGATTTCCAGGGTTTTGAGCGCCTCGACTCGTTCTCGGCCGGCAACCGGGCCGGCCCTTTGACGCTCTCGGCCTTACCCGAGTGGTGTGGGTCAACTGGCTGTCGCTCCGCAATCTGGGATCGCGCAGCTGCCACACCAGGGAAAACCTCCTCGCGCTCGGCGAGCTTGAGCACTTGGCTGAGGAGACGACGAACTTGCTCGGCGGTCTTAAGAGCGGACGCCGGAGGCGGAGCAAGCTCATCCTCAGCCAATCGTTTAGCAATCGGCATGAGCAAGGCATGCATTCTCTTCTCGACCGCGATCCACGCCGCTCCGTCGCGAGCAAAATCGCTTTTGTTCATCGTTAACGGAACTGGGGCCAAGTCAACCTCGCCGACGAGCCGAGCCATGCCAGAAACCTGAACCGCATTTGGATGGCCGAAGAACTCGCCGCCCATGATGAGACGGCCAAGCTTGTAGCAGCGTAATCCTGGGATGTAGTCGACCCCTCGTCCTTCGGGCTCGACTACCCCGTACCAACCCCTGAGCGTGGTGCCCGCAGCGTGCACCGCAAAGCGGTGCTCTTCCTGAAAGTTGATCGGCGGCGGTTCGACGCGAGAGCCGTTGACCGTTGCCTTCAGTTCGGCTCGCAGTATTAGCGGGCGGTATGTGTCACCGAGTCGGACGCCAAGGCGACGTGGATCTAGTCGCTTATCGAAGCCGTCGATGCGAATGCGGACATACGCTTGGTCACTGACTTCAGGTCGTAGGTCTTGAGTTTGGAGCGGTCGCGGTAATCGGGGTCGGCGAAGCGCCACGCAGTGCCATCACCCGGTCGGCTGGCTTCTACGATGAAACTGGTCCCGAGGTGACCGATCGCGGCCTTGCCGCCTTGACGTACTGGCCGAGCAGACTGCGGCCGCGTTTGGGAGAGCCTCCCCACCGCAGGTAGTTGCGCTCGAGCTCGGCGGGCCCCATCCCTTCCCCACCCCGAGTCTCGATGACAAAGTACGAAGGGTGAACCTGCAGCAGGACTTCAAGCTGGCTCCCTTTGATGCGGGAATCGATTGCATTGTCGACCAGCTCCATAACCGCATCTGCTGAAGAGCGGTAGTTGGCAAAGAGAGACGCCGTGATGGCGGGGTCGATCCGCTCGCGGACTGTAACCCGCTGCGCCATTTCAGATTGAATCTATACCCGATTCACCTGGAAGTTCTGGGCGTAACCAGGATTAAGCCTGGGGCCCGGTCAGGGGCGTGGTCAACGCGGGACAACATGATTTAGGTCGGGTTGCACCGTTGCACGAGCCACGCAGAGATCTGCTCTGTGCTCAGCTGATGCGAAGCGATCGCAAGAGCCAGGTCGCGCAACTCTCCCCGCGCCGCATCGATCATGTAACCTTCGCGCTCCAGCCAGGCGGCCATCGCATACATTGCAGACCGCTTGTTCCCGTCTACGAACCCATGGTTGAGTACCAAGCTCTCCGCTAGCGCCGCGGCCCGCTTGAACGGGGTGTCATATAGATACTTGCCGCCAAACGTAGCCAGCGGGCGCGCAATGGCTGACTCGAGCAAGCCGCGATCTCGTATGCCTTGCGAACCGCCGAATTCCGTCACAGCGACCGTATGCACCCAGACAAGCTCTTCGAGGCTGATGACCGGCTCGACCGGCCCTTCCTCAGAGGTCGGCAAGCTCGGCTAAGTCTTCTCGGTATCGCTCCGTGAAACGGGCAGTGAATTCCACCAGACCCTTGTCTGGGATGCCGGCGGGGTCGAGATCAACATGGCCAGGCCGCGAGGCGATGGCCACTTCCATCCCGGCTTTGAAGCCTGACTCAGCGATCGTTTCCGGCGGCAGGGGAATCATCAGCGAGTTCCCCACTTTGCGGATCTTGCGGCTGATGACCATACGCGAATTATACAACGTAATTCCGGCTGGGGCATCGTCCGAAAGGGGAATTGGTCAGCCATGCGCAAGCTCTCGATACCCGGCCATTATCGGCAGCAACTCGCTGTGTAGCGCGCCGGCTAAGGAATGGGCGCATCTACGCAAGTCGGCCAAGAGTTCGCTTCGGAGTGGCGCCTCCGATTGAGCCTCGCTAAGGAAGCAGGTTATCCGCGACAGCCGAGATCCGAACCCATCCGAGTCGTTGAAGCTGGTCGGCGGCAGACGCACTGCCTGCCCGCATCTCGGCCAGAAGCCTCGACTTGTGCTTCGCATCGTGACCTGGCAGATAACGACGCCGTGCAGGGGCGCCACACCCGCAGCCGCATGCGTGGCCGGTTTCGGTAACTAGCGGTCGGGGTGCGGCTTGCGGACCCAACTTACCGCTCATGGCCGCACCCTGGTCGCGGGCGTATCGCGTAGTGGGCGTCCCGCCGATCGGCAGGACGAGGACCGCTTCGCCCGGCGTGCCAACAACGGAGAAGTCCCCCATCAGGAATTTGAGACCGGTGAGTGCCGCTAGAGCGGCGTCGAGGTGATCGGTGGTGCGCATCTTGGAGCAATCGACTCCAGCAGCTTCAAGAACGGCACGGCGCCATACGGACTTCGCCACGCCGACCGGCGCCAGGCTGCCGCGAAGCACGACTGCCGAGGCGTGCGGGAAGACTTCTATCGCGCTGCGAGCGGAAGACGCGCCGCCTGTATAGAGCGGGTAGCCCAGGTCGCCAGCAACCTCGAAAACGTCGAATCCCGTCTTCATCCAGCGATGCAGGCTCCTCGCAAATTCCGCCGCAGGCGTGGGAAAGATGCTTATGCCGAGGGCTTGAAGCTGCCTCTCGACTGGTCGCGACTTGCCGCTTGGACCCCAAGCGGGAGGGGAGTCAATCGCGATCACATGAGGCTCGGTTCGGCGTATGAGGTCAGCGAGCTCAGCCCGATGCAAAGTGGTTGGGCCGAAGGCGACTCGAAGAGAGTCATCGAGAACCACGATATCGAGACCACGCGTGACCGCCACGTCGATCCCCATGCTCGCGACTCTCTCCGGCGCGGTACCCACGGAAGCCTCGGCTACGTCTCCGATGCGACTGGACCACGCAACTCTATTCCGCGACTGGGCCCCTACCTGGATCTCGTGGATCCCATGACCGGGATGACTGGCACGGTTGCCTCAAGCGGCTGGCGAACCGCAAATGGATCGAAGCAGACTGGATTCCTCCGCATGATCTCGATTGGTTCGATCATCAGTACCAACCCCCACGGACCGATCACATGTCCAGCTGTCACATCCGGGCTAACTGCTCCACCTTCTTTGCCGCAAACTTATTTTCGGTCAGCACCCCGGCGTCTCGCAATTCAGCCAACTGCCTGATCTCTTTCCAGGGACATCTTCGGTGGCCGACTGGGGTGTTGGCAGCCGCAGGTTGGGGCTCGATGAACGGCTGAAGAGTTGCGCTCAACCTTGCGCGTATATGTGGATGCATTTTCGAAGGGTGTGCTACATACGCACTACATCGATATAGCGGTGTTGTCAGATAAGCTCCGCTGGTTGACAGAATTTGAATTCAGAAATTGGTCGGGGGCCCGAGATTCGAACGCGGGGCCTCACGGTCCCGAAACGTGTCGGTGCCGTGCCCTCGACTGTCCCGCCGGCTCCGCAAGGGGCCGACTGAACTCAAATGCCGCTGCCGTGGTGTCCTGACGGGACCCCATAGAGCCGTCCGGTGCCGGGAATGCGTGACCCGGCTGTGACCCGGCATAGGTTCAGATCAACGCCAACGAAGTCCTCCTGACAACAGCAGCCCCACAAACGGTTTTGAAGACCGCCGGGCTGGCGTCCGAGATCGTCCACGCACGGCCGCTCATGTTCAGCCATAAGCATCGACAATCCGGGATCGTCCGCATTGGTCCGCGGTTGTCGGACGGCTTGGCTGTCATCTTGGCTGTCAGCGAACTGGGCTGGGTAATGACCGGACAAGACCTGCCCCAACCGAAGGCCTAATTCCCGTTGACCAAGCCGCGCGGCTGCAGTTCCTAGGAGTGCTGCTCCAAAGGCACCGCCAGAGATAGCCTCTGCTTGCGGGTCACGCCGAGTTGGTGGACCTCCTTCGCGTGCCGCTGCACCTCCTGGGTGCCACGCACCGCGGGCGGCGCTCGACCTCGACTGAGATGGGATCGACCTAATCGGGCGCTAAGCCAACTTTTCGCTCGACGACGCGCCCGCTTCCGCCAGCATTCGCCTCTGCCAGCCGTCCACGACCGCAACCGCCGACGTGCGGACCCCGCGGAGTGCCAGCTGGGTCAAGGCCCAACCGAGCAACCCGTACCGGAGCCCGGGGTCGAGCTGAGCCATGCTTGCCTTAGTGATCGATTGGGGGAGAGTCACCCATCCGTCCGCGCTCTTCGTTGTCGACACCGTCGTCACATAATCAATTACTGGCTCGTGCAGCGGAGGTAGTGCGGCTCGGGACAGTCCCCGAGGCACTGGAACTGCGCCGGCAAACCCCATCGCAGCTTGGCGCGTCTTTCACCGCAGTTTCTTAAGGCGACTGCTACATAACTGCTACACCAGTACAGCGGGTTTATCACATTAGCTCCGCTGATCCGATAAGTCTGAATTCAGATTTTGGTCGGGGGCCCGGGATTTGAACCCGGGGCCTCACGGTCCCGAACCGTGCGCGCTGCCAAACTGCGCCAGCCCCCGACGCCGTGATTCTATCGGGCTGGGGTA
>JALZAL010000015.1 GCA_030948325.1 Candidatus Dormiibacterota bacterium
CTCTCACCGAAAACCTGGTACGGGATGCCCGCGTATGCCAAGGACGGCAAGATTGTCTGCTTCTTCCAGAGCGGGCAGAAGTTCAAGTCGAGATACGCGACGCTCGGTTTCCAAGACGCTGCAAACCTCGACGACGGTGACATCTGGCCAACCTCCTTTGCCCTGAAGAGGCTCACCGCCGCCGTTGAGGAAAAGATCGGCAAGCTTGTCAAGAGAGCAGCGAGCTGAGGAGGGAGCGCCGCTCGTGCCGAGTTCGCTGGCTTGGCGAACCGCGCGGATGGCACTGAGTGCCTGGGGCCGTAGTTTACGTAACGCGAACCAGATCGAGGTCGAAGGCCGCGCGCGTGTCAGCAGTCGAACGCAAACCAGCACAACTCGTTGCGCAGCCGCTGGTCGTCGAGCACAAGTTCTCGGATCTCGTGGGGCAGTTGGGCGCGCTGCCACCGGCACTCCAAGCGGCCAGCCGCCTCGCGCTCGTCTTCAGCCGCTGCCGCCCGCGCCGCCTTGATCGCGTAGGCCGCAGCACCGAGCTCGTGGGCCGCCACATGGCCCACCGCCGCGGCTTGGCCGGCAGCGTACGCGGCATGCCGTCCTGCCCCACTCAGGTCTCTGGCCGCGGCGTTTGCATGACCGGCCGCAGTGCGAGCCTCTTCCCACGTGATCTCACCCCGCGCCCAGGCACGCCCGAGGTCGATCGCCCGACGTGGACGGTCGTCCTTCGGCTGTGCCTGCTCGAAATGGTGCAGGACGTGCTGGGCGCAGTCAGCCGCCCAGATCGCCAGAAGGCGGTGATCGCCGTCTTGGAGGCTGCCGCCGCGACGCACGGTGATGAACCGCGGATCCCGGATCTTGGGGAGGATCACCGGTTTGCCCATCCCGCGCGGGTTGGCGCGTTATCGAAAGGATCCCGAATTGAAGTGGGCCGTCGTGAACTCGAACCACGTGCCTCGGCGCTCAGCCGTTGCTCGGGACTCATTACTTCCTCTTATAGACATGGAGGACGCTGCTGGTGTGGAATGCCTGCGTTAGGCTCGCCGAACTTCGGTCTTTGACGGCACGCCCGCCGACCTCGTCGCCGGCGGTCAACCCTCACCGGCGAGCACCTCGCGGCGTACGTGGGCTTGACCGAGGCCCTGGTCAGCGACAGGCCCCCGGGGGGCTAAGGTAGGAGGCCCGGCCACGACCTCGGGGGCCTGACGACCGGCGAGCGCCGGCAGCGCGCCGCCGCCCTCAGACCGGCGCATGAACCCGTTGGTGCGCCGCACCAGCGCCCAGGCGGGCTCGCCGAGGATCGCGACAGAGACCAGGATCACGGCCAGCGGCACGGTGGCGACCTGGACCAGCTTCAAACCCGATGCCAGCAGGACAAAGGCGAGGGCCCGGCGGACCAGCCGCGCCGGCGCCTGGGCCGAAGCCCGCGCGCCGATATAGACGCCCGGAATCGCACCGACCAGCAGCGAGGTGGTAATCGAGAGCTTGAAATCGCCGAAGAAGAGGTGGCTCAAAGCGGCAGCACCGACGAGCGGGATCGCCTGGAGCAGGTCCGTGCCGACCAGCTGGTTGGCCCGAAGCCGCGGGTATAGGAGCAGCAGGCAGGCGATCACCAGCGACCCCGAACCGACCGAGGTCATCCCGACGATCAGGCCGCCCGCGACTCCGACCAGAATCGTGGGGATCGGCTTGACCGGTACATCCGTCGTGCTCACCGCGGGGGCCAGGTGCTCGCCGCGGGCCCGCTGCCTTAGGTTCAGGAGGGCTTTGAAGACCATGGTGGCAGTGGCAAGCAGAAGCGCCACGCCAAGGGCGATCTGGGTTATCGACTGGACATTGGAGCCCTGGCCGAGGAGGCGGAGGACGAAGACGCCGGCGAAGGCGGAGGGGATCGAGCCCACCATCAGCCAGCCGACCATCTTCAGGTGGACGGTGCCTCGCCGGAAATGTACGAAGGCGCCGATCGGCTTCATGAAGAAGGAGGCGACCAGGTCGCTCGACACAGCTGCCAATGGGTGGACGCGGAAGACGAGGATCAGGATCGGGGTCATCAGCGCACCCCCGCCCATCCCGGTGAGGCCAACCAGGAAGCCGACGATCAGGCCTGCCGCGGCCAACGTGAAGTCAACGTGCATTGAAAAAACCCCTCCCCGGACGAAAGTCCACTAAGTCCACAATTATGCTAGATCTAGTGCGGTTGGTCGATGGGACAAATTGCCTGAGGCGGAGGCACCCTGCCCCAATCCACAGGAGCTGCTGACACTCATCCGGCAGGTCGGTCAGGGGTCGGCATACTGGCAGAGCCGGCCGTGCCCGAGCTCAATCTCAAGCTCACCCCCAGGCAAGCCCTCGACGAGTGCCGCCGGCGTGGTCTAGTCTTTCGAAGCGAGCGTGGAAACGCCGCATCTATCGCCCCCGCACACCACCATTTGTGCCCGAATGGCACGATCCGCGCATCGCAGTGGGCCGCGGTGGACTCGAACCGTTTACCTCCGCGGTAATTAGCTACGAGCGCTGTTCGTCAAGAGTGAAAGGGTCGAGCATAAGCCAGGGTGTTCTGTGGCCGGGAGATGTCGGCGATCGCCAAACATAGAATTGGACGCGATCCATAGATGGCTGAGGTCCTGCTCTTCCACCACGCGCACGGCCTGACTTCGGGAATCCGTGAATTTGCCGATGAGTTGCGTGCCGCGGGCTATGTCGTCCACACGCCCGACCTTTACGACGGCAGGATCTTCGCTGAACTCATCGAGGGCGTGGCCTACGCCAAGCAGGTCGGTTTCGACATCATCCTCGAGCGCGGTGAACGAGCCGCCAACAGCCTCCCGCGCAACATCGTGTACGCAGGATTCTCGATGGGAGTGATGCCGGCGCAGAAGCTGGCGCAGACGAGACCCGGCGCCCAAGGCGCGTTGCTATTCAGCGCTTGCCTCCCGATGTCCGAATTCGGGCCGTGGCCAGACGGCGTGCCCGCGCAGATCCACATCATGGAGGGCGACGAGTGGGCGCAAGAGGGGGACCTCGACGCCGCCCGCGAGATTGCGCGCCAGGTGGAGGGCGCCGAGCTCTTCCTCTATCCGGGAGACCGGCACCTGTTCGCCGACGGCAGCCTTCCCGACTACGACGCTGAGGCTGCGGCGCTCCTCAAAGAGCGAACTCTGAAGTTCCTCGCGAGGCTCTGATCAGCCGAAAAACTCAGAGCACAGGTCGACGTTGAGGTGCTAGTCCTGGGTTGCCAGTCTTTGTGGGTCCGGGAGTAGCCCCGGTACTGATCCTCACGAGCCATCGGCAGAATCAGCTGACGGCACTCGGCTGATGAATCTCGAACTAGGTGGAGCGCCAAATACAATGCCCGAATGGCGTCGGCACCCGCTGATCCTATTCGGGTCCTGCTGTCGACCTACCTCTTTCAGGATCTAAGCCCAGCAGAGCTGGAGCCTCTCGCTGGGGCCGTCGAATCTCGTGAGTACAAACGCGGCCAATACGTTTTTCGGGCCGGTGATTCAGCCGACTGCCTGTACGTCCTAGCCGCAGGGCAGATCAAGTACTCCATGCCCACCGCCGAGGGAGACGAGTGGATCCTCGAGGTCCTGACAGCCGGTGCGGTTTTCGGCGAACCTGGCCTTTTTGCGCCAGAACGCAATCGAGTCGTCGACGCGCTGGCAACAAGGCCCAGTCGCGTCCTTGCCATCCGCCGCGATCGGCTCATCGACTTCTTGGAGCGCCATCGACCAGCGATGATGAGAATGCTCGAGGGGCTGGCGGCTGAGGTTCGGCGGACGGACGAGACGGTAACCGACATTGGCTTTGCAGAGATACGGCGAAGGATCGTGCGCAAGCTCCTGGAGCTGGCCGCCCAACATGGCCACGAACGCGAGGATGGTTCGTTGGAGATCGCACTCAGCGTGCCCCAGACAACTCTCGCCGGTCTTGTCGGCGCGACCCGGGAGAATGTCAACCGCGCTCTGCGAGCTCTGTCGGCCGAGGGTAAGGTGCGGTTAGTAGGAGGCAGATTCCTCGTCCCAGACCTGGTGGGTCTGCGCAGGGAGGCCGATCGCGGCCGGACCCCACTTCGCGGCCGCAACCGAATCGACGGCGGCACTGTCGTGGAGTAGGGCCGCACGACAGGTGCCGCAGGTGCCGCTGTGCGGGCATCCGCGACCAGTGACGTGTGGCACTGATTCGGACCTCCAGGTTGCTCTACAACAAGTCTTGCAGCAGCAATTGGGAGGGCATCTCAATGTCAAAACTCACCGTCGACAAGCTCCGGAGCCAGCTTCGCGGCTCAACCGTGGTCGCAGGCGATGAGGACTACGAGGAGGCGCGCGACTCCGACGCCATCGCACCGTACTCAGAGAAGGGCGGCTACTTCAACTTCATGGCCGACGACGACCGGGGCCGGGTCCGCGAGAACTACGGCGCCAACTACCAGCGGCTGGTGTCGATCAAGCGCAAGTACGACCCAGGCAACCTGTTCCACCTGAACCAGAACATCAAGCCGTAGAGGCCTTCTTGATTTCCGGCAGAGAGCTGAGTCGAGGTGCGATGAATTGGCGGGACGGAACGCGCTGGTGACAAGAGTGGCAATTGTCCTACCCGAAATCGTGGCTGCGCTGTGACGCAGCCCACTCACTTCGATGTGCTCGTCCTCGGGGGAGGGACCGCCGGTTGTGTTCTCGCAGCACGTTTAAGCGAGGACTCATCGAGATCGGTCGGTCTGGTCGAGGGTGGACCGGACTATGGACCGTACAGCGGCGGCCGGTGGCCCGCCGATCTACTCGACGCCCACGACATGCCGGATACACACGGGTGGGGATTCGCAGATTACCGCGCGTCGCGAGCACGTGTGATAGGCGGCTGCTCGTCACACAACGCATGCATGATCGTTCGCGGGTCCAGGGGCGACTACGACGAATGGGCTCGGTTCAGCGACGGCCGTTGGGATTCTGCCGCGCTCGGACCGTATCTGATGTCCGCTGAGGCCACGTTTCGCACGCGCCGACGTGCTGATGATGAGATGGGGCCATGGGATCGCGCCTTCGTCAACGCCGCGGTCGAGCTCGGCTACCCGGTGAAGGACGACTTCAACGATCCTGACGAAGGCGAGCTAATCGCGCGCTGGCCAATCAACGCTGTCGGCGCGGTGCGCTGGAACGCCTCGTTTGCGTACCTCGATCCGGCGCGCGGCCGCAATAACCTCGTGATCATCAGCGACGCCCTGATCGACAGGTTGGAGATCAGGGGCTCGGGAGGCGCCCGGGTAAGGCTGATCCGCGACGGTCTGGCGGTTACGTTGTCCGCCGACCTCGTGATCGTGGCGGCGGGTGCTTATGGTAGTCCCGCAATCCTGCAGCGAAGTGGCATCGGCCCTGAAGCCCTTCTCCATCGTCTCGCAATCCCCCTGGTCCACCGATTGGAGGGCGTCGGTGAGAATCTGATCGACCATCCAGGATCAGGGATGGTCGTAGCTGCCTCTCCTCGGCTGCAGACTGAGCTTCTAGCGACCAAGCAGCCAATGTACGCGTCTGTGGTCATCGCCAAAGCGCGCAGCCGCGCCGAGAGCGATTCGTGGGATCTCCACCTGATCTGCTGGACGTATATGACCAACACAGAAGAGGGAGGTCAGGCGAGTGCCGACTTCTGCATCTTTCCCAAGCTGATGAAGCCGAAGTCGATAGGTAGAGTGAGCCTCGCGACGGCCGATCCCACGCAACTGCCGGTCATCGATCACGGCTTCCTCTCGGATCCCGGTGGCGAGGATGCCGCCCGGCTGGCCGACTCGATTCGGATCTGCCGGCGACTCCTTGCGACCCGAGCCATGTCCGAGTTTGTGACCGGCGAGCTGAGTCCGGGGTCGTCCGTGGCTTCAGACTCAGAATTGGACGCGTATATCCGCGCCGACGTGGGTGGCTACTACCACCCGGTGGGTACCTGCAGGCTGGGTGTTGAGGGGGACCCGATGGCCGTCGTGGATGCGTCCTTGCGAATCCATGGTTTGGACAACGTGATGGTCGCAGACGCGTCAGTGATGCCGACAATCCCCCGAGCCAACACCAATCTGACCGTTGCGGCGATCGCGGAAAGGGTCGCGGCCATTGTTACCAAGCGAGACTTGTCAGCCGCCAGCAGCGCGCCTGTCTGATCATCTGAGCCAGCCGCAACGATTGCACGGTCGGAGGCAGGTTGCCGGCGCCAAGCATGCCCTCGCGGGGTTTGAATCGGACTTTTTGTCAGGCTTCGTTTGCGAGGTTCCTGAGGAATCTGTGACCCGGCTGTGACCCGTCGGTCAGACAAAGTCCGCAAAAACGCGGATTTTGAACTGAGAATGGTCGGGGGCCTGGGATTTGAACCCGGGGCCTCACGGTCCCGAAATCTGACCGGTTTGGTCCATCGAGATTGTTTTCGAGGGTTTTGGCCTCAGTTCGAAGCCTCGCCACACCATTTGAGTGCCGTTTCGGCCACCCGGGATCGCAAGGATTGCTCCATGAACTACTACATGGATCAGGGTCGAATTTACCTTCGGCGCGGCGCTGAAGGCCGTCACAGCCACCTCACAGGCCGCCCACATGAACCTCAAATGAACGGCCGCCACTCTCTTGCTTAGCTGCCTAAGAAGGAGAACACCATGTTGAACGATTACGACCCAACAAGCCCCCGCGAGACCGTTCCCGCTCGCCCCGTTTCGAGCGCGACGTCAGGACCTCACCCGCCGGAGTCTTCGCCAAGTCCACCGGCGTCGGACCCCTCAGCGAACCAGCTACGCCGGCCAGCGCTACGGCAATGGCTTTCGAACAGAAGAAGTCAATGGATCGTGGCCGCTGCGCTGCTGTGCGCGGTAATCGGAGTTTCTGCCGGGTACGTCGCGTACTCGGCAACAGCCACATCCCCCTCGGCAGCAGCATCCGGCAGCGGCCCCGCAGGCCGTCTCGGATCGGGCGGCATCGGATCCAACGCTCGGTCTGGACCAGCCGCAGGGGGAGCAGCCGGCACGGTCGGCAGCTTGTCCACGTCGGGTTTCACAATGTCGACGGCAACCGGTCAGAAGGTGACCGTCAGCGAGACGTCAGCTACGACATACCAGCACGGACCGGGCTCGACCTCGGCGAGTGCCATCACAACAGGCGAGCACGTCCTCGTCCTTGGGACGACCAGCGGAACGACCATCACGGCCACACAGGTCATCGTGCAACCGCCTGGCAGCGGCGGATCCGCGGCATCCTCGGGGGCAGGGGTGATCCCCTTCCAGCCCGGTGCCCCGTCCACGTCAAAGCAGGTCGGCCAGATCCCGGCGAACTACAGTCAGGGTTCGGGAACAATCGTCGGCGGCACGACTGCATACAGGTCCCGAACCGTCTCTGTGGCATGTCCTGGAGTGCCCTGGCAGCTCCTCTTAGGGCCGCCTGAACTCAAATGGCGGGTGCCCTCGTGTCCTTCTGTGACCTCTCGGAAATCCGTTTCCGGGAATGCATGATCAAGCTGTGATCCAGCGCGGGACCTCTGTGTTGCACGCAATATCGCGCTACTTCCCCCGACAAAAGTTTGAGGAGCGAGCTCAGACATCAGCTCAGCACTTCTCCACGACCACGAATCCCATCGATCGGATTCCCTGGTCTGTGGCTATACCTTCTGGTCGACGCCAGTCAGGCGTGCGGCTGTCGTCCAACGTTCCTCCTCACGATCCTTGTCATAGAAGGCCGGTGACGATGGAGTGATCTTCCCCTGATCAATGTAGGAACCGCTTTCGCCGGGCCCCGGTCCCGTTGCGACGCTAGCGAGTAGGCGGCCAGCGGTGTCGGCATCCGACGCAAAGGGGGTAACCCTCAATGCATTCACCAGCATGCGCGCGATGAACTGAATCGCGGGGCTCGCATTTCTGCTAAGTCCGGTATTGGGGACGGCCCCAGGGTTGTATGTGTACACATCGATACCTGCGGGCAGCCGTCTCGCAAGAGCATGTACTAGATAGATGACCGCGAGCTTGCTTGTCGCATAGGCACGCTGGCCTTCCCGGGCGGACTTTGCTGCCGGACCCGTCGAGCCCACCGGCCAACACCTCGAGTGGGAAGTCATCAACACGTTCAGGTACGACCTCGATCGGCGACTGGCCGAGGAGTGGGTGCAGACCGACTACCGCAGCTTCCTGACCAAGCTCGGAGTCACCACTACGAAGTCCGCCGAGGGGGGCAGGTGATACCGGTCTTAGCGTGTCGAGCGCCCGCGGACGAAACCGAACAGCCAGAGCGCGACCAGCACGATGATTGCTATCCAGATCAGGTTAACCAGACCGCCGGCCGCATGAAACAACAACCAGAGGACGAAGAGAATGACCGCAATTACGAGCAACGCGTGGATCATCTGAATACCTCCTAGGAAATCGCCCCGGCGAAGTCTCGGTGAGCTTCATCGTATCGATATGGAGCGGACTCTGTCTGACCGCACGGGAACCTATCCAGCATCGGGCGGTGACCACCTTGTGCCTCCATGGGACCATCGCGGCCATCGCAGCAAATCAGGCAGAAGGGGAGTCTAAAGACTGCACCACAATCCGCCTGATAGGGGCACGATCGCCCACGTCCCGTAACAAAAGCAGCAACTTCCGCTAGTAATGGAGATCCATCTTGCCGAAGTCCCTTTTCAAGGCCGCAGCATCAGGCCAACCGGCTACCAAGCACGCATCACAGGTCGAACCCATCAGGTGGATCGGAATACCAGCGAGTAGCCGCGGCCAATCTTGTTGACAAGATCCACCGGGATCGCGAGATCCAGGAGAATCTTCCGGACCCGCCGAACGTAGTTGCGCACCTCCTCTGGAAAGAGCGCTGGGTCGGCCCAGGCCGTCTCGGCTACTGGGAAGCTCGGGTGCAAGAGCTCAACGGAGCATCTCCAAACTGGGCGCCGGCCTGCGAATAGGTGCCGATGCCGCTCGGGTCGTCGTCACTCGCCCCAGTGATAAGGCCTGGTCCCAGGATCTGCAGGAAACCCCTGAGGCCCATGCGCCGGGCGACGCCAATGCCCGTCTCCGGAGCGACCGGTCCGCCAGTGGCTGCGGCATCCTGACTCTCATGCGGCGCTTTGAGGAGCTCGCTTTCCGACGGCTCGACGTCCGGGCCGAGCTTCATCCGCTGGAGAGCTGGGTCATCGATCTCGGGCTCGGGTCCCAACGGGCCTATTTTCCGGGTTCATGCCCCCGCACGTTTATCGAGTAGGGGTCGGCGACCTCATGCCATCTTCCAACTGGAGTCTTACCGTCACTTGGTAGCTCCCGTGACCTCCTGTGGGTAGTTCAACACCCAACTCCCACACCTAACTCAGCCGAGCAATCGGGGAGGCGCCATTGATGACGACCTTTCATCGACCTGCCGACTGTCGCTTGACTTAGGAATGTCCGGGAACTCGACACGCGATTGATCGTCGATCAAATGTCTATGGCGATCGGTTCCTATCTCAGCCCATGGTAAGCAGGCCTGAAACTCGATGATTGTCCTGTTCGACCATTGTCATTGGAGGATCCGGCGGATCGCCAGCGTTTCGGGACGTGATCAGAGACGCCTTCCAGCAGAAGGGCGGAATCTTCTTGCTCGTTGGGTTGGCCGGCCTGGTATGGAGCGGCGCCTCCCTGTTTCGGACCATGGAGCAAGGCTTCGCGGTCACTACCACACGCGGTAACCGCCGTTGATCAAGGGCATCCTAATGAGCGTCGGCATGGTCCTGCTGCGGCCAGCGAAGCGACCCAGCCATGCAGCCGCTCCCCGCCGTCGCCGAGTGGGTTCTCCTTGCTCTGGTTCGAACCGGCTGCGTATCCATCCAGGGAGATGGAGATGTGACACCTGAGCTTGCTCATCGCTCCTCCTGGGTATTACCGCCCGCGCACCTTCGATATGTTCAGTCTCACCGCGTCGCGAATCAACGCAGCTAACGCAGCGTCGTCGACGGCTTCACCTTCGCGGACGTCGATCGCGCGAGTTGACTTGCTATCCAGTCTGGCATTGAAGAGCTTCTTCGGATCCGCAATCAGAGCGCCTTTGGGAAAGGTCAATCTGACGGAGTTCTTGAGCGCCTCCCCGATGCAGACGATTCCTTCATGCGACCAGACAGCTACCCCCGCCGGGTTGCTGGGTTTCTTCCACTTCACGTCTTCGACCACCGAAGGGGACGCGCTCTTGATCGAGGCGCGCAGCCGCGCCAGCGTCTCGCCTCGCCAGTCACGCAGCTCCTTGATGATCGAGTCGATCTCCTGCGAGGCATTGCTCACCTGCGAGATCATGCCATTTCGGCTGACAGCTACGAGCGTCCGGCGAACGCAACCAGGTGAGTGCGAGCTCGAGGCACAATATCTTCGGTGACCAGTGGACCCGCCCCCGAGCTGCACCTGCACGACCTGGCGCGTCTGCGCCGAGTTCGCGACCGGATCGACCGAGAGTATGCGCATCCGCTGGACGTCGAGGCGCTCGCCCACGACGCGCATATGTCGGCCGGACATCTCAGCCGCCAGTTCCGGCTCGCCTACTGGGAGTCGCCATACAGCTACCTGATGACGCGCCGCGTAGAGCGAGCAATGGCCCTGCTGCGTCGTGGCGACCTCAGCGTTACTGAGGTCTGCCTCGAGGTCGGATACGCCTCGCTGGGCACCTTCACCACCCGCTTCACCGAGCTGGTCGGCATGCCCCCTGGCAGCTATCGGCGCATGGCGCCGGGCGCGACCGCGGGGATGCCGTCGTGCATCGTGAAGCAGGTGACTAGACCGATCAGGAATCGAGAAGCGGCGGTGAGCAAGCACGTGTAGGGTGGCCCCATGGGCATCACGATCCACACGAGCACCCTCCCGTACGACGACCCCGACGCCTCCCTCGCCTTCTGGCGCGACGCCCTGGATTTCGAGGTCCGCAACGACGTCGGGGAGGGCAAGATGCGCTGGATCAGAGTCGGGGCCCCCGGCCAGCCCGACACGTCCATCCTCCTCGCCCCGCCGGTCGTCGATCCCGGCGTTACTGACGACGAACGCCGCACAGTCACCGAGATGATGGCCAAAGGAACGTTCGGTTGGATCCTCCTGGCCACAGAGGACCTCGACGGGATCTTCGAAAGGGTTCAGGCCAGCGGCGCCGAGGTCGTCCAGGAGCCGATGGCCCAGGACTATGGGGTTCGCGACTGCGCCTTCAGGGATCCCGCGGGAAACCTCGTCCGCATCCAGGAGCGGCGCTGAACGGTCCACGCTGTCTGATCAGTCGTCCAAGCGACCAGCCTCAGTCCGCCCCCGGGACGCGAGAGGCTCACGGTTTCGCGTGGTTGCGTCCGGCCGGCAGGAAAAGCGATCAAACCGATCAGGAATCGAGAAGCCCGGCCGCGGGGCCGGTCGCTAGCATCAGGCCCGTCGAAATGGGACGTTTTACGCACTGGAGGACCCGCTATGAGTGAGACGAAGAAGTCGGCCCGGAGCACCAGAGCCAGGGTGTCCAACTTACTCTCGGACGAAGAACGAGCCGCGATGAAGGAGACCCTCAAAGAGCGACGGCGCGCGCTATCGGGTGAGGCGGACGGGGAAAGCGACGCACTCGCGAAGATCGCCGAGATGGCGGAACCGGATCGCGGCATGGCCAAGCGCCTCCATGACGTCATCAAAGCCAGCGCGCCGACTCTCTCACCGAAAACCTGGTACGGGATGCCCGCGTATGCCAAGGACGGCAAGATTGTCTGCTTCTTCCAGAGCGGGCAGAAGTTCAAGTCGAGATACGCGACGCTCGGTTTCCAAGACGCTGCAAACC
>JALZAL010000057.1 GCA_030948325.1 Candidatus Dormiibacterota bacterium
CAGCAGGTCGGCAAGGCCAAGCGCACCGTCCGTGACGTCAAAGAGGAAGTACGTAACGAGGCCAATCGAAACCGGACCTCACGGTAGGGAAGGATCATCGCATCGAAATCGAAGTCGGGTTGATCCCCTGATCGCATGGGCTGCCGAGGCTACTTCGTGCCCTGAGCTGCCAGGTGCAGGGCTTCAGCTCAGCGGGCCGTGCGGGACCAAGGTAACAATCAAGAGTTGAGTCGCGATCGCCATGCCGATCGTCGCGATCCAGACAAGGGAGGCGCTGACACGACCGCTAACCCGCCTCTGCATGACCTTTGTCCGAGCCGAGAAGCGCGATCAGGATCATCAGCGGCGGCGCGACGACACCGTTAAAGACCGCGGTGTCGAGCAAGGCGCTGATCACATCGATGTGGAGCAGGTTCATGGCCACGCCCGCAGCGGTCGCTAGAACGATCACCGCGTAGAAGGTGGGTCGATACTTGGGTTTCTCTGCGAGCGTGCCTTTGAGGCCGGTGAAAACGGCCAGCGCGTAAGCTGTGGAGCCCGAAAGGACGGGGATCGCCAGGAGACCCGTTCCGATGAACCCCGCCGCGAAAAGGACGAACGCAAAGGAGCCGGCCAGGGGCTCGATCGCTTTAGCCGCCTGGCCCGCGGTCGCGATACCCGTTATGCCGTCAAGCCGTTTCGCGATTGGGCAGTGTCGCGCATACTACTGGAAACCCTGCGGGCGATAACCCCGAGAGTCCCGATGCCGAAACTCAACGTGCCTAGTCTGGTTCGGCGGCTGGCTCCCGTCGACTGACACTTCAGGGAGTTGACTGACTGATCAGCACCATGCCGGCGATGCCGGCGCCATAGAGAATCAGGACTAGCAGCGAGTCCGGGCCCAGCCGCAGGTATTGCCGCTTGGGGCGGATGACCAGCCCGGCGATGTACACCGCGGTCAGCAGGATTGCCAGAACGGCGAGGAAGGCGTCGGTCTTGGCCGCGCTGCCAAGCACCGACTGGCCCGCGAGCAGGGTGGCAGGGAAGAAGAGCACTGGCAGGAAAGCGTTGCCGCCGAAGATGTCGCTGACCGCGAGCTCGAAATCCTCGATGTGGACGGCGGCCAGGCCGGTGGAGAGCTCTGGGAGTGCTGTCGCGGCCGCGAGCACGGTCCCGCCGAAGACCGCCCCGCTGAGGTGGATCTGAGTGGCGATGACGCTACCGCTTTCCTCGATGAAAACTCCGGCAGCAAGCGTCACCAGTCCCGCGGCGGCAAAGATGCCAAGGGTCAACCCGGTCGATCGCGGCTTGCGCGCTTTCGCCCGACGTCGGGCGCCGGCGTCCGGTCCGGCGCCGCCGGTGGCCTTCCAGGGGAGGCTCTTGCTGGCACGCCAAACGAGGTAGAGGCCGCCGGCCCAGAGCAGGACGATCAGTAGCGCGCTGGGGTCGATGCGGCCGACGACCACACTTTTGGGGAGCAGGATCGCCCCGATCGCCACCGCCAGCACGGCGATCACCAGCGTTCCTTCGAGCACCTGCACCAAGGACGCGGTGGCGTTGGTCAGCGGGCGGCGGGGGACGCCAAACCCGTCGAGTGCCACCAGTACGAGGGTCTGGATGGCGATGCCGCCCAGTATGTTGCCGGTGGCGATGTCGAAGTTGTGCTGTACCGCCGCCGCACTCACGATCGCGATCTCGGGCAGGTTGGTGGCGAATGCCAACAGGATCAACCCGCCCAGGGCTTGCCCGAACCCGAAGCGAGAGTCGATCTCGTCGGTGGTCCTTGAAAGCTGGATGCCGGCGAACCAGATGGCACACGCCGAGGCGATGAACACCGCTCCGAGGACCGGGAGGGAGAGATGCCCCATCACCCGGAGTGCGGCGCGGTTGCGTCAATGGCCGTCACCGTCCAGCCGCACCGACGTTGGTGTTTATTTCCTGAGCCCTCATTCGATGCATTTCTAGAGGCAGGGGTCCGCGGTCCGCAAGTGTCCGGGTCCCGGCCCATTGACGTACCGCTCCAGGCGGTCGACCGGCTCCGCATCCGCGGCCTCTATCCGTTAACTTGAGCTAGCCCGTGGCAGTGCGGCATCCGTGGCGACCCTCTCTAGGACGCTAGTCTCGCTTCCGCCTGCGCGACCAGCTCCTTCTCCCCCCGGCTCTCTAGTTCACTGATTATGGCTTGCTTATCAACCAACATTTCGTATTGACCTCCTGCGCAAATTGATGCCGTGCCCGGCGTTCTCGCCGGGAGACCAAGCTTTCGTCTAGCGACCGCCTAGCTGGCGGCCCGGCGTCCGACTGGCTCCGGATCACTACCTTCGGCCGCCTTCTTCTCTAGCTTCGCGGCGGCGCGGCCACCGGTGGTTGTCCACTGCTCCCACAGTTGGGCCGCGGTCTCGCGACCGCCGAGACCAAACGCCAGTCCGATAGCAAGCGCGATGGCACCGACAAGTCCAAAGAAGAGCGTGTTCACAAGAGTCGCAGCAATGCCAATTTGATTCAATGCCACCAGGACGGCGAAGCCGACTATCGCGTAGCGAGCCACCGATGCCAAGAGGTTGGGACTCTTGAACCCAGCTTCTGCTGCGCCACCGCGAACGACGCCGGCGATGAAGTTCGCAACGGGGACTCCGATCATCACGACTACCAGGGCGACAATCAGGTTGGGGATGAACAGGATTATCGAGTTGACAAGGGTGGTGATCGCAGAGAGGTGG
>JALZAL010000069.1 GCA_030948325.1 Candidatus Dormiibacterota bacterium
GCGGCCAGCGCCAATTCGAGATAAATCAGCGAGAAAGGAGTCTTTGCCTGCCAGATAAGGAAATCCGCAAATCGTTCGGGTGACTGAGCCGGGTCCCCGGACACCTTGACGGGGTTCGCGGCGACCACGACAAAGAACAGGACGAAGTAAACGACCATGCTCAGGCCGAACACGATGGCGGCAATACCCGCCACCTCGAACCGCCCAGCGCGTCTGGCCATCATTGGATCGCTCGCGGGGAGTATGAGCGTCAGGCTGGTTGGTGGCAACACGCCATGAAGCTTGCTGCCAAAGGCGGTCCGCACGTTCCTCTTAATCCCAAGGTTCGGGGTTCGACTCCCTGCGCGAGAACCATCACGAAAGCCTGACCCAGTCGACAACAAGCTCTATCCGGCGCATCGACCTCGGGATCCGCGCTAGGAGCACGGCGCCTTAGTGCGTTGACCCTCGGGACGCGATTCCGTTCTCATAGGCGTAAATCACAGCTTGGACCCGGTCGCGCACGTCCAACTTCTGGAGGACCCGCGAGACATGCGTCTTGGCGGTCGCCTCGCTGATCCCGAGTTCTCTGCAGATCTCCGGGTTGGACAACCCCCTGACGAGGAGATCAAGCACATCGCGCTCACGAGGAGTCAGCTGCATTAGAACCTCGGGCGGGCGAAGGACGAGGGACGGCTGGCGGACAAACGCCTCGACGACGGCGCGCGTCACTGATGGCGCGAGCAACGCATCACCGCGCGCAACGATCCGGACCGCGTCGACTATCTCTTCGGGTGGCGCGTCCTTGAGCATGAACCCACTCGCGCCTGCGCGGAGGGCCTCGTACACATACTCGTCGAGTCCGAATGTCGTCAGCATCAGCACCCGTGTGTCGGGCTGCTGCCCCACGATCCGCCGGGTTGCTTCGATCCCGTCGAGCACCGGCATCCGGATGTCCATCAGCACCACATCGGGCCGAAGGCGCCGGGCGGCGGCCACAGCGGCCTCGCCGTCGCCGGCCTCACCGACGACCTCGAGCCCGGGCTCGCTGGTCATGATCTTGCGCAGCCCGACCCGGACAAGAGCCTGGTCGTCAGCAACCAGGATGGTGGTCATCGGGTCGGCAGGTGCGCGCGGACGGAGAAACCCCCGCCATCACGACGGCCTACATTGAGGTGTCCGCCATACATCGCCACCCGCTCGCGCATCCCGGCCAATCCGTGACCGCCGCTGGACCCGCCGCTCTCTCGCATGCGGCCGTCGTCGACGATTTCCAACTCTAGCCCGCCATCGGTATAGCGGATGCGGACATCCGCCCGGGCCTCGCCGGCGTGTTTCACGATGTTCGTGAGCGCTTCCTGCACGATTCGAAAGGCGGAAAGCTCGATGCCGGCCGGCAGCTCGCGCGGTGCACCCTCCACGACAAGGTTGACCGGCAAGCCGGCCTGACGCACCCGCTCCACGAGCGTCGCGATATCGGCGAGAGATGGTTGAGGGGCTGGCGGGCTACCGGCGTCGTGGCGCAGCATTCCGACCATCCGCCGCATCTCCATCAACGCGGAGCGCCCGACGTTCTCGATCGTTACCAGCACATCGCGAGTGGACGCATTCGCGTCTCCTAGAATTTTTCGCTCGGCGCCCGCCTGGACCACCATCATCGACACCTCGTGAGCAATCACGTCGTGCAGCTCACGGGCGATTCGGGCACGCTCCTCGACGATGGCCTCTCGCGCCGCAACCTCGCGTTCCCGTTCGGCCATGCGCAGACGCTGCTCGCGGTCCCCGATGACGTAGCGGACGAGTACGAGAAGGACGAGCCAGGTCAGGGCGAATTCGATCTCGCCAGATTCGGCGTGCCCCAGGGTGGCCGATGCCCCGAGAGCGACGCCGAATGAGGCCACCGCGAGAAGAAACCACCGCGGGCGCAACCACACCGCGAGCCCGTACATCGCGCATGCCCAGGTAATGGCATAGCTGAGCAGGTTGGGCGGTCCCCACGCGTCGGCCGCGGCGACGGAGAGCAGGCCAGCCGCCGTCCCTGACACAGTCGGGTAACGTCGCCGGATCGCGACGGCGAGGGCCATCAGCGGTGTCACGATTGCGTACTCGACACGGTGATTGCCTGCTCCGGCGCCTGTCCAGATCTCCACCTCGGCGAACAGGATGAGGAGCCCTGAGAGAGCCATGTCGACTCTCATTGCGTGGCGTCGCAGAAGCACGCGCATGGAGCGAGATTAGGCCAGCGCGAACGGCTTGGTCATCAGCCAGTTGGCCGATTCCGACCTCGGCTGGTGGAAGGACGACAAGGCGCTTCACCGCGCCTAGGCTGCGCCGCATCAATCTCATTGGAGGAAAGTCCGCATGATGGTACGTGCCGTTCTTCTCGCCGCCGGGACACTTTTCGGCTCGATCGAGCTCCAGGACATCTTCCGCTTGGCGGCGTGGGTATTCCCGTTGGTGTTCGCCGCCCTGTTCTTCGGCTTCACGGCCTGGTACTGGCGGCGCGACAGCCTGGCCGCCGCCGGAGGCTTGCTCGCGCTCTTTGTCTTCGAGGCGGCCGAGGCGCCGGGCTGGCTCGGCACTCCCGTGGGCACCAAGGTGTTCTGCATCACGGTTTCGGTAGTCGGCATCTTCGCCGCGGTCACCGCTCTGGTCACCCGTCTTCGCGGGGAGCGTCAGACCGGTCTGCCGCGGTCCTACTAGTTCAGTGGAGGGTTCTATGTCATCGTCCTTCCTCTTCCGTCTGGCTGGCTGGAGCCTAGGGGTCGGGAGCGTCGTCTACATCGTGCTGACCCTGGGCGGCGACGTCGCCCTCGGACAGGGCCCGCAGCATTTCACGTCGCCGCTGTACACGCCAATCTCCGCGCTGCAGGCGATTGCCGGGATTGCGATCGTGCTCGGTCTGACCGGGCACTACGCCCGTCAACACGCTCCGGCCGGAAAGCTTGGCTTGATCGGGTTCGTCCCGCTGGTGGTCAGCATCGCCCTCTACGCCTTTGCGCTTCCGCTGATGAGCGCCATCCTCTTCTCCTGGCTGGCGGGTCAGCCCGCCACTCGGCATGCGCTCGAGGGCAACAACGGTCCCAGCGGCCTCGTCGTTTTCTTTGTCACGAGCACCGTGCTGAACCTGGTCGGACTTATCTGCTACGGCATCGCAACTTGGCGGGCCAGCATTTTCGGCAAATGGGCCGCCGGCGTGCTCCTGGCCGGCGGTCTGTTCGCAGTGATCGGCTTCGTTGTCGGCAGCTCTAGCCCCAATCTGCCGGCATGGGTGAGCGATCTACCCGGCCAGATCTTTATCGCCGCGCTGGCGTGGCTCGGGTTCCGGTTGGCTACCGAGCATTCGCGCATCGCCGAGCTGGCGATTGAGACCTAGCGGGGCCACGGACCATTCTGTGATCCATTGATCAGGCTTCGGGCGCAGCTCGGACACTGATCCGAGCGTCAACTTGTCTTGTCTTGTTAATTCCTCGCGCTTATGGCTTCAACACTTGTCGCGGGTTTGACAGCTTATCTGACAGCTTAGCCGGGGCAGTCTGTGACACGTCAGGACACTCTGTGACACAAACGCGTCAGACCATCAAGTACGTGAGTCACGCTCTGACGCGTCCAGGCAGGTTCAGACAAGGATGGTCAATCTCCTCTTAATCCCAAGGTTCAGGGTTCGATTCCCTGCGCGAGCACCAATATGTTGTGCCTGCGCCGTCCTGCGATCTACATGTTGTGGTCGGTCTGCCGCGATGCGTCATATTTGCAGCATTTGACAGCTCCGTTTGACAGCTTCGTCAGAACACCCAGCGTCGCCAATGCGTTGAGTGCCGCGGAGTCGATCGTTCGACTCCTTCGCGGCCGACCAGACGTCACATCGGCCGCGTTGCGACGCAGGTGACCATTACCGGCAGCGGGTCGCCGGGCAGATGCCAATATCCGTAGCCAGATCGCACCATGCTCGGGGCCCCGTTGGCGCACATATAACGGCAGTCCCCGAAGGCGTTCGATGCGTAGTCCGGCGTTGACCAACGCTGTTACCAAGCCACCAACCGTCCAGTTCCAGTTGTACGATTCCACCCTTCGACCTGGTACACGAGCGGTTGTCTCGCAACGTTTGACATACAAACACAGTCAAGATCAGGAGGAGAGAGTGACCGCTGGTGGCTTCTCGTCGAAACGGCTGACCCGCGTGCGAGACGTGCTCTCTCGTAACCTCGACGCCGGCCACGTCCCGGGTGCGGTCGCTGTCGTCGGCCGCCACGGCAAGGTCCACATCGAGGCAATCGGCAATCTGGCATTCGAGGGCGAGGGCTCGAGGACGCCTATGGAAGCCGACACGATCTGCCGCATCGCCTCGATGACGAAGCCAATCGTCGCCGCATGCGCGATGACGCTTGTCGAGGACTGCACGCTCCGCCTCGACGACCCGGTCAATAAGCTCCTCCCGGAACTAGCGGACATGACCGTGCTCGCCGATCCGAACGGGTCGCTGGAAGACACCGTTCCGGCGAAACGCCCCATAACGCTGCGGGATCTGCTCACCTACACCCTCGGCACCGGCATGGTGATTGCCGAGCCGGGAACGGTCCCGATCTGCGACGCGCTGGATGCGCTCGATCGCAGCGAACCCGAGCCGCCGCCGGACGAGTGGATTCGTCGGCTCGGCGCGCTCCCGCTCGTGTACCAGCCGTTTGAGCGCTGGATGTACGAGACCGCCGCCAACGTGACGGTCGTCCTTGTCTCCCGCGCCGCCGGCATGTCTTTCGGGGAGGCCCTGCGCGAGCGGATCTGCGAGCCGCTTGGCATGAAGGACACCGCCTTCAGCGTCGGCGGCGAGAGCATCAGCCGGCTCGCGACCGCGTACCGGCGTGACGACGCCACCGGCGAGGTCGTCGTCGCAGACGGCCCTGATGGGTACTGGAGCCGGCCACCGGTGTTCGAATCAGGTGGCGGCGGGCTCGTCTCGACCGCTGACGATTACCTCGCCTTCGCCTCGGCTCTGCTCGCCGGCGGCACTCACCGCGGCGAGCGCGTGCTCTCGCGGCCGTCGGTGACGCTCATGACGAGCGACCATCTGACGCCGGCACAGAAGGCGGTTTCCGGTTTCAGGCCGGGGTACTTTGACGACTTCGGCTGGGGGTTTGGGATGTCGGTCCGCACCCGGCGCACGCACCTCGGACCTTCGGTCGGAAGCTACGGATGGCCTGGCCTGTACGGCACCTCTTGGTACAACGACCCTGCCGAGGACATGACGACAATCCTCATGATCCAGCGGGCGCACGCGGGAGTTTCGCTGCCGATGGAGCGCGACTTCTGGACGGCTGCCTACCAGGCTATCGACGACTGACCGCGGCCCCGGAGACCGCCGAGTCAGGAGCGACCCGCGCGTGGTTTGCGCAATGTCTGGTTCCGCCCCGGCTACTACGAATTCAGGTTATGCGAGTCCGCCGACTGTCTGTGAATCCTTGAGGTCGTTTTGACAGCTTCGTTGACAGCTTCGCCGGGAGACTCTATGAGGCATCGGGAGACGCGCTGAGACGACTGCGTCATACCCAAAATACGCGAGAGACGCTGTGACACTCGGTGAGATGCTCTGCGACGATCCGTCGGGAGTCTCTTAATCCCAAGGTTCAGGGTTCGATTCCCTGCGCGAGCACCAACATGTTGTGTCACAGAGTCTCAGAGAGTCTCTATGCGGTGCCTAGAGTCTCAAGCATTGCTCGGCGGCGTTGATCCAAGTGAAGTTTGACACCCTATTTGACACCTTGGCGGTTGTAAGCCCGGCGGTATGGCGTCCGATCAGAGCCTCGTTTGATCTCGACTTCCGTCTTCCTGGTGACTCAGGAGCCCACAGCATGGGACTGATAGTCCCAAGGTTTAGCGCGGGAAGCCACGTGTCCGCTTCAGCGAACTCTCAAGAAAGTCCAGTGCAAGGCCACGCCGCTAACTGACTCAAGGACTGAGAAGTCGGCCCACCGTGATCAAGGCGAAGAGGGTCCCGAGGGCGAGCAGCAGCAGGCCCTGGGTCCGCGCGTGGGACCTCAAAAAGGTGTGACCTACGCCCAGCAGCCAAACTGCGGCAGGGATGCCTTCAAGCGTTTGCCATAGGCCCCGAACAACGATCAGGTAAAGGATCTCGAAGTCGCCTGTAATTGCTCCGCGCTGTGGTTCCAGAGCCGATTGGTAGGCGCGCATAAGTGGTGGCCCGGCGGTGCCGAGGATGACCGCGCCGGTTGCCCCGATCAGGATATAGATCAGACCCGCAAAGGTGTACAGAGCAATGAATCGATCTCCCTTGAAACGCTCGCGAAAGTAGGCGGCGAGCAGCGCCAGCAGAAGGTAGCCGACGAGGTCCACCATGCTCGCCCAGCGGATCAGCTCTGCGGCCGACGACCCTCGCGCCACCAAGCCACTCGGATTATCGGCAACGTCGGAGCTGAAGCCGGCGGCAGCGAACATCAAGAATCCGCTCGCGCCCATTAGCGCGATGCCCGCAACGGCGGTCGTCGTGGCGAGTTGACCGGATAGCCTTGGCACCGACGCAGGTTACCGGCTGCTGTCGCCCGTCACAGAGAACAACCTAATGCGACCCGCGAAGGAAGGCGAGCACCGCCGCCACGCGCCGATGCACCTGCGGCTCTTCAGACAGACCGAGCTTGGAGAAGATCGCATTGCCGTACTTCTCCACTGCCGACTCGGAGACCGAGAGCGACTCAGCGACCGCTGCGTTGGTCTTGCCCTGCGCCATCTCCCGCAACACGTCGGTCTCGCGCGGTGTCAGGGTGGCAAGTGGAGAATTGGCCAGCCTCCGGCGCGAGGCCAACAGCGCCTCGACGACCACCGGGTCGATTACCGATCGGCCGGCGATCGTCTCCCGAAGCGCCCGGAGCAGCTCATCTATGTCGCCCACACGCTCCTTGAGCAGGTAGGCCAGGCCGGCAGTTCCGTCCTTCAGGAGCTGGAAGGCATAAGCCTCCTCCGCATGCTGCGACAGCACGACGACTCCAACCTGCGGATGTCGCGCTCGGATCTGGTGCGCGGCCTGGATGCCCTCCATGTCATGGCCGGGCGGCATCCGGATATCCGTCAGCACGGCATCTGGCCGCAACCGATCGACCGCATCGAGCAGCTCATCCGGCGTACCCACGGCCGCCACCACCTCGACTTCGCGGGAGTCCTCGAGCAGTCGCCTCGTTCCCTCCCGGACGAGGTAGTTGTCCTCGGCGATGACGACACGGAGCGACTTAGACATGTGATCCATTGAGGGCCGGAAGCGATGCGTCGAGGCGGGTGCCCGACCCCTGACTGACAATCTCAACGTGTCCCCCGAGTGCCTCGATCCGATCCCGCAGACCACGCAGCCCTGACTCGCGCACCGCACCTAGGTCAAAGCCGCGGCCGTCGTCGGCGATGGCGAGCCGAAGCCAGGAATCGCTCGCACTGATGGTGACTGTGGCCTCGGTCGCCCCCGAGTGCTTGAGGACATTGGCGAGCGCCTCCGCGACGACGAAGTAGGCCGCGCCTTCGATCTCGGGGGCGAAGCGGACTTCGCGGACCGTCGGGTCGGCATCAACGCGAACGCCTACCGGCATCCGGGCGGCCATCGAATCGATGGCCTCGACCAGGCCCCTCGAGCTGAGGACCGCCGGGTGTATCCCGCGCGCCAGCGAACGGAGGTCGGCGATCGCGTGTTGCGCGCTTCTCTGAAGCTCGGCCAGGGTTGCTGCCGCCGAGGAAGGATCGCGCTCGAGCTGTTTGCGAGCGAGCCCCGCCTTTGCGATCAGTACGACCAGGTCCTGCTGAATCCCATCATGGAGGTCGCGCTCCAGGCGGCGCCGCTCGACCTCCTGGGCCTGGACGAGCCGGGTCCGGGAGGCGGTGACCTCCTGCGCCTGCTCCTCGAGCTGGGCCAGCCTGGCATCCAGCTCGGCCGAGAGCCGGAGCGTGTGCAATGCGTGACCGGCCTGAGCGGTCAGCGCCTCTGTCAGTCCGAGGTCACCGGAGCCGTCGACCTCGATCTCGCCTACCGTCTCGCCGCCGTCGCGGACGTCGAACGACTGCCCGAAATTGCCGGTCGCATCGGGTGGCCACGTCGCTACTCGGGCCTGGCCGCCGGGCAGCAGCAGTCGGACCCGTGCGCGCCGGCTGCTCATGCCCTTGGCCACCGCCTGGGCGATCTGGGCCAGCGCGTCGCCCAAATCGCCGGCCGCCGGCGTTTTCGCTAACTGCGCGAGAACCGCGTACGGCTCGGACGGAACGCCGTAGACCAGCCGGTTGGCCAGCCTTTGGAGCCGGACCCGCACGGGCTGGATGAGCACAACGACCAGCGCCATGGCGACGACGGACAGCGGCACGTTTGGACGGCCTCCAGTCCCGACCGCGAATTCAATGCCGACCACGACCACCAGGTAGGCGAGTGTGATGAAGGCGACCAGTCCGGCGTAGACGAGACCGCGGCTGATGACGATGTCTATGTCGTACAACCGATGTCTCAGGATGGCGACGCCGATGGCCAGCGGCACCAGGAGCAGCGCCACCGGGACCAGCAGGTCGAAGTAGGGCGCTACTTCGGTAACCGCATTGGTGGCCTGTGAAACGGCCCAGACCGCCGCCTGGAGCGCGACCGCGGCGAGGAACCACTTCAACTGCTGCCTGACCGCGGGGCTCGATCGGCGGAATCGCACCACCAGCGCCGCCACCACGGCAAAGATCGGGAAGAGAAAGAGCGCGCCTGCGAGCGGTGATAGCGGACCAAGCAGCCAGCCGAGTCTTGGGTAGGGTCCGTCGGCCTGCGGGAACCCGAACATCGCCTGAGTAAGCGACACATTGACGAGCTGCATGGTGCATCCCGCCGCGACCGCCCAAACGATCGGCCGCCATCGTCGCGAGGGAAGGGCGCCATCGGGGAATAACGCCGGGATCAGGATGAAGAGGAAGCTCAACCCTGCGAACCAGAGCCAGCCCCGCAGCCATACGGCGAAGCCAGTCGCCTGCAGGAACTGCCCGTGGCTGAGCGAGTACCCGGCATAGCTTCCGGCGAAGGCCGATAGTGACGTGCTGAAGCCGCCGACGAGGGCCAGCCATCCGACGGAGTGGCGCGGGTGACGGCGCAGGATCAGCGCCCCCACGATCATGAACTCGATTCCCAACACCGGGGCGAGCTCTTCCCACCAGCCGAACTGGAGCAGCGCCGGCAGGGGGCGACGCGCCGCAAAGCCCAGGTAGAGGGTGAAAGGGTAGAGGAATGCGGCCGCTCCGGCCAAGATCCAGGCCACCTGGCTCGGCGGCGGGCTCCGATACAAATCCCTGATCACTACCTGATGCTCGCGCATCCGCGGCAGCTCGTCCATGTGGCTGCCCTCTCCATCTGTCGTGGGGGAGTCCTCACCTCGAATTCACAGGGTGGCTGGATCGACCGCGCCCCGGCGCCGGCCGCAGCTTGTGACCATGCCACCGCATTCATTTTCAGGAGGTCGACAAGTGAAGGAAGCTATCTGGCGTCGTATCGGACCGGCCACCGGCTTGTTGTCTGTCGTGCTCGTGTTTTGGGGAGCCTCCGTACATGGCTTCCCGGAAGTGCGGCCCACGGATGCGCAGCTCGCGAACTGGCTCGCAAGCGTCGACGTGACCAAGTACAGCATCGGCGTCTACATCGAGATGCTGGGCGGCTTGTTCTACCTCGCGTTCGTCGTATGGCTGTACGGCCACCTGCAGCACGGTGACAAGACTCCGTCCCGGCCGGCCATCATCATGCTGGCCGCTGCGGTTGCGAGCGCGATCTCTGGGCTGTCCATCAACGCGTTCTGGTTCGGGATGCTGGACCAGGCTCACAAGGGTCTGGACATCCGCGTGGCCCAGACCCTGGTCTCGATCACTCAAGCCGCCTTCGAAATGCCTTCGATCGACAGGTTCCTGATTTTCGCGGCGGCCGGTGTATTGATCCTTCGCGGTCGGGCAATGCCACAGTGGACGGGCTGGGCGGCGATCGCTCTCGGCGTCGTGCAGCTGCTGCCGACGCAGGCGCTGCCGTTGCCGCTCGCCATAGGCGTGCAGCTCTTGATAGAGGTCTCGCCCGTCGCCGTTGCAGGCTATTACACTCTCCGCCCGCCGGCTCGGCCACAAGAGATTGTGTCCGGCTCCCAGCCTGCTGTCGCGACGGGGTTGGCGGCCACAAATTAAGGAGCGCCGCCTGACCGATTCCACAGTACTTCACCGTCGATGCGCCCGCCCGAGAGCTCTATGCTCGGCGCGGGCGCTACTTCTGCTCCCATGAGATCACACCTTGTTTGACACCTTGACCGGGAGACTCCCTGATCCTCTCTGAGACTCCCTGAGACGGTTGCGTCATAAATCCGAGTTCGATTGAGCCGCTCTGATCCTCGCTGAGACTCCCTGAGACGCTCTGTCGGAAGACTCTTAATCCCAAGGTTCAGGGTTCGATTCCCTGCGCGAGCACCATATGCTGCGTCTGCGCGCCCACGAGACCCCATATATTGTGGTTGACCGTGCCTTCTGTTGTTACCACCGGCGTCATTGACACCTTGACCGACACCTTGGCGGTTCGGAACGACTTCGCGGATTGGCCACGCCAGAGCCAATTTGAGTTCGGTTACCGCAGTCCTGGAGGCCTAGGACCCGACAGCAGGGGATCGACAATCCCTGCTTCCGAGCTATCTCGGCCACTCCTCGATAGAACGGAGCCGCCGGCATCCCGGCCGGGGTTAGGGATCACGGGATCGGCTCCCCGAAAATCCTCGACGCACGCCGACCGACTTCGAATGCGTCATCAACCGACAAGAGGGCTATTCCGTTGCGTCCCTTCGCCCATCGCTCGGCCGACTCACGTGAGGCAAAGAAGTGGACGAAGTTGCAGAAGCTCTGAAGGACTTGTTGGTCGAAGGGCTTATCCGGGACCAAAAACGACACGACGACGGAGGTAGGTGAGACGTCGCTGATTCCGTTCGGAGTCACAGTCATTGAGATCGGCTCGCCGGTCACTGGATCTTTCGACTCGACGCGAGCCGTGCGACCGATCACGGGGACGATGAGGAAAGGATCGAGCGCGCACCAGGCGTGAATGGGCTTTCCACCTTCGGCTTGGAAGCGATGGCTCATCGGAGGGATAGCGAGGCCCCAAAAGCCGACGACGTGACCCTCTTCGTCGCGGAAGATGCCGGGCCAGCGATCAAGAGCATCGTTGACGATCGTCTCAGCGACAGCCGATCCTGCCGTGAGTCCAGCTGGAGTTACGGGATCGCCCTCCGCGAGGAGATTCCACAGCGAGACCGCGATCCGACGTTCCTGATCGTTGACTTCGATTGTCGCGGCGCCGATCGCGTCTGCAAGCTGTTCAACGCTGATGTCGATGGCGATGGGTAACTCCTTTGACCTACATGCATTTGCCGGCTGCCTATGATATCCTGCTAGCCGGATATGAATTCCATAATGATTGCGCCTGCTGACGCGACTACTGCCGCCCGCTTCTTCCGAGTCCTCGGGGATCCAACCCGCCTCAGGATCATCGAGGCACTCACAGCCGGCGAGCGCACCGTCGGTGAGCTCGTGGCTCTGGTTGGCCAGGCTCAGCCACGAATCAGCACACACCTGGCTTGCCTGCGGCATTGTGGATTCGTAACCACCGAACGCCAGGGCAAGGAAGTCGTTTACCGGCTCGCCCTCCACGGGTTGGACAGTGTCTTGAATGAGGCCACCGAGAGTCTGGGTCCCATCGCTGAGCGTCTTTCGACCTGCACTCGTATCGGGCCCGAATGGGTGTAGGCAACGCGCCGGCGCGCAAGGGGGCCGAGACGACCGGGATGGTCGGCCTGGCTGCGATCACGTTGATCTGGTGAATTGCGCCGCTGATGGGCGGGTTGCCCGCATTCGGGGCGTTCGCATGGCTTGGCGCCCATCGACTACTTCTTGCGATACCCGCGACAGCTGTGGCCATCGGCCTCGTGTGGTGGGGCTTGAGGCGACGCGAATGCTGAGCGGATCCTTGGGTGAACTTACGGATGCAAACAACCTGCTCCGAGCAGCAGCCTTCCGTCTCCTCCTCACCACCGGTCAACCGGTCATCTCCGAGGAGTTGGCGAAGGCTAGTGGGTTCGAGCTGGAACGGACAATCAAAATGCTCGATTATCTCGATACGGATGGTCGCATCCGTCGCGACGACAAAGGGCATGTGGTCGGCTCGGCCGGACTAAGCGTGACGCCCGATCGGCACGAGATAGAACTCGCCGGGCGAACGTTCTGGACCTGATGCGCCTATGACATCCTCGGCATCTTTGGCCGCCGGTCTGCCCACCGAGGGCACCAACGCCCTGCAACCGCGGGCGGGTGACACCGCGCGAAAGGACGTGCCCACATGCGGACTCAAAGACCGCCTGGGCGACGTCCTCGAGAGGGTGGCCGGGTTGGGGTGGGATTCCGCGGTGGTCGTGAACGAAGCGCACGTGGTTCTTAGGTTGCTCAGGTCCAAAGAATTGGCGGCCCTGATGAGATCGTTGAGGCGGCTATGAGGCCGGGGCCAGGCACGTACCGCCCATTCGTGTCCGTTCACGAGATGGCGCACGTGATGACTGAGCACAAGCTTGAGAACGCGCCCATCACGACATCCGATGGCCGCTTGGTCGGGTTGCTCTTCCAGAAGGATGTGGTCGAGGCAATGAAGACGAAATGAGCAAACCGAAAGGGTCAGGGCAACAGTGCACCAAGTGCCACCGACACATCGAATCCTGCGCTTGCTGCTCCGAACCGGAATGCGAGGCGCCGATTTGTAACGGATGCTTGAGGGTGGCCACTGGCCAAGGCGTGTCTCAACCCCACGCCCACGGAGGTTAAGCCAGGAAATGATCGAAGTTGAACTGCGACATGTACCAGATTGCCCGCATACCGATGCTGCAGGGGTGCTGCTCGAGGACTGCCTGTCCGAGCTGAAACTCCACGTGGCAGTTGAAGATAAGGAAGGCGAGTACCCGTCGCCGACGATTCTGGTCAATGGGGAAGATGTAATGGGGGCGCCGGCGTCACAAGCTGCAGCTTGCCGTCTGGATGTCCCTACGAGGGAGCGGGTGCTGGCAGCGCTCCGGCGGACCCCTTTAACTAGACCCTGACCAGCTCCAGCTTCTCCTTGGTCCGCGCCGTCGTGCGGAACTGGCGATCGTAGAGAGTCTTGTAGAGCCCGCCACGCTCGAGCAGCTCCTCGTGCGTACCCGAGTCGACCAGGCGGCCCCGATCGAGAACAAGGATGCGATCGGCAGCCAAGACGGTCGAAAGCCGGTGCGCGATCACAAATGACGTCCGGCCTTCGAAGAGCGGGCGAAGCGCCGCTTGGATCAACTGCTCGGAGACGCTGTCCAGGTTCGAGGTCGCTTCATCGAGGATGACGATGCGGGGATCCTTGAGGATGACCCGAGCGATCGCCAATCGTTGTTTCTCACCGCCACTCAGCCGGTGACCTCGCTCGCCCACCACAGTGTCGTAGCCGTCAGGCAATGACTCGATGAAGTCGTGGATCTGGGCGCTGCGGGCGGCCCCCACAATTTCCTTTTCACTCGCCTCTGGCCGGGCGTAGACCAGGTTCTCGCGAATGCTGGTGTGGAACAGATAGGTGTCCTGAAAAACGATGCCGAAGTTCTGGCTGAGAGATTCGATCTTAGTGTCCCGCAGGTCGTGGCCATCGATGTGGACGGTGCCAGCGGTCGGATCCCAGAAGCGCGCGAGCATGTAGGTCACGGTGGTCTTGCCAGCGCCAGTCGGACCCACCAGCGCGACGAGTTCACCCGGTTCGACCGTGAACGAGACTTCGGAGAGGGCCGGACGGGACGTCTTGGGATAGGCGAATGTGACGCCTTCAAACGTCACGGCACCTTGCACCTCTGGCAGCTCGACAGCGCCCGACCGCTCTTCGACCTCAGCTGGCATGTCGATGTACTGGAAGATGCGCTGGAAGAGAGCGAGCGACCCGGTGACGTTCACCTGAGTGTTACCGAGACTGCCGGCGGCGCCGGCCAACCGTCCGGCGAGGATCGTGACAACGCTGACCACCGTGCCGACCGTAGTGCGTCCGGTGAGAACCAGATAACCGCCGAACAGCAGGAGCAACGCAGGGCCCAATGTGCTGAGCAAGTTCAAGAGGGCCTGAAATCCGCGTCCAATCATCACCTCGCGGATCTTCAGTTGGCGAAGACCGGAATTGAGACCTCCAAAACGTACCTCTTCGTGACGCTCCTTGCTGAACGCCTTAACCAGCAGAAGGCCAGAGATTCCCAGGACTTCTTGCATGTAGACAGAAATCTCCGCCAACTTCTCTTGCGTTCGCTTGCGTGCCCTGTAGGTCAGCTCGCCAATCCGCCGGGATGGATACAGAAACAGAGGCAAGATCAAGAGCGCCGCGATGGTCAGTCGCCAGTCCAGGCTGAACATCAGCGCAAGAGTCGTAACGAGAACGATCACGCTTGAGATGAGCCCAAAGACCGTGTCAGCGATGACGTCCTCTACACCCGCGATGTCGTTGTCCATGCGCGACAGCAGGTCCCCGCTTCGGCTGCTGATGAAAAAGCCCACCGACTGCTTTAGGAGCCGGCCAAACAGTTGCTCACGGAAGTCATACAGAATGCCTTCGCTGATAGACGTCGCCAGGTAGCCCTGAAGCATGCCAATAAGTCCGCCCAGAATCGCGGCTCCGACACCGACGGCGACGATCAGAACGAGGGGTCCGAAACCCCCGCTCGGATGGGCCAGATAATCGATCAGGGCCTTGGTAACCAGAGCCGGCACCAGACCCAGAGCGGCGGCAGCTGCGATGCACGCCAGCGCGGCGGCACCGGGGCGCCAATAGGGCAGGAAATACGCGAAGACGCGACCCACCAAACGCCGGCTTATCTCGGGTTTCTCTTCGCCCCAGTCGGTTGCCATAGTCGGCCCGACGCAGTACTTGTCCGGCACTCCACTAGTTTAGTTTCGGAAGCCCAAAGAGGGCACGTCACTTAGTGGACCGTGCGACGCGATCAACCAAGCCCGACTGAAGCATCAGGACGACCCTCGAGCTGGGCGCGGCATCGTTTCGCGCATCCGGAGCGCGACGACGATTCCCGATAACCCTGTAAGGCAAGCGACCGTGACGATCGCGGTGGGAAACCCTGCGGCGTCGGCGATGACGCCGGCAACGATCGCCCCGGCAGCGTATCCGCTATCGCGCCATAACCGGTAGACGCCGACTGACGTCGCTCTATCAGGGGCGCGAGCAGCGTCGCCGATGACCGCGAGCAGAGTCGGATAGACAAGGGCGGTGCCAGCGCCAAGCAAGACGCTCTCCGCAACCCACCAGGTAAACCCAGGCAGGATCACGAATCCAGCGATCGCGATCGACTGGAGCAGCATCCCGGCAACAATCATGGTCTTGCGCCCGACTCGGTCGCTTATCCACCCGGTGCCGAGCTGACCGGCTCCCCAAACAGCCGGGTACGTTGACGCCAGCAGACCGATCTCGCCCAGCCCGAGTCCATGCGCGTTGAAGAAAAGTGGTAACAGCGCCCAGGCCATGCCGTCGTTGACGTTATTGACCAGGCCAGCCTGGCAAGCGCTCGACATGGTGCGGTCACGGAAGCTGACCCCGCTTGCGAGCTTGGCCAGCGATTCTGTTCGCATCGCACCGCCGGATTCGAGCTCGACGTGGCGCGTGGTGTCGCGCGTAAACAGGGAGAGCAGAAGGCCACAGATGGCGAGGCCCTCCGCCAGCAGATAAGGGCCGGGTCGAATGCTGTAATTTGCGGCAAGATATCCGGCAACCCCCGCCGCTGCCGATACGGCCAGGTAGCCGGACGCTTCATTCAGGCCCAGGGCAAACCCCCGTCGCCTGGGTCCGACGAGGTCGATCTTCATATTGACTGTGGTCGACCACGCGAGG
>JALZAL010000071.1 GCA_030948325.1 Candidatus Dormiibacterota bacterium
GAGCAGGGCCTTCTCGTTGAAGTTCGTGCCGACTGCGTTCGCCGTCCTGGCCATCACGGTCAGGTGGGCGAAGCCGACCTGCCCATAAGCCATGGCCTCCACGGTCTGCGCCAGCTCGCCCATCAGAGCGCCAACCGCAACCCGATCGGCGGCGGCGTTACCAGTCAGGTGGCAGTTGATGCGAATCCAGTCGATGGGGGAGGCGGAGCCATCTTCTTCGTAGTCGCGGCTGGAGGCGAACTCGGCAGCCTCCTGTGCGAAGGAGAGCTCCATCAGGTCGATCAGATGGCGCATGTGGATGAGGCGCTCGCGGAGATCGTCATCGACCGAGTAGCTGGTCTGAAAGCTGCCGTCCGCACAGACGTCTTGCGTCGCCAGCATGAAACAATGATACGAACAAATGTTCTAAAAGTCAATACCTGAGGCTCACTGATTTGCTGAAGACCAACCCCAACACCTCCTCCCAGCCCGTCACACAGCCCTTTCTTCCGCGTCTGCAGACCACCAAAAACACCTTCTTCCCAGCCCGTCAAACCCAGCACCGCCAACCCACCAGGCGCGCGGCCGCACACCCCAACACCTTCTTCCCCGCCCTTTTCTTGCGCGTCCGCAGACCACCTGCGTGGCCGATTTCCACCCATCCCACGACCCGCCCGAACCACAAGCCGTGCCCCTTTTCTGGCCCCCGACCCACAAAATCTAGCCCGCACGCTTCCCGAGAGCCGATATAATCCACACCAGCCCGCCCCCAGTTCCAGCCCACGTTCCACCAGGAGGCACCGCAGCACCACTCTTGTCACGGCGGAAGCGCACCGTCGGCCTCGACCTTGGCACCAGCCGGGTCTCCGTGGTTATCGCCGAGTCTGACGACCCCGGCACCCAGGTGACCATCATCGGCGTGGGCGAGAGCCCCTCCGACGGCTTGCGTAAGGGCGTGGTCGTCAACCTGGAGAAAACCATCGCCTCCATCCAGGCTGCCGCCGTGGCCGCCGAGCGGATGGCCGGCCAGCGAATCGAATCCGTCGTCGTCTCCCTCGCGGGCGGCCACCTCTACTCCCAGAACTCGATGGGCGTGGTCGCCGTAGCCCGCCCAGACCATGAGATCGGGGAGGACGACATCCAGCGCGTGGTCGAAGCCTCGAGGGCGGTGAGCGTCGCATCCGACCGCCAGGTCATCCACGTGATCCCGCGGGCCTACACCGTCGACGGCCAGGACGGCGTCCGGGATGCGGTCGGCATGACCGGTCACCGGCTCGAGGTCGAGACCAACATCATCACGGGCGCGCAGACCGCGGTCCAGAACGTCATCAAGTGCGTCCATGGCGCGGGCTTCGACATCGACGACGTGGTCTGCTCCGGACTGGCCGCGGGCGAGGGCGTCCTCACGCCGCAGGAGATAGACCTCGGTGTCTGCCTCGTCGAGATCGGCGCCGGCACGACCGCGGTCGTCGTCTACAACGATGGCTCTGCGCGCCACCTCGCCGTGCTGCCCGTCGGCGGCAACCACGTGACCAGCGACATCGCGATCGGCCTGCGCACGACACTCGATGACGCCGAGAGCCTGAAGCTCAACTACGGGCACACCCTCCCGGATGTCATCGACCACGGGGAGAAGGTCGAGGTTCGCCAGGTCGGCGGCGACCGCATCCAGGCGCTGCCCCGTCGCTTCCTTGCCGAGATCATCGGCCCTCGCATGCGCGAGATCTTCCAGATTGCGCGTGACGAGGTGCGGAAGAGCGGCTTCGACGGCTTGCTGCCCGCAGGCGTGGTGGTGACCGGCGGCGGTGCGCGCCTGATGGGCACCACGGATGCAGCGCAAGCCGTCTTCGACACGTCGGTCCGCTTGGGCCAGCCGCTGGGCCTCGCCGGCCTGGCCGATCGCGCGCAGGGACCCTCCTTCGCGGTGGCGGTCGGTCTGGTGAAGTGGGGAGCGCGCGCGCCGGCCCGCGGCTACGCCGGCGCCCGGCAGCAGGCCACCATCGGCATGACCTATCAAAAAACAGTGAGGTGGCTGCGCGATTTTTTCTAGAGAAGAGACCCGAAACCAGCTGGAGCTCGCCATCGCAAAAGCACAAGGACAAGATCACCAGGAGGACGTCATGAAAGAAAGCCAGTTGCACGAGGGGCGGGCCCGCATCAAAGTTGTCGGCTGCGGAGGCGGCGGTGGAAACGCAGTCAACCGCATGATCTCCAAAGCGCTGAAGGTCGAGTTCATCGCCGTGAACACCGACAAGCAGGCCCTCGAACGCTGCCAGGCGGACGTGAAGGTCCAGATGGGCAACAAGATCACCCGCGGTCTCGGCGCCGGGGGCGACTGGACCCGTGGCCGCGACGCGGCGGACGAGAGCAGGACGGAGCTCGCGGCCGTGGTCCAGGACTCGGACATGGTCTTCATCACCGCCGGCATGGGCGGCGGCACCGGCACAGGCTCCGCCGCCATCGTGGCCGAGCTGGCCAAGGAATCAGGTGCGCTCACCATCGGCGTCGTCACGCGGCCCTTCGCCTTCGAAGGTCGAGTTCGCAACGAGACAGCAGAGGAAGGCATCAAGTCGCTCCGCAGTCAGGTCGATGCGCTGATCGTCATCCCGAACGACCGGCTTGCGCAGGTCGCCAGCTCCAAGACGACCCTCGAGGATGCCTTCCGGATGGCGGACGACGTCTTGCGTCAGGGCGTCCAGGGCATCTCGGACCTCGTCACCAACCCCGGGGTGATCAACCTCGACTTCGCCGACGTCAAGGCGATCATGGAGAACGCGGGCGAGGCTCTCATGGGCATCGGGCACGGCGCCGGCGACAGTCGGGCCGAGGATGCCGCCAAGCAGGCGGTGTCGAGCCCTCTCCTGGAAACGTCGATTGACGGGGCGAAGGGCATCCTGTTCAACATCACCGCCGGCAAGGACATCACCCTGCAGGAAGTTCAGAAGGCGGCCGAGATCGTCCGTGCCGCGGCAGACCCCAGCGCCAACATCATCTTCGGCGTCGTCCGCGACGACACGATGCAGGGCGAGATCAAGATCACTGTGATCGCGACAGGCTTCGGCGCGAAGAGCTCGACCGAGGTCAAGCACGACGCGGCGCGCAGGACGCTCGAGCGGGAGCGGCCGGAGTTCGGAACCGATGAGATGGGCGATATCAACATTCCCGCCTTCCTTCGCAACCGGATGTAGGAGACCTGGACACATGAGGTGCCCGTACTGCGGCCACCACGACCTCAAGGTGGTCGACTCGCGCGACTCCGAGGTTGGCGAGGCGATCCGGCGAAGGCGTGAGTGCCTGCAGTGCGGGCAGCGGTTCACGACTTACGAACGGATCGAGGCGGTGCCGTTTTACGTCACCAAGAAGGACGGCCGTCGAGAGGACTTCGACCCGCAGAAGCTTTTCACCGGGCTGAAGAAGGCGACCGAGAAACGCGACATCTCCCCGGAACGCCTTCGCGCCATCGTCGACGACATCGAGGCGGAGCTCCGCCGCTCGGGACGCGTGGAGATTCCCAGCGGAGAGATCGGTGAGATGGTGATGGACCGGCTGCGCGACCTGGACGAGGTCGCATATATCCGCTTCGCCTCCGTCTACCGAGAATTCATGGACCTCCAACAGGTCAAGCGCGAGATAGAGCAGGTTCTCAGCTCCCGACGACCCTGAGGGCATCTCCCCGCGGCCCGCGGCCGCGGTTTGGGTTGGTGTGACAAGCTCGATCTCATGGGCGTAGATGTGCGTTTGCTGAAGATCCCGGAGCTCGAATCCGAGACGGGACTTCTCCACGGTTTCTCGACCCTGGCGCTTGGCACCGTCGGGCTGAGCCACGCGCCGGATCCGAAGCCTGTGCTCGCATCCCGCCGCGAGTTTGCCCACACCCTCGGCCTCGACTCGGCGCCGCTGACGACGCTGGGTGCGGTTCATGGCGCGGCCGTGGCGAGAGTCGACCGGCCGCAGGACGTAATAGATGGAGTCGACGCCCTTGTGACCGACCAGCGTGGTGTGAGCCTGTTCGCAACTTTCGCCGACTGCTACCCCATCGTGCTGTGGGATTCGCGACACCATTGCGCCGCACTGGTCCACGCAGGTTGGCGAGGCACCCTAGCGCGCGTGGCCGTGGCCGCCGTGCGGGTCATGGCGGACGAGTACGGCTCGGATCCGTCCTCCATCCGCGCCGGCATCGGCCCTGGGATCTGCGGCCGCTGCTACGAGGTCGGTGCGGAGGTCGCCTCGCGGTTCGACCCCGAGCTCACGAGCAAGGGGCCCGGCGACCGCTTCCTTCTCGACCTCGCGGCTGCCAACCGCGCCCAGCTGGAGGAGGCAGGCGTCCGGGATGTCCACGCGCTCGGGCTCTGTACCAAGGAGACCCTCTATCTGCCCTCACACCGGCGCAGCGCGGACGGCACCCGATTCGGCGCGATCGTCGCGCTGAGATGACGCCACCGCTCGCGCAACGCCTCGCATCGGTGCGCGAGCGCATCGGGCGAACCGGGCGAGATCCCGACGACATCGTCATCGTCGCCGTCACCAAAGGCTTCGGAATTGAGACCTGCCGGGAGGCGATGGAGGCCGGGTTGAAGGTCCTCGGGGAGAACCGCGTGCACGAGGCGAAGCTGAAGATGGACGCGCTGCCGGAGGCGGAATGGCACCTCATCGGGCACCTCCAGACCAACAAGGTCCGGCAGGCGGCCGGTCATTTCGCCCTCATACATTCAGTGGACTCGGTCCGCCTCGCGGGCGAGCTGGCCCGAGTCGAGCCGGAGCAGGCGATCTTGCTCGAGGTGAATGTTGCCCGCGAGGCGCAGAAGCACGGGGTGGAGCCGGACAAGGCGCTCGATGCAGCCAAAGCCGTATCGGAGCTGCTCACGTTGAGGGGCCTCATGGCGATGGGTCCCTCCGAGGGCGACCCGACGCCGGCGTTCAAAGAGTTGCGGCGGATCCGCGACGAGGCCCAGGAGCGACTCGGAATGAGCCTCCCGGTACTATCGATAGGGATGAGCGCAGACTTTGAAGCGGCCGTGAAGGCCGGTAGCACGATGGTGAGGTTGGGGCAGGTCCTGTTCGGGACCCGCCCCAGCTGAGCAGATGGGCGCGATAGCTTCATTCCTCAGCCTGCTTCTGTGGCTGTTCGTGATCGTGATCCTGGTGCGTGTAGCCTTCTCATGGGTCAGCCCATTTCCGACCAACGCCATCTCTCGTCTCGCCTTCCAGCTCACCGAGCCGGTGCTCGGCCCCGTCCGTCGCTGGCTGCCGCCCTTTTCGGGCATCGACCTCTCGCCGTTGGTGGTCACCGTCGCCTGCTACTTCCTGATCCACGCCCTCGGCTACGTCCAGTAGATGAGCCGCCCGTGCGCGGCGGGCCCTGCGGCCCTGGCGGATGGCGTATGGCGCGCCGATGTTTGACCCGGTAGTCCAGAAGATCAGCTTCCCGGAGCTGGAGCAGCAGCTCATGGCAACTTGGAAGGAAGAGCGCACATTTCAGAAATCGCTCGACCTGAGATCGGGGCGACCCCGCTTCGTCTTCTACGAAGGCCCTCCCACAGCCAACGGCAAGCCGGCGACGCACCACATCCTCGCGCGCGCGTTCAAGGACCTGTTCGGCCGCTACAAGACGATGAGGGGCTTCTACGTGGAACGCAAGGCCGGCTGGGACACCCATGGGCTGCCGGTCGAGATCGAGGTCGAGAAGAAGCTCGGCATCCAGGGCAAGTTCGCGATCGAAAACGAGATCGGAGTCGAGCGCTTCAACCAGCTCTGCCGCGAGAGCGTGCACGAGTACGTCTCCGATTGGGTCGCTTTCAGCGAGCGCATGGCCTTCTGGCAGGACTATGACGCGGCCTACTGGACGCTGACCTCCGATTACATCCAGTCGGTTTGGTGGTCGCTCAGCGAAATGTGGAACCAGGGCCTCGTCTACAAGGGCTTCCGGGTTGCCCCGTACTGCTCACGGTGCGCCACGCCGCTTTCGAGCCACGAGCTCGCGCAAGGCTATCGAGACAACGTCCCGGACCCCAGTGTCTTCGTCCGGTTCAAGCTCAAAGAGGGGACTGACGCGCGCAGCGCACAAATCGCAGACAGAACTTCGATACTCGCCTGGACGACCACCCCGTGGACGCTGCCGGGCAACGTTGCGCTGGCGGTCGACAACGACATCGACTACATCAAAGTCAAGGACGGCGACGATTTCCTGATCCTGGCAGAGAGCCGGCTCGAGATCCTCAACGAGAGGCCCGAGGTCGTCGATCGCTTTAAAGGCCGCGACCTGGTCGGTCTGGACTACGAGCCGCTTTTCCCTTACTCGATCCCGACCGAGGGACGCGCCCATTACGTGGTCGACGCGGACTTCGTCTCCACCGAAGAGGGCACCGGCGTCGTTCACACGTCGGCACTGTACGGCGTCGACGACCTCCGGCTGTGCCAGGAGAAAGTCATCCCGTTCCGCCACACCGTTGGGCTGGACGGCAAGTTTTTGCCCTATGTCGAGAAGTTCGCCGGTCTGCATGTCAAGGAGGCCGACCCGGTCATCCTCGACGACCTCAGAGCGCGAGGCCTGCTGTACAAGTCGGAGACGATCCTCCACACGTACCCGGAATGCTGGCGCTGCAAGACCCCGCTGATCTATTACGCGCTCGACTCCTGGTATGTGCGGACGACAGAGCGCAAGGCGGAGCTGATCGCCAACAACGCCGCCACCAACTGGGTGCCGGCGCACGTCAAGACCGGCCGCATGGGCGACTGGCTCGAGAACAACGTCGACTGGGCGATCTCGCGCTCTCGCTACTGGGGGACGCCGCTGCCCTTCTGGGTGTGCGAGAAGTGCAGCGACCAGCGCTGCATCAGCAACGCTGCGGAGCTCGGCCTCACCGACGATGTCGACCTCCACCGGCCTTACATCGACGAGGTCACGCTCCCATGCGAGAAGTGCGATGGGGTCATGCGGCGTGTCCCGGAGGTGCTCGACTGCTGGTTCGACTCGGGCGCAATGCCGTTCGCGCAGCGAGGCTACCCACTCAAGGGTCAGCAGGAGTTCAAGGAGACCTTTCCTGCGGACTTCATCTCGGAGGCTCTCGACCAGACCCGAGGCTGGTTCTATTCTCTGCTCGCGATCTCGACGCTCCTGTTCAAGCAGAACTCGTATCGCAACGTCATCTGCCTTGGACTCGTCGTCGATCCCAAAGGTCGCAAGTCTTCGAAATCGCGTGGCAACGTGCTCGATCCCAACTACATCTTCGACAACTTCGGCTCTGATGCTGTGCGCTGGTACTTCTTCACGTCGACGCAGGTCGGAGAGAACTACCGCACCGGCGCCGACACCCTCAGGGAGACCGTGCAGCAGTTCTTCATCCCCCTCTGGAACTGCTACTCCTTCTTTGTCACCTACGCCCGTTTGGACAAGTTCGACCCGGCCCAGGCCCAGGTGCCGATCGCAGAGCGACACGTCCTCGATCGCTGGCTGCTGTCCCGGGTAAGTGGGCTGACCTCTTCCGTGTCAGGCGGGCTCGACCGCTACGACGCGATCG
>JALZAL010000079.1 GCA_030948325.1 Candidatus Dormiibacterota bacterium
GTGATGAGCTGCAGCACTGCGTCGCCGAGGTACTCCAGGCGCTCGTTGTCACGCGGCGAAAGGTGAGGGCTTTCATTCGCGAATGAGCTGTGCGTGACCGCCTCGAGCAACAGGTTAGGGTCACGAAAGTGAATTCCGATCTTCTGCTGGAGCAGCTGTAGTGAGGGAGTAGGTGGGGCCGCGGTCTGTGCTATGAGCCGGACTTCTCCTGGATGTACTCCCACGCCTGGCCCACAGTGGTGATCTTCTCGGCGTCCTCGTCCGGAATCTCTAGGCCGGTGTTCTCCTCGAACGCGTAGATCAGCTCGACCAGGTCGAGTGAGTCGGCGTTCAGGTCCTCCTGGAAGGATGCGTCCATCGTCACCTGCTCCGGCTCACAGCCGAGACGCTCGACGACGATGTTCTTGAAGTCTTCGAAGCTGAGTTTCTGAGTTTCCAAATCTCGCCTCCGGAGCGACTGCCGCGTTGGGGGGTTCGCCGCTACTGTAGCAGCCCCGACCGGGACTCGGGCTCCGCCCCGCCCGGCTCCATTCCTTGAATTGAGAGCTCGGCTGAGGCCGATGGGGTGCCGACCGCAATCGCGGTTGCGCCAGGCGCAAGCTCCCGCATCATGCCGGTCAGCGCCCGCTTGGGCCCAACCTCCAGGAACATGTCGCAGCCAAGCTCGACCAGGGTCCGAACGCATTCCGCCCAGCGAACTGGCGATCTGAGCTGCATCTCCAGGATATGGGGTATGCGATCGCCGCCCTGATGCTCGCGCCCGGTCAGGTTCGCCATGACCGGAATCCTTGGCGCGCGCCACTCGATGCGATCCAGGGCTGCCCGCAAGCGCTGGGCGGCGGGTGCCATCAGCGAGGTGTGAAAGGGGGCGCTCACATTCAGCGGCACGATCCGCTTGGCACCGGCGGCTTGCAGCTTCTTGGTCGCGGCCGCCAGCCCCGCGGTGGTCCCTGCGATGACGGTCTGCGTGGGCGTGTTGTAGTTGGCCGGCCAGGCATCGTCCACGCCAGCAAGCGCCGCCTCCACTACGCCCGGATCAAGGCCGAGCACGGCGGCCATCGACCCCATACCGATGGGAGCCGCCTCGGCCATGGCACGCCCACGCTCGACGACCGCTTTGATGACCTCCGGCTCTCCGACCGCTCCCGAGGCGGCGAGGGCCGCATACTCGCCCACCGAATGACCGGCCGCGGCAGCCGGCTCGATGCCACGACGCTTGAGCAGGACGGTGAGCCCGAGCCCAAGGAAGCACAGGGCGGGCTGAGCATTCTGGGTGAGCTTCAATACCTCGTCGTCGGCAGTGGTGAGGAGGCTGCGCAGGTCGACATCGGATGCGGCTGAGCAGCGGTCGCACAGTTCCGCGATCTCGGGGTCGGCCAGAAGCTCTGAGCCCATCCCGGCATGCTGTGAACCCTGGCCTGGAAAAACGAATGCGATCTTGGGCATCGTCACTCCGCAAGGCGCCGGACGTCTACTCGGTCTTGATCACCTCGCGGCTTGCGTAATGGCCGCAGTTGGGACAGATGGAGTGCGGTCGCCTGGGCTTCTTGCAGTTCGGGCACGGCTGGATCTGGACGAGGGCGAGCGCCAGGTGTGAACGGCGGCGGCCCTTCCTCGACTTCGATTGCTTGACCTTTGGCAGTGCCATAGCTGCTGAAGTTTACCGGAACTCCCACCTATGCCTGGCGGGGAGGTCTGGGCGACTAGCGGTCGGCCGCTGCGTCGGATTCTTCGGTCGCGGGAGCGCTTGATTGCAGCGCTTCTACGCCGCGGCGGACCGTCGCAAGGGTGCGGCCCAGGTGTGCCTCGAGCTGCTTCAGCTGCTCCAGGGCATACGACTCAGCCTCGTGGATGATCTGGTCCGACTTTGCCTGCGCGTCCTTGACGATCTGCGTCGAATGGCGTTCAGCGCGTCGAAGGACCTCATGCTCGGAGGAGGTCTCCTCTGCGCGCTCGTTCGCCCGCGACATGATGCGGGCCGCCTCAGCGTGAGCTTCGGTGATGATCCTCTGCTGCTCGGAAACGGTCCAGTTCGCCTGCTTGATCTCGTCGGGCAGGTTGAACCGGATCTGATCGATGAGCTCCATCGCTTCGTCCTCGTTGACCATGACCTGGTTCGAAAGAGGGACGTGGCGCGCGTTGTGCACCAGGTGTTCGAAGAGGTCTAGAAGCTCGTCAACCTTTATCTGTACTTCTCCTTAAGCGCCTTGGCGACAGCCGGCGGAACGAGGTCCGACACATTCCCGCCGTAGCTGGCAATGTCCTTCAAGATACTTGACGAGACGTAGATGTGTGCGAAGCTCGACATCAGGAACACGGTGTGGATGTCCGGGGCCAGCTTGCGATTCATCAGCGCCTGCTGAAGCTCCGCGTCAAAGTCGGAATAGGCGCGTAGCCCCTTCACAAGCGTCGTCGCACCAAGCGATCGCGCATATTCGACGGTGAGCCCGGTGAAGCTCGAGACCTCGACCCGGTCACGACCCTTTAACGCTGCGGAAATCAACTCAATGCGTTCCTGCACGCTGAACAGGGGCTGGCGTTTGTCTGGATTCGCTGCGACCGCAACAATGAGCCTGTCGAAGATGCCGAGGGCGCGATCGACAACATCGAGGTGTCCGTTGGTGAGCGGGTCGAAGCTCCCGGGATAGACGGCCGTCCTGGGCTCGTGATTCATGCGCGGTACACCGTCACCATGGTGTCGCCATAGCGTCGCTGCCTGTCCATGCGCAGGCGTGTCAGCACCGGCAGCTCCTGGCGTCGCGAGTGCTCCGCGATCACTGTCGCACCATCCACGTCGCGGTCGATGATCTTCAGGGCACGGTCGAGCACAACGTCGTCATAAGGAGGATCCAGGAAGACGAAGCCGGCTCGCTTGACCTCGGCCGCCGAGGCATCGAGCCACCGCACGACATCGCTACGAACCACACGTGCGCGCGCCTTGAAGTCGAGGGCGTCCAAGTTCTGGCGCAGGATAGCAAGACCACGCGGCTCACGGTCTACGAAGGTGACGCCGGCAGCTTCACGCGACAGCGCCTCGATGCCCAGCGCGCCGGAACCGGCGAAGAGATCCAGGACGTGGGCGTTGGCGATGGCGGGACCGATGAGGTTGAAGATCGCCTCCTTCACCATGCCCTGCGTGGGCCGGATGCCTTTGGGTGCCTTCAGGCGGCGGCCCCGTGCCTCTCCGCCGGCGACGCGAAGGTTAGACAACTCTTATCGATCCTTCGCCGTTGATGGTGCCGATTTTCACAGCGGGGTATGGCGCTCCTGCAAGCGCTGCCTCGAACCGGCTTCCATTCCGTTGCGGAATCGCCACCAGCAAGCCCCCGCTCGTCTGCGCATCGCACAGCATCATCTGATCCAGCTCGGGGATTCCGTCCCAGTCGACCTGATCGCGGTAAGCAGCATGGTTGCGCCTGCTTCCGCCTGGGAACAGGTCGAGCTCGGCAAGCTCTCGAACCCCATCCATGAAAGGGACGGCTCTCAGGTCGAGGTCCGCTCCCCCGACGATGTTGGCGAGGTGCCCGACAAGTCCGTAGCCGGTGACATCGGTGGCTGCGGTGGCCCCGCCGGCGACCATCGCGGCCGAGGCGTCCCGGTTGAGGTGCGACATCACCGCCACCGCAAAACGCTCCAACGGCGGCGGGCAGAGCCCGCGCTTGACGGCGGTCGCGACCAGGCCTGACCCGAGCGGCTTGGTCAGGTACAGAAGATCGCCAGGCTGAGCGCCTTCGTGCGTCAAGATGCGGTCAGGGTGCACCTCGCCAACCACGGAATACCCGAACTTGGGCTCGGGGTCGTCGACCGAGTGGCCTCCGACGACGGCGATTCCGGCCTCGGCCATCTTGGCGGCGCCGCCGGCAACGATCTTCTCCAACAGGCCGGTGCTCAACTTCTCCCGCGGGAAGGCGGTGATGCCGAGAGCGAAGAGCGGTCGAGCCCCCATCGCATAGACATCACTCAGGGCATTGGCGGCAGCGATGGCGCCGAACTCGCTCGGTTCATCGACGATGGGAGTGAAGAAGTCCACTGTCGCCACGAGGGCACGATCGGGCGCGATGCGATAGACCGCCGCGTCATCGCGACCGGCCGCACCGACCATCACGTTGGGGTCGACGATTGGGGGCAGAGCCCCCAGCACATGCCCTAGCTCCACCGGGCTGAGCTTGCAGGCTCAACCAGCCCCGTGGCTGTACTCCGTCAACCGAAGCGGCGATAGCTTTTCCATCGACGTAAGTATGGTTGCCGGTTCATCCACGCCCGGCGTGTGTACCCGCGTCAACCGCGGTAGCGCATCACTGCCTCGTACACACACTTTGCCCCGAACTCGAGAGCGCTGACCGGAACTCGCTCGTCGGCGGCGTGGATCGTCGCCGACCCGGTGAAGTCCGGTGGATTGTTCAACGGCAGGAAACCGTATGTCCGGATCCCGAGCCTGGCGAAATGGCGCGCGTCAGTGCCCCCGGTGACCAGGTAGGGCAGCGGGACGCAGCCAGGGTCGGCCTCCCGCAGGATCGCTGAGAGGAGGTCCAGCTGAGAGAGGTCGATCTCCGGCTGAGCCGGCCCCACCAGCTGCACCTCCAGGTCCGGGTCGGGTCCGACCATCTCGCGCAGCTCGCGCAGCATGTCCTCGGGGCCGAAGCCGGGCAGAAGCCTACCGTCGAGCTGAACGTGGACCTCACTTGGAATCACGTTGACCTTCAACCCGCCGGTCACGATCGTGGCGTTGACCGTGTTGTGCAGGGCCGCGTCCAGGGCGCGTCCCAGCGGACCGAGGTCGCTGAGCGTCGCGTCGGCCCGAACAGGGTCGAGGAGGTCGACCATGCGGCCCTTCCACGGCTGGTCGAGGGCGTCTCGCATCCCCTCGATCAGAAGCTTGACCGGGGGCGTCACATGCACCGGGAGCCTACCTGTGTCGAGCTTTGCGAGCAGAGCGCCAAGCTTTGCCATGGCCCCGCCACGGGCTGGGATGGAGCCGTGCCCGCCAGGGCCGCGGAGCGTGGCGAGCACCTGGCAGCCGCGCTTCTCGGCAACCATGATCGGGTAGAAGCGCCGGTCTCCGAGGTGCTGGACCACACCGCCGGATTCTCCGATTCCATGTCGTATCCCTGTAAAGAGGTCTGGATGAGTGTCGACCAGCCACCTGGCGCCCTGGTTGCCTCCCGCCTCCTCATCTGCGAGCACGGCGAGGACGAGGTCGCCAGGAGCGCCTCCGCGGGCGTGTGCCTGAAGGAAGGCAGTGACCATCATCGCCACTCCCCCCTTCATGTCGAGAGCGCCGCGTCCCCACAGATAGCCGTCCGCGATCTCGCCGCCAAATGGATCGCGGCTCCAGTCCTGCTTGACAGTCGTCACCACGTCCACGTGGCCTTGCAACAGGAAGGGAGGCGCTTCGCCCCGCCCCTTCAGCCGCGCAACCAGGTTCGGACGCCCTGCCGCAATCTCATATCGCATGCTCTCGACCTTGGCGTCGTCGAGCAGTCGCTCGATCAGCTCGACCGCCAGGTGCTCTTCGCCCGGCGGATTGGTCGTATCGAGCTTGATCAGGTCGCGGGTCAGCTCGACCACGGACGACAGCGCGGACACCCAGGAAATTTAGCTGATTGACGTTTGCTCAAGGCGCCTTGCGACTGCTGCTTTCAGGACCAGGTTATGTTCGAATCCAGGGTCTGCTTCCAACACATACTCGGCCTCCTGCCTTACCTCGCTCAGGAGCTCCGGCTGTTCCAACGCCTGCATCGCGACGTCGGACATCCCGTGCTGCCGCGCGCCCATGAGCTCGCCCATGCCGCGGATCCGCATGTCTTCCTCGGCCAGCCTGAAGCCATCCCTGATTCGCGTGAGCAGACCGAGCCGCTCGAGGGTCGGCTCTGAAGGGTCGTCGGACAACAGCAGGCAGTGGCTCTGCCCCGGGCCCCGTCCCACGCGGCCGCGAAACTGGTGGAGCTGTGCCAGGCCGAATCTCTCTGCGCCCTCGATCATCATCACGGTGGCGTTCGGCACGTCGACGCCGACCTCGACCACTGCTGTTGCGACCAGGACCTGCGTCTCACCGGTCACGAACGCATTCATCGCCTGGTCCTTGTTGGCGAGCCGGCCGTGCACCAGGCCTAGACGAAGGTCTGGGAACACCTCGGTTTTCAACCGCTCGAACTCGGCAGTGGCGGAACGGGCGACCAGCGCCTCGGATTCCTCGATCAGAGGGCAGATCACGAAAGCCTGACGGCCCTGCCGCACCTGGGCCCTGACCAGCTCGTAAGCGCGATCTCGGCCTGCGGGGTCGACGACCTCCGTCTCGACAGGCGCCCGCCCAGGGGGCATCTCGTCCAGCACGGACACCGCCATCTCTCCGTAGAGAGCCAGCGCAAGCGTGCGCGGGATCGGCGTGGCTGTCATCGCCAGGAAATGAGGGCGGCCACGGCCCTTCCCGCGCAGCAGCTCGCGCTGGCGCGTGCCGAACCGATGCTGCTCGTCCACGATCGCGAGGCCGAGATTGGCGAGCTCGACATCCTCTTCGATCAGCGCATGGGTGCCCACCAAAAGCGCGCAGTGGCCGGACGCGGCGGCGATTCTCACCCTGCGACGTTCGGCCGCAGCCTGGCCGCTGACCAAGAGCTCGACCGTGAGCCCTGGAAAGCTCTCCTCCAGGTAGGCGCGGAACTTGTGAAGATGCTGGCGGGCCAGTATTTCTGTTGGTGCCATCACCACCGACTGCATCCCCGCCGAGTGGGCCATCGCTACGCACGCGGCAGCCACGGCGGTCTTGCCCGAGCCGACGTCGCCATTCAGCAGGCGGTTCATCGGCACCGGTTGCGCCATGTCCTTGAAGGCCTCCCAGGTCGAACGCCGCTGTGCTCGGGTCAGCTCAAAACCCAATCTGGCTTTGAACGCGTCGATAACCTCCTGCCTATAAGGGATTGGCACCGCCGGCTCGGCTGCGATGCCGGCCCGCATCAACGCGAAAGCCGACTGCAGCTCGAAGAGCTCCGCGAAGGCCATGCGTCTTCGTGCCTCGCGCCAATCCCCCTCGCTTTCGGGATGGTGGCCCAAGCGCACCGCCTCGGAGACGGGCAGCAGGCGGTGCCGGGAACGCACATCGGTGGGAAGCACGTCTTCCAGGCTGCCGGCGAGGGGCAGGGCAGCCTCAACCCACGCCGCGATCTTCTTTGAGCTGAGCCCCTTGACGAGGTGATACCTGGGCATCAGGTCGCGAATCTGCTTGGGACCCGCCGCCTCGACCTTCTCGTGCAGCGGGTTGCGCATCTCGAAGACCCCGAATCTGCCCTTGACCATTCCGGCGACCGCGATTCGCTCGCCCCTGTGCAGCTGGTTGACCAGGTAGGGCTGATGAAACCAAACCAGCTTGAGGACGTCCCCGGAATCGTCCTGAAGCGTGCCTTCGGTCAGCTGAATTCGCTTCCTCATCGACCGCTTGGCAGCGATCGATGAGATCGTGCCGATCACGGTGGCCTGCTTGCCGTCGGCCAGGTCCCTCACGGCGGACGGCTCTCCGTACTCGTCCCAGTAGAACGGCAGATGCATGAGGAGGTCGCGAACCGTGGCGATTCCGAGCCTGGCGAGCCTGGTGGTGTCGGTTGGCCCGACCCTGGGCAGCTCGCCGACCGGGGAGCTCAGGCCGAGGGTCACCTAATTTTGGCGATTTCTCTGGCGCGCCTCGAGCATCGTGGCGTAGACGAGCTGCCCAGCGAGCGCTGACACGATCACGAATCCGAGTCCGGTCACGTGGACCCGGCTGAGCACGAACCAGCCCAGCGCGAGGATCCCAACGCTGACGAGGGTTTGCGCCCAATCCCCGACGAACAGCCCGACGACCTCGGCCGCGGCCGCGCGAATGAACCTCACACCAGTACCGCTTGACGGCTCACGAGCCTCACCCCAACACGAGAGGCGCCGAAATATATCGCAGCGATCACGAAGACCGAAACGAAGTCAAGCGGCCATTTTGCGCCCATTCCCTCAACCGCCCAGAACGTGCCGAGGCTCGTGAGGATGATGCCAACGGCGTATTTCAACGTGTTTTCCGGTACCTGGGCGAGCGGCTTTCGCACCACCACCCCGATGGCCGCAACCACGACCATCGCGAGCAATCCTCCAGCCGCGGCGACGGGCAGACCGCCGCTGGTGCCTCCAACGGCGACCACTATGAAGACGACCTCCAGACCCTCGAGAAACACTCCTTTCAGCGCGATCGTGAAGCCGACCCAGTCTTGACGCGCTGCTGTGCCCTCGAGCTCGTTGACTGTCGCCGCATAAGCCTTGTCTTCGTCGTGCATGGCAATCACACCGGCCGACCGGAGCACCGCCTTGTGGAGCCATCTCAGGCCAAACAGCACGATCAGAGTGCCGATGATCAGCTTCAAGTACGACTCTGGGACACGGGTCACTATCAGCTGGCCGAACACCGCGACCAGGACGCCAAGCGAGACCAGTGCCACGACGGTTCCATAAAGGGGCGAGCGCCAGCCTCGGGTGAGGCCAACCGCAAGCACGATGGTGAGCGCTTCGACGGACTCCACGGCGGAGCCCAGGAACGCCGCACCGAATGTCAGCACCTGCGTGTACATAGATCTGTAGAGCTTAAGAGGTCGAGGCTCTGAGGTTTAATGGGGCAATGAAGCCGGGGCTTTACGCTGACGATTCGATAACGCGCCGCGTGAACCGCGAGAACGTCCTGTTCGTGGGTGGAGGCCGCGCACTCTTGATGCAGCTGGCCCATCCGAAGGTGGCTGCAGGCGTCGACGAGCACTCGGATTACCGAGTGCACCCGATTCGCCGCCTTCGCCGCACGATTGTCATGATCATGGCGATCGTCTTTGGCGATCGCGACACGGCGATAGCGGCGGCCCGCGCCGTCAACCAGGTTCACGCTCGCGTTCGAGGCGAGGACTACCGGGCGCTGGATCCCGACCTGCTCTTATGGGTACACGCGACGCTGATGGACACCGCGCTCGTGACATATGAGACCTTCGTCAAACCACTGCTGGCCGGTGAACGCGAGGACTTCTACCAGGAGTTCAAGCTGCTGGGCGAGCTGTTGGGAATCCCGCGCAACCGGTTCCCCATGACACTTGGTGATTTCGAGGCCTATCTCAAGGCAATGGTCGAAACCGGGCCTGTGCACGTCGACCAGCGGGCCAAGGACCTGGCCCGGCTGGTGATGAGGCCGCGATTGCGCTTGTTGCCGGGGCCGGCGATGATCCCATTCGAGGTGATCACAGCCGGCCTGCTGCCAGCCGACCTACGGGCGCAGTACGGCCTTGCCTGGGGCGCCGGCCAGCAGCGTGCTTACAGGCTCGCCGTGCGAACGGTGCCCCGCCTGATCGCACTCACGCCGCCGGTGCTACGCGTGTGGCCGCTCCCCGGCCATAACGTGAGGCTGAGGGCAACGCAAGCGGGCTAGCCGGGCAGCGCCTTGACATAGACGAGACCTAATGCCTTCGGGCCCGTGTGGGTGCCGAGCACGCAGCCGATCTCGCCAATCGGAATGTCGTACTCCGGTAGCTCTTTGCGCAGGTCTGCAGCAATTCGCGCCGCCTCATCCGGTGCCTGTGCATGCATCACAGCGAGATCCTCGACAGGCATGTCGCCGCGGAAGAACTCGGCCATCCGACCTATAGCTCGAGACCTGGTGCGCACGCGGTCGACAGGCTTGGGCATCTCGCCGTCCGCCACCAGCAGCAATGGCTTCAGATCGAGCATCGTCCCAATCATCGCCTGGGCACGGTTCAACCGCCCGCCCATCTCGAGGTAGCGCAATGTATCCAGGAGCGCGAGGACCCGGCATCTCGGCACGCGCTCCTCTACCGCTTTGGTGGCCGCCTCCAGGCTCTCGGACAGGGCAGCCGTCCGGCATAGGAAGGCCATCGGCATTGTCACTGTCCCGCTGTCGATGACGTTGACTTTGAACCCCTCGACCGATTGTGCACCGACGCGCGCCGCCTCGGCGGTCGCGGAAAGCTGGGCGCCGATATGAATCGAGATGCAACCGTCATGATCCTTTGCCAGGCGCGAGTAGATCTCTGCGAACTCCCCAGGCGACGGTGCCGAGGTGGTCGGCAGCCTGGTCGCCACCGCGAGCTTTTGAAAGAACTCGTGGTTGGTGATGTCCACACGATCCAGAAAGGTCTCGTTGCCGAACAGCACCTTCAGAGGCACGACCTCAATCGCATACCGGTCGCGCCATTCGTCGGGAAGGTCGGCGGTGGAATCGGTCACCACCGCGAAGCTCCGCTTAACGGTCGGCGTGGCGATTACTCGACTGACAGGATGAACGGGTAATGCTGCTGGCCGCCTTGCTGAACCTCGACCTCCAGCCCGGGGAAGCTGGACTGGATCGCGGACTGCAGGCTCGTCATCTCGTCCTCGCTGGCGCCTTCACCACGGTAAACGGTGACGAGCTCATAGGAATCGGGTCCGAGCTTGCCGAGGGCCTTTTTGACGACCTCGGCGTAGTCCGTTCCGGCGAACTCGAGCTTCTCGTTGATGAGCCCGATGACGTCTCCCTTCTTCACCTTGAGGCCGTTGGATCGGGTGTCTCGCACGGCGTGCGTGACCTCGATGGTTTGGACGCGCTCGGCCTCCTTCTTCATCGCAGCGACGTTCTCATCACCGGAACGATCGGGCCGGAAGGCGACGACAGCCGCCACGCCCTCGGGCACGCTCCGCGTCTCGACGATGTGCACCTTCTTCTTGGTCAGCCCTGTCACCTGTTTGGCGGCGAGGATGACGTTGCGATTGTTGGGTAGGAGGATGACCTCCTGGTAGGGTAGGGACTCGATCGCCATGAGCATGTCCTGCGTGCTCGGATTCATTGACTGGCCGCCTTCGACTATCGCATCGACCCCCAGGCCCCGGAAGATGTCCACCAACCCGTTGCCGGCCACGACCGCTACCAGCCCCACTCCGTTCGGGCGAGTGGGTTTGCCGGCTGTCGCCTCACTCTCGAGGATTCGTTTGTGCTGCGTGGACATGTCGCCGACGTTCAGCTTGAGCACCTTGCCGTATCCCCCGGCAAGCGTGATCACCCGGGTCGGGTCGTCGGTATGGACGTGCACCTTGACCAGCTCGGGCTCGCCCACGACCAGGACCGAGTTGCCGAGGGCCTCGATCTGGTTCCGGATGACATCCACATCGAGCCCGCTGCCCTCGATCAGAAATTCGGTGCAGTACCCCCATCCACCTTCAGGCAGGTCTAGCGCCACCTGTGCCGGCTGCGCCTTGACCGGCTGGTTTGTGGAGAAAGCCAACGCCGATTCCTCGACGGTTTTCAGCATCCCCTCCAGGATGATCTGCAGCCCAAATCCCCCCGCGTCGACGACGCCCGCCTCGCGGAGGATCTGCAGCTGGCTGGGAGTCTTCAACACGGCGTCCCGCGCGCCTGCCGCAGCCGCCGCGATGACCCCTGGAACAGAGGCGTCAGGACTTGTGGCAGCGGCTGTGGCGGCCCGGCCGGCCTCTCGAGCCACCGTGAGGATCGTCCCCTCGGTCGGCTTGTTGACCGCGCGGTAGGCAGCGTTCGCCGCCTCCTCAAAGGCAGCCGCCAGCTCTCGTGGCGTCAATGAGCTCTTGCCCTCGACCGCGCGCGCGAAGCCTCGAAAGATCTGTGACAGGATCACACCAGAGTTGCCTCGAGCGCCCATGAGGCTGCCGTGGGAGGCGAGCTTCGCGATCTTGCTGACCTGCGCGGCGTTTGAATCCTTGATATCCTCGACCGCCGACTGGAGGGTCAGCAGCATGTTGGTGCCCGTATCGCCGTCGGGAACGGGAAACACGTTGAGGCGGTTCGCCTCCTCGTGGTTGGCCGCGAGCCAGCTCAAGCTGCCCATTAGCGCCTGCTTGAACAGTGGTCCGTCCACCCCCGTGGGTCTATTCGAAGCCATGGCTCAGCGCCGTTCTTCCCGTACGCCTTGCACGTTCACGTTGACCTCCACGACCGGCACATTGACCGAGCGTTCCACTGCGAACTTGACGGCCTCTTGCAGGTTGTGAGCGACCTCCGAGATCCGGATGCCGTATTGCACGATCACGTAGACGTCGACCGCCAGGCCGCCTTCGACCTCGACCACGTCGACGCCTTTGTCCACATTGCCCCTGTGCAGCAGCTCAGCCACGCCGTCGCGCAGGCCGCGTGCCGCCATTCCAGCGATCCCGTAACAGCCGAGCGCGGCATGTCCGGCGATGGCGCCGACTGCCGATGGAAACACCTCGACACGGCCCCACTGTCGGGCCTGGCCAAGAGCAGTCCGAGTCTTTGAGGCCATGGAGAGCCCATGGTACAATTCGACTGCCCTTTCGGGATCGTTGGACCCTGGGCGTCTCCTGATCTGTCAATCCCAATCGGAAGGTGACTCATGGCCAAGCGATGCGCGATATGCGGCAAAGAGCCGCAGTACGGACACCACGTAAGTCACGCCAAGAACAGGGTCAACCGGCGGTTCATGCCCAACCTGCAGATGGGCCGGGTGACCGTGGCCGGCCGGCCGGTACGCGCGCGCATATGCACGCGCTGTCTTCGCACCTACTCGGCGTAGGAGAGCGCTGAGCGAGAGTACCTTCGTAGGGCTTGGCCTGGGTGCGTTCCTGTTGGCGTTCGGCCTTCAATACTCTCTGTACCTCCGCCTTCTTCGAGAGCCGCTTCGTACGCGTGACCTCGAACAGGTAAGGCCCGCATTGAAGCGATGGATCCGGGTCGCGATCGTGTGGCAGGTCCTCGTCCTGGGCGCGTCCGCGCTCTACCTCGCTGCGCTGGGTTCCAGGCACGGCCACGGCATCGCGTGGATCTCCCCCGCCGTCGGGGCGGCCTTTGGGACGGCGCTGCCCCTGCAGTTCGTCGTGATGGCGATCCTGCGTACGATGCGCAGCGACCGATAGGCCTACTTGAAGTCGATTCCGTGCACCTCGCCGAGGCTTCGCAGGTCCCCTCGTAGCGATGTCCATACCCGCTCCTGCGCCTCGTCGCCAGGGACGACGGTAGAGGGATCGTTAATCTCAGCGGCCAGCTCGGGCCGTTCGACCATCTCCGCAAAGAAAAGCGTCCAGGCGCGCGGTACGACCTCATAGATCGCGTAGCCGCCTCCACCCAGCGCAAGCCAGCGTCCTTCGCACAACTCGTGGGCAAGCTCATGGAAAACCCTTCCGACGCGCGGCCAGATGCGCGTGCTTGCGCCGAGATGCGCGAGCGGGTCGAGATAGTGGGTGTCGCAGCCATCCTGTGTGACGAGCACAGTCGGCTTGAACCTTCGGAGGAGCGCGGGCACCACCTTCTCGAATCCCTCGAGCCATGGCTCGTCCCAGGTGAATGGCGCGAAGGGCAGGTTGGCGGCGGTCCCGCGGCCGGGCCCAACCCCGGAGTCCGCCGGAAAGCCCGTGCCCGGGAACAGATAGCGACCGCTCTCGTGAAGGCTGATCGTCAACACCTCCGGGTCGTTGTAGAAGATGCCTTCGACCCCGTCGCCGTGGTGAACGTCGACGTCGACATACGCGACCCGATGGCCGCGATCCTTCAACCAGCGGCACGCGATGGCCGGGTCGTCATAAGTGCAGAATCCCGACGCCCGCTCGCGATGGGCGTGATGCAGCCCGCCGGCGGGGCTGAAGGCGTGGAGCGCCGCACCGCTTTCGATTGCTTCTGCGGCGACCAGGCTCGCGCCGGCGACCAGCGCCGCACCCTCGTGGAGCTCGTCCGAGATCGGGTTGTCGGGAGACCCGAATCCCGCAGCTTCGATGCGCTGCGTGGAAACCAGCCCGCGCGTCGCCGGATCGCTGAGCTTGCGCACGAGGTCCACATACTCGGGCGAGTGGACGAGCTCGAGCTCTTTGCCCGTCGCCCGTCGCGGAGGCAGCAGGTGGCAGTGCTCGATGAGGCCGGTGGACCGTATGAGGTCGATGGTGAGCTTGACCCGGATCGGCTGCAGCGGATGCTGATCCGAGAGGTGATGCTTCATCAGCTCGTCGCCGTAAACGAGCGCAACCGGGCCGGACACTTACTACGTACGCTAGCAGGGCGGTGAAAGGGGTCGGCGAGAGCCTCTTCGAGTCGGTCCCGAACTTCTCGGAGGGCCGAGACGATCAGGCGACGGCCGCGATCGCAGGCGCCGCGCGCCAAGCCCATGTCCTCGACGTCGATCCGGATCCGGACCACAACCGGACCGTGGTGTCGCTCGCAGGGCTGGGAACAAACGTGGTCGAAGCCCTGATCAGCTCTGTGGCAGTGGCGGTCGAGCGAATCGATGTCCGCGAGCATCGCGGCGTCCACCCACGCATCGGCGCCGCAGACGTCGTTCCGATCGTGCCGCTCGGCGTGACAACAATGGCGGAGAGCCGGGACCTTGCGCTTACGGTCGGTGCGCGAATCTGGGACGAGCTTGGGGTGCCGGTCTATTTCTACGGCGAGCACCAGAGCCTCGCGGACATCCGAGGCGGGCGTGGGCGCCTTGACCTTGGAGGCCCAAGCCTCCACCCCAGCGCCGGCGCCGTGTGTGTCGGGGCACGGGCGAAGCTGGTCGCCTTCAACGTGATCATGGGCGGTGTCGATGTGATCGCTGCCCGCAGCCTCGCGCGTTCCGTACGGGAACGGGCTGGTGGGATCCGCGGCGTCCAGGCGCTCGCGTTCGAGCTGCCAGGGGGGCGGGTGCAGCTTTCTATGAATCTGTTTCGCCTTGACGAGACCTCGCCACAGGCGGTGGTTGCCGAGCTTGAGCGCCGCGGCGTGACCATCGTCTCCGCGCAGCTAGTCGGACTGTGCCCGGCCACAATCGCCGGCCCGGCCGCGGCGGGCAGGCTCCTGGAGGCTCGCCTGGCTGCAGCCGCCGCGCGCGCGGGCGCTGAACGATGCGCTGACCGCGGCGGTGCCGAGCACGCTGCACTCGCAACCCGCCTACGCCGGGAGGCCGATGCGCTGGCCCGCCTCGGCGCCGACCAGGGTGAGCTTCTCGCCGGCGCGGAGCGCGCCGCCGCGCTGGTTCCAGTCCTAAGGGCGGCCGGCGTCCTCGACGTGGAGCTGCAGGCGTTGCTCGAAGCGGCAGCTGCCGGCCTGCGGGACGCGATCACCACCGAGACGAGCTCGGCCTACACAGCTCGAATCGCCGCCCTCGACCGGCGACTTGGGCCGGCGACCGGCCGGGCCGGCGAGTAGGGCGCAGCGGTAACGCCGTGGCATCGCCACGGCCCAGCTCAGACGGGCGCCACCACCTCGAAGAGCGCGGGACGCTCCTTGCGGGCCGCCTCTATGAGGTCGGGGCCCGCGACTGTGGCCTGCGCAGGCCGGCCTTCGGCGAGGTAGGCCCTGGCCACCCTACGGAGATCTGCCGCGATCACCTTCAGGAGCCTCTGTTTGAACTTTTCACGCTCGGCGCGAGTGAAGCCGGTGAGCTTGTTCACAGCCTCTCTGCGGCCCTTGGTGTCCGGCGACTCGAGCGGGTCGACGTCGCCGCACGCGCCGAGGATCGCCTCCTTCAACGCGTCCGCATCGACCTCCCCATCGGTCACCCATCTGACAGCCTGGTCGAAGGTGTCGTAGGTGCGGATGATGTTCGGGTCCCGGTAAGAGCCGAGATAGAATGTGCCGCCCCCTGTGTTGGCCTGCGAATAGGCGCCATAAGCCCCGCCCTTTTCGCGCAGCTCCCGGTGGAGGAACGTGTCGCGCAGGTAGTTTGCAAGAACGAGCAGGACCGGCGCATCCGGATGCTTGTAGCGGACCGTCTTGAAGCTGCGGACGTTGAACGCAACCGGCATCGGGGCAGTCCGGGCTTCGGGGACCGGAGGGAGTGGAGGCGGCTTGTTGGGTTGTCCTTTTAAGGCGCCCTGCGGCAGGGCGTCGACAAGGCCGGCCAAGAGCCCTTTCAACGTCGCGACCATCGACTCCTCACAGGTGACGACGACCGAGATCGATGCCCTCCTGAACAGCTTGATTCGTATCGCATCAAGCCTGGAGGCCACATCGCGGCGCTCCGACTCCTCGAGCTTTGCGAGGTCGCGCATGACGTGCAGCATCCCGATTCCCTGGAGACGGTCGTTGATGGCGCCCTCAGAGCTGAGCTTGGATTGTGCCAGCAGGACAGCGAACTGGAACCCGAGGTTTGCGATCGAGCTCTCGAGACGCGTGGCGCTCTCAGCGATGATCTCCTTGAGCCGACCGGGTTCGATCTCCAGACGAGCCAAGAGGTCGGCGAGGAGATCGATGAAGGGCTTGGCGTTTCGGTCGAGCGCTTTGCCAGAGATCATGAAGGACTGTAGGTAATCGTCGCGAGCGGCAAGGGGTTGGACCTGCGGAGCCGCGCCGACCCCTCCCGTGTAGGCGGCAATACGTGCAGCGATCTCCACGTAGTCCTGGCCCGCTGCGCCCACCTGAGTGATCACGCGGCCGAACAGGGGCATCAGATCCTTTTCTTCCGGGCTCAGAAAGGAGAAATCGGTGCGAATGTCGATGTAGGTCACGCCGTTCGTGGGGAGCGGATAGAAATCGATCTTTGCCGATTCGACGACCGCCTCTCGGCTGGGAACGTCGTCGAACTTCATAGGTATGTCGCTGAGCTCCAGGGTCGGCAGCACCGACACGTCTTGCTTGGCTTCCTGTTCCAGCTTGAGTCGCAGCGCATCAGCCACGATTCGCGCCTTGTCCTGTTCGGTGAGCATCGCCTCGATTGCGGCCAGACGCGCAAGCTCCTTGGTGCGCTTTCTTTCCTCGAGCTCCGTGTCCGGTACAACCGTCAACAAGCCGCGGTGCGAGTTGTCCAAGAGCTCGGCCTGAATCAGCACCTCGAAGAATCGGCCTTCGCTGCGATCGCGCTCGAGGCGAGCCAGGTCGGCGTCGAAGTTCAGCGCGCTGTAAGGATCGCCGCCGTAGTAGTACGGGGCCAGACAGGTGAAGAGGACTTTCAGCGCGTAAGGGAATCCGGCGTTGGACCGCTCCCGTTTCTCGAACTCGAGCCGATGGATGGCGGCGTCGACCTGCGCCTTGTCCACGCCATCCTTCGCGAGCCGCTCGAGAGTCTCGAGCACGACCTGCTCCACCTTCTCCGCGTCCTCCGGAGCGATGTCCTTGAGCCCAGCACCAAAGACTGTCTCGCGGTAGTCGTCCTGCAGCCCGCTGCCGTCGGCCATCGCCGTGCCCAACTTCGAATCGATGAGGGCCTTGCGCAAGGGCGAGCCGGCATTGCCCAGCAGGACCTCGGACAGGACCTTCATCGCCAGCAGGCGAAAGGAGTCGCCGGTGGGGACCGTAACCCACGCGACCAGCGCTTGGGCTTTGCGGCTGTTGTCCTCGCCGTTCGTTGCCGGGTACGGCTCGACAGCCTTGACCGGCTTTCGGAAACGCTTCACGTCGGGGATCGATACGTCGACCTCGATGCGCTCGAATTGCGAGAGCGCGTTCTGCTCGATCGCGGCCAGAGTCCTCTCCAGGTCCTGGTCGCCGTACGTGTAGAAGTACGCATTGCTCGGGTGGTAATGGACTGCGTGGAACCGACGCAGCTGTTCCCAGGTGAGATCCGGGATGTGCTCGGGATCGCCGCCCGAGACGTGTTCGTAGGTCACGCCGGGAAAAAGGGCGCGGCCCAGGACCTTCTGGACGGCGGCCTGGGGCGATGCGAGGGCGCCCTTCATCTCGTTGAAGACAACCCCCTTGTAGCGCAGTCCAGTGCTCGGATCGGCCGGGTCTTCGAACTCGAAACGAATACCTTCTTGCTTGAACGCGTCCTCGGAAAGGAGTGGGAAGAAGGTCGCGTCGAGGTAGACCTCGAGGAGATTCGTAAAGTCTTTCGAGTTGCGTGAGCTGAACGGGTACATCGTCCAGTCGGCGCTGGTGAAAGCGTTCATGAACGTGGCGAGCGACCTACGGGTCATGCTGAAGAAGGGGTCGTGAACCGGGAACCGTCGCGATCCCGCGAGCACGACGTGCTCGAGGATGTGGGCGACGCCGGTTGAGTCCCTGGGAACGGTCGGAAAGAAGACTGCGAAGGAGTTGTTGTCGTCCGTGCACTGGATGTGGAGGTGCCTGGCCCCGGTGCGGTCATGCTCGAGCTCGAGGTAGGTGCCCTCGAGCCGCTCCATCGGCTCCTGTCGGAGGATGGTGTACCCGCCGATGGTTCCGATGCCGCGAGTGCTCGTCTTTGCCATATGGGGGTTTTAGCAGTCTAAGTCGCGAGGCGATCCCAGCGTCCGGGGCTACGATTGGCGCGTGATCTTCACCCCGGCCGAGCTCGAGTTCCTGCGATCGCAGCGCATCGGACGTCTGGCCACCGTCGGGGCGTCAGGTTGGCCGCATGTAGTGCCTGTCATGTACGCGCTGGACGACGATGGGGGATTTGAGTTCGATGTCGACGGAGTCAAGCTGCGAAACCTCGGCACCGAACCACGCGCCGCGATGGTGGTCGATGCGATGGGTCCCAAGCGTGGTGTTGCCTTCCAGGGCCGTGCAGAGCTGATCGCTCCAGATCGTGCGCGCCTGAGCCCTGACCGCAAGTTCAGCTGGGGGCTTTGAAGGCCCGTCTGGGCGCGATTGTTGGAAACGTCCGATTGACTGGCACGCAGTGGTCCATCGGCTCCTCCCGCCTGATCGGCTTGTGTCTTGGTCTGTGGCTGGCGATCGGCTCGGTGTCGTGCGGCGGCAGCACGCCCAGACCGACTCCTTCGCCATCTGCCTCGACCTTTCCGAGCGCGGGCGGGATAGTCACGCCCTCACCCACCATCTCGAGCGACTGGACGGAGTACCACGGGGATGCCTCGCGGGCCGGCGTCGGACCGGCGTCCCCGCCCTTCGGCCAGCCGCATCGGGCGTGGGATGTGGCGGTGGACGGTGACGTCTACGCCTCACCCCTGATTGTGGCGGGGCATGTCCTTGTCGCGACGGAGAACAACACCGTGTACTCGCTCGATGTGTTCACCGGGGCAGTGGTATGGAAGGCTCACCTGGGCAGCCCTGTCAACGCTTCGACCCTTGCGTGCGGCAACATCGCACCGGTGACCGGAATCACCGGCACTCCGGCGGCCGACCCCGTCGCGGGGCGACTCTATGTGGTTGCGTTTCTCAGCGGGCCTCGCCACGTGCTGTTCACCCTTAGCCTTGTTGACGGCGCCGTGGTCGCTCAGCGGGACATCGATCCGCCGGGCTCTGATCCGGCGGTACAGCAGGAGCGTGGAGCCCTGGCCCTCGGACCCGGTTACGTTTATGTGCCTTTCGGGGGCCTGTATGGGGATTGCGGGAACTACCACGGGTACCTCGAGGCGATGCCCGTGGGCATCGGGGGTGGCAGCGGGGGCGGACCGATCCTTTCTTACCAGGTCCCGAGCACCGGCAGGGCGGGCATTTGGAGCCCGGCAGGTGAGACGGTGGCCGGGTCGGGGTCTGTATACGTTGTCACCGGCAATGGCTCGTCTCGATCCACTTTCGACTACAGCAACTCGGTGATAAAGCTGTCGTCCGACCTGCGGGTGCAGTCGTACTTTGCGCCGAGCAACTGGGCCGCGCTGAATGTCAGCGACACCGACCTTGGTTCGGTGGGCGCCACGCTGCTTCCGGCCATCGGGACGGTGATGGCGGTCGGCAAGCAGGGGGTTGCCTACCTGCTCAAGGCGGATGCTCTGGGGGGCGTGGGAGGGCAGGTTGTAAGCAAGGCGGTGTGCTCCGGCGCCTGGGGCGGCACGTCGTGGTCGGGATCGACGGTGTTTGTTCCCTGCGCCGATGGGTTGGTCGCGCTCTCGGTGACACCGACCTCGATCACCGTCATGTGGAGGGCGGCGCACCCTCGCATGGGTTCGCCGATCGTGGCGGCGGGAGTCCTGTGGGCGATCGAGCCGGACTCGGCGACGTTGTACGCACTCGACACTGCCACTGGGGCGGTGCTGTACAGCGAAGCAATTGGCGCGGCGCGCCATTTCGACACGCTGGCGGCTACCGATGGCTTCGTCGTCGCCCCCGCCGGCACTCATGTGGTGGCGATCTCGACGGGCAGCTAGGCCCCGCGGAGGGCCCTCCCGCCTCCCGGTTGGGACCCCTCCCCCGCCTGCCAACCGCCGTCAATATGACTTCGATCTCTCGGCGTCGGAACTCAGCTTGTTAAGGGCTAGCCCTGCACCTCACGCATCAAGTTCGCCATCTCGATGGCCACCTCCGCCGCCTCAGCACCCTTGTTGTTTTTCAGGCCAGACCGCGCAAGCGCCTGCTCTTTGTCCTCCGTCGTGAGGACGCCGAAGGCCACCGGAACGCCGGTGTCCAGCTGCACCTGCATGATTCCGGCCGCGGCCTGTCCCGCGACGATCTCGAAGTGATAGGTCTCGCCACGAATCACGCAACCCAGGCAAACGATGGCATCGTGGTTCCCCTTCTCGGCGAGGGTGAGCACCGTCACCGGCAGCTCCAGCGCTCCGGGCACCCAAAAAACGTCTGGCTCCTGGACACCGTGGCCTTCCAGCGCGCCAAGCGCTCCCCGAAGCAGGCGCTTCGAGACGTCTTCGTTGAAGCGCGAGACGACCACCGCGATCCTCAGGTCAGCGCCGGTCAGGTCGGGCGTAGCCCCTTTCTCACCCATGTTCAGCCGAGCCTAGAGCAGGTGACCGAGCTTGTCTTTCTTGGTCTTCAGGTAGCGCGCGTTATGGGCGTTGGCGGCGATCCGGATCGGCACCCGCTCGACCACCTCGAGTCCAAAGCCCTCCAATCCGTAGATCTTTTTTGGGTTGTTGGTGAGCAGCCTGATCTTGCGGACCCCGAGGTCGTATAGGATCTGGCTGCCGATGCCGTAATCGCGCTTGTCGGGGGGATGACCAAGGGCCTCGTTGGCCTCCACTGTGTCCAGGCCACCATCCTGCAGGTTGTAGGCGTGCAGCTTGTCCAGAAGGCCGATCCCCCGACCTTCCTGGTGACGGATGTAAAGAATCACGCCGACACCATCCGCCGCGATCACCTCCATGGCGGCGTGGAGCTGCGCCCCGCAATCGCAGCGAAGACTTCCGAAGATGTCGCCGGTCAGGCATTCCGAGTGCGCGCGCAGCAGCACCGGCTTCTGCCCGTCGATCTCTCCAAGTACGAGCGCCAGATGGTTCTCGTGGCGCAGCACGTCCTCGTAGGCGTAGAGCTTCCATTGGCGCGGCTCCTTGTCGCCGATCGGGATGACCGCCTCGACTCGCCGAGCGACCAATTTCTCGTTTCGCCGCCGGTAAGCGATCAGCTGCTCCACCGTGATGACCTTGATGCTGTGCTCGCGCGCGAACGCGTCGAGATCCGGCATGCGAGCCATGGTGCCGTCCAGTTTCATCAACTCGGTGATCACCCCGGCCGGGTAGAGGCCGGCCAGGATCGCAAGGTCCACGGCGGCTTCGGTCTGGCCGGCACGCGTGAGCACTCCTCCCTCAGCCGCGCGGAGCGGAAAGGTGTGCCCCGGCATCGAGAAATCTGCCGATTTGGCAGCGGGATCCAGCACCTTCCGGATGGTGGCAGCCCGGTCGTAAGCGGACGCACCTGTCGTCACGCTCTCCTTGGCGTCAATGCTGACGCTGAAGGCAGTCCCGAGCCGGCTGGTGTTCCGCTCCACCATCGGCGCGATCCCCAGCTCGTCAAGACGCCGTGCGATCACGGGCATGCAAACGAGCCCCGAGCCATGCCGGGTCATGAAGCTGATGTGCTCTGGCGTGATCAGCTCAGCCGCGACCACAAGGTCGCCTTCATTCTCCCGGTCCTCGTCGTCGACGATGATCACGAACTTGCCGGCCTTGAAGTCGGCAATCGCCTCCGGAACGGTGGCCAGGCCCATCGCTGGTAGATATTACCGGCGCAGGTTTCGGGCGACGTAGCGCGCAACGATGTCCGCCTCGAGGTTCACCACCGAACCCTTTTTGTAGTCACCGGCGATGGTCGAAGCGAGGGTGTGCGGGATCAAAGCCACCGTGAAGGAGCCCTCGTCTTCGTCGAGGGCGGCGACTGTGAGGCTCACCCCGTCCACGGCGATCGAGCCCTTCTCGACCACAAGGTCGCGCAGCTGTTCTGGCAACCCTATGACCACCTCCCGACCAGCGGCCACGTCGACCACCCCACTCACAGCCGAGACCGAATCGATATGGCCCTGGACCAGGTGACCGTCGAGCAAACCTGTCGCGCTGAGCGGAAGCTCGAGATTGACGCGCGATCCGACCGTCAGTGAGCCCAGGTCAGTGCGGCGGAGGGTTTCCGGCACCACTTGCATGAAGAACGTGCCGCCAACTCGCTCCACCACCGTCAAGCAGCAACCGTTGACCGCCACGCTTGCACCGATCTTCATGTGCCTGGCAGTCGCCGGATGCCGAACTCCAAGACGGCCGGAGCCGGCCTCAACCACCTCGCCGACCGCGCTAACGATCCCGGTGAACATCAACATATCCCGTGACCAGTAGATCGGCGCCGAGCCTCGTCGCGTCCAGCTCGCGAAGTGGAACGGCCTCAACCAGGCGATCGACGCCGGCGCCTCCGATAGGCCCCAGGGCTTGGCGGCCGCCGATGAGCCGGGGCGCGATATAGGCGTGAACCTTGTCAACGTGGCCCTGGGCGAAGAAGGAAGCATGCACCTCGCTCCCGCCTTCCACCAGGACGCTGAGGATGCCCCTCTTACCGAGCTCATCGAGGAGTGGTGGAAGCGCCACACGACCATCGGAGGCGGCGGGGAGCCGCAGGACCTCGGCAGCCCCCATGAGACCCCGGCGGGTGGTGGCGATCAGGGTGTTGGGCCCGACAGCCCTGGCCGACATCCGGGTCCGCAGCTGGGAGTCCAGTATCACCCGCAGCGGCTGGCGCACGTCCTCGCCCTCCATACGTGCGGTGAGCTCGGGGTCATCGGCGAGCACAGTGTTGACACCGACCAGGATCGCATCGTGGATGTGACGCAGCCGGTGACCATGAGCTCGCGACTCTTCGCTCGTGATCCAGCGCGACTCGCCGGTTCGCGTCGCGATCTTGCCGTCAAAGCTCATGGCGAACTTGGCGCTCACAAAGGGACGCCCGGTCAAACGGTGCTTGACGTAAAACTCGTTCAGTCGCTGCGCTCGTTCTTCATGGACGCCGATCACGGTCTCGACGCCTGACGCCTCAAGCTTGGCGATGCCGGCTCCGCGCACGCGCTCATCAGGATCTGGCATCGAGATCACGACACGCTTGACGCCGGCCAGAATAATTGCTTCCGCGCAAGAGGGGGTGCGGTGGAGGTGGGCACACGGCTCGAGGTTGACGTACAGGGTGCCGCCTAGCGCCCTGTCGCCAGCCACGTCGAGGGCTTCTTGCTCGGCATGCGGCTCCCCGGCACGGCGGTGATAACCCTCACCCGCGAGGTGGCCGGCATCGTCGAGCACCACCGCTCCAACCATTGGGTTGGGGCTCGTTCTGTAGTCGGCCCGAAGGGCCAGTTCGAGGGCGCGCGCAGCCCAGTGCCGGTCGAGGTTTGGGTCGGATCCTGTTGGTGGCAGTCCTGGCAATATATCCGGCCCACTCAACCGCAAACGAGGGCGTGCGGACGAAGTCGACAACCGAATGAGGTCTATGAGAGCTCCAGCTGCTTTCATGCGCTGGATCCGGATGACGTGGTCAACACCCTCAGATTGAGCGCGCAAGCGCGCTCGACGAGCTGAAGAGTGAGTTATAGGTGAACAAGCCCTCGGGCTATTAGTACCGGTCAGCTCAAAGCATTGCTGCTCTTACACCTCCGGCCTATCAACCTAGTGGTCTACTAGGGCCCTTACCTGGTTAA
>JALZAL010000091.1 GCA_030948325.1 Candidatus Dormiibacterota bacterium
GCGCACGTGGTGCCAGTTCTGGAAGGACCGCGTGCCCGACCAGTCCGCGATGCTCTCCTTCTATTTCCTGCTGTCGCTTTTCCCTCTGCTGCTCCTGTTGACCGCGGTGTTGAGCGTCCTCCTGCAGGCAGGTCCAGTGTTCCGTGACACGCTGCACCACTATCTCGCTGCTGTCGTGCCCCAGTCAGCCTCCACCCTCATCGACACGACGCTCGTTGACATGAGCCGCGGCAGCGGCATGCTCACGATCTCAGTCGCGTTGCTCTTTACCTGGTGGTCGGCTTCCCAGGGCATGCTCGCCATCGTGAGAGGTCTGAACATCGCCTATGACGTCGGAGAATCGAGGCCTTGGTGGAAGCAGTACCTGGTGGCGTCGGCGCTGACAATCGCCTGCCTGCTGCTCTTCGCCAGTGCGCTGCTACTCCTGATCTACGGAGCGCGCTTCAGCACGAGCATGGCGAGACAGTTCGGCTACAGCGGCGCCATCGCAGACATGTGGCCCGTTCTCGCGTGGCTCCTCTCGCTGGGATTCGTCCTCACGGCCTTCAACGTCCTCTACATCTTCGCGCCGAATGTGAAGCACCAGCGGTGGCATTGGCTGATGCCGGGCACGATCGTCGGCATGACCATCTGGTTGTCGGGCTCGTTCGGCTTGAAGCTCTATCTGGGTTTCTTCAACAGCTTCACTGTCGCCTATGGGTCCATTGGCGCGGTGATCGCGCTGTTGCTGTGGTTCTATATGTCTGGCATTGCCGTTCTGGTCGGTGCGGAAGTGAATTGGGAAATCGAGAAAGCGTCGCGTCATGAGCCTCTCGCCCAGATCACCGCGCCGAGGAACGCTAGATAGATCACGATCAGGACCGCTCCACCGACGCGGGTCAATCCGCACTTGTACGAGATCGCAATCGCAACGATCGACATCACGACCAGCCAGACGGCGGCGAATTGCGCGACCGGCGTGGCGACGATGACGGTCATCGCCAGCGCCGGAATCGACACGCCAGCGATGAGATTGAGACTGTTGCTCGTAAACGCCTCGCTGACCACCGCCGAGCCGCGGCCGCGCCGTGCCAGCCGGATCGCGGAGACGACATTCGGGACGCTCGTCATGGTCGCGATCACCACCATGCCCACCAGCACCGGCGGAACCCGCCAGCGGGCGCCCAGCAGGGAGGCCGCGTCAACCATCCACACGCTCGCGACGACGATGGCGACCACCGACGGCGCCAGCGTCAGCACATCGATCGCGGTCGCGTGGCGCGGCGTCGCGTCGTGGCGGGCCGCACGATCGGCCTCAGCGACCGCCTCCGTCACCGCGAACGGCAGGCCAAGGGCCGCCACTTGCTGCGGTCTGAGCGCGGAGAGCACGACGTACGGCACGAACGCGGCACCGATGAGTATCGCGGCGATCGGCGGCGATAACCAGCCGAGGAGTTGGGCGGCCACCGTGGCACTGAGCGCCGCGGCGACGCCGCCGTTGAGCGCGAGCGCTCCACGGCCGATCACCACGCCGCCGGCGACCACGGCGCTCAACCCCAGGACAGCGGCGAGATTGAAGACGCTGGAACCGAAGACGATGGCCAGCCCCAGATCGTGCTGACCGCGGTGCAGCGCCGTCACAGCCGAGGAGATCTCCGGCGCGTCCGCTCCGAGCGCCGTCAGGATGCCGAGGAAGGCCTCGGTGAAGCCGAGGCGCGTCCCGAGCTGTTCGATCCGCTCACCGAGCACGGCACCCGACACGATGCTGAGCAGCAGACTGCCCGCGAACGTCGCGAGTGCGGTCGTCGTCGACACTACTGAGGGTGGTCTTTCGCGCCAGAGATATGACTGACATACGCGACGAGTGCTGTCAGTTCGTCCTGGCTCACCGACACCGGAGGCATGCCTCCCTGTTGCATGGCAGCGGTGGGTTGCCGCAGCATGATGGTGAGCTGCGCGGGCGTAAGGCCTTTGCCGGTACCAGCCAGTGCCGCGGCGGCCGCGGTCCCACCAACGCCACCGGTCCCGTGACAATCCGCACATCCGTGCGCTTCGAACATCGCCTTCCCTTTGGTCTCACTGTCGTTCATTGCGGGCGCTGACACAGTCTTGGCGACCGCGTGCGACGCCACTGGCGGGACCTTCGAGGATGACGCGCCGGGCGATGGCGCAAGACTCTGGAGGTACGCCACCAAGGCACCGAGATCCGCCCCACTCGCCTTGACCGGGGGCATCCCGCCGGCCGTCATGGCTTTCGTCGGCAGTTGCAACACCCCAGTCAGTGCCGCCGACGTCATCCCGCCGAGCGTCGTCAAGGCCGGGGCCTTGCCGCCAATCCCGCCGGCGCCATGGCAGGAGGCGCACCCTTCCGCGGTGAAGATCGAGGCTCCGTGTTGATCCGATGGACTCGTCGAGCCGGCGCTCGAACCCGCCGGACTTGGTGCGGTTGTTTGTGGTGACGGTGCAGCCGAGGCAGTCTTCGGCGCCGGCGCATTCGGCGGTCCTGCCGACGCCGTTGGCGCGGCCGTGGCAGCGGGAGCACCGAGACTCTTGAGGTACGCCACCAGGCCGCTCAGATCTTTCCCCGTCGCCTTGACCGGAGGCATCCCGCCCGCCGTCATGGCTTTCGTCGGATGTTGCAACACACCGGTCAGTGCCGCCGGAGTCATCGTCCCACTGAGAGTCGTCAAGGCAGGAGCCTTGCTGCTGCCAATCCCGCCGGCGCCATGGCAGGATGCGCAGCCTTCGGTCTGATAGATCTTTCCGCCAGGCATGCCCTTGGCCGAGGTCTTCGGCGCGGCTGATGCGGTCGACCCGGAGGTTCCCGTTGGTGTTGTCGACGATCCGGTGGTCGCAACCGCAGTCGGTGTCGCTTTCGCGGGTGCAGGCGCTGACGCTCCGGAAGCGGGTGGCGGCGAAGCCGAAGCGACCGATGTTCCGCCGAGGCTCGTCAAGTAGGACACCAGTCCAGCCATCTCGGCCGCAGTCAGGGTGAGGGGGACCATGCCGCCTGCCGTCATGGGGGGCGTCGGCGCTTTCAGCAGCGCCGTCAACTGCGGCGGCGGATATTGCGTGGTGATCTGCGTCAATGCGGGCCCTTTCGCACCCTGTCCGCTCTCTCCGTGACAGCCATTGCAACCGTGCGAGTCGTAGAGGCCCTTCCCCAGCGCGGCGGTGACATCGAGCGAGGTTGACGCCACTCCTCCGGAAGACGACGGTGCTGCATACGGTTGAAAGGCCGCGCGAAAGTACGCACTCTCTTGTTGGCCCTGTTCGGCGAGTTGAGCGGCCACCGTGGGGTCGCGCGCATCATTGCGGCGACTGGTCATGCCCAGCCACAGCAAGCCGAACAACACGATGAACACGCCGCCGACGGGAATCGGTCTGCGCCACGGGCGGCGCTCGAGGCCGCGGTCCATGAACGGGAGCAGGAACACCAGTCCGATCAGCACGACGGGAATGATGAACACGCCGATGACGGTGCGCCATCCCTCCCAGTATTTCAGCCACTGGAACATCGGCAGGAAGAACCACTCTGGACGAGGCAGATAGCGCGTATTGGTGGGATCGGCTTCGGGCCCCAGCATGACCGGGACAAAGTGGGCGAGCATGCCCAGCACGCCCATGACGAGCAGCACGAACCCCATATCGATCAGCACTTGCCGGGGATAAAACATCTCCACCGGCAGGCGTGGCGTGACGGGATCTTCATTGGTTGGACCCGCGGCCCCGGCTGTGCGAAACAGGGCAACGTGGGAGGCGACCAGCGCAAAGATGAGCGCCGGGATCACGAACACGTGGAGCACGTAAAAGCGGGAGAGCGTCAGCGCGCCCATCATGGCGCCGCCCCGCAAGAGCAGTCTCAGACGCTCCCCAATGAAGGGCACCTGCCCGACGATATCCGTGCCGACCGAGCCGGCTGAATACCCACTCTGATCCCAGGGCAAGAGGTAGCCCGTGAACGCCATGCCGAGGACGAGGAGCGAGAGCACGCAGCCGGACATCCAGAGCAACTCGCGTTTCCCCTTGTAGGACCCGTACAGAAATGTCTGCAGGAAATGCAGGAGCAGCACGACGAGCATGGCGCTCGAGCCGTACGAATGCAGACTGCGCAGGAAGGCGCCTGCCGACACCTGCTTGACGATGTAGGCCACGCTCGGAT
>JALZAL010000152.1 GCA_030948325.1 Candidatus Dormiibacterota bacterium
GCTATTGGCCAGCCGCATGAGGATCGTCGCCATGCGCGGCGAGTCGCCGATCGCACGTGCTTGCTCCAGCAGCCGCTCGTTGGCCACGATGGACTCCCTCACGCGACCAATTGCAAACAGGTGGTTGGTACCCAGGTGACGAGCCTCGATCTCACCGGCGAGGTCGCCCGCCGCTCGACAGGCCTCAGCGGCGCGGTCGACCAACCGGTCAAGCTCCTCGAGCTTGGTGAACCCGGCGTAGTTGAAAATCCAGGCCTCGCTCAGTCGAGCCGCCGCCACCACGTGCAGCAGCCCGGCCTCCTCGGCCAACTCGGCGGCCTTCGCGCTGGCCATGCCGGCGTTCGCGTAGTCGGCGATCATGACCAGCCGCTGCGCCTCCAACATTGCCAGGCGGGCGCGCGGCGACGCCCCGCCTCCGTCAGGAACGACGCCACCGGCTGCTCGCGCGGTCTGGAGGGCGGCGTCGACGGTCGAAAGGTCGCGTCGCGTAATCGCGCGATCGCCGGCGGCGAGCGACCACTCAAGCGCGCGACGTGCGCGATTGAAGAGCTCTTCACCCTCAAGCGCCAGCTCAACCGACAGGGTCAGCGCCCTCTCTGCGTGGTGGGCCAGTATCTCGGTCAGCTGCCTGGGATCACCCGCTTCACCCTCCAGGACGAATCCGAATCGGTCGTGGAGCGATGCACGTTCCAACTTGGGGAGTGAGGCGTAAGCTGCGTCGCGGATCAAAATGTGGCGGAAGCCCATTTCCTCGCGCGCGCCGTCACCTCCCACCACCAGACCCTTGCGCCTGAGGGCGTCGAGGCTGGGCTCGGGGTCCCCACCTCCCGTGAGCTCGCGGACCTCAACGGTCTCAAAGCGAGCGCCGATCACACTGGCCGCTTGAAGGACGGCCTTCTCGTTTTCAGGCAGCCCATCGAGCCTGGCGGCGAGCACAGCCTGGATGCTGTGCGGTACGCGGATCTCGCGCATTTCTCCGGTCGCCCGCCAGCTCGCGCCGTCGCGGATCAGGCGACCTTCGTCGATCAGCATCTGGATGAACTCCTCACAGAAGAGCGGCGTGCCGGCCGAGCGCTCGACTATCTCTGCGCGCAGCTGCGCCGGCAGCGCCTCTATCTCCAGCAGGCGTGAAATCAGTGTTCCAGTCTCCTCGCGGTTGAGTGGATCGAGCGTGATCGTGGTCGAGTTCGCTTTGCCCGAACCCCAGTCCCGGTGGGACTCGAGGAATTCCGGCCGCGCGATGCAGATGAGCATCATCGGCACCTCGGCGGAGCGCTCGGCCAGTTGCTCGACGACCTGGATCACGGGAGGCTCGCCCCACTGGAGGTCGTCGATCACGACGATGAGTGGTCCGGCCCTGGCCACCGCATCGAGATAGCGACGCACGCCCCAGCCGATTTCCTTGCTCACCCGGTCCGGAGGCGTGTCCGGCATGGCCATCGTCGGCGGCTCGAAACCCATCATCACCGCGAGCCGTGCCCTGACGGCAGGCCGCTCCGGGTCGGTAGCAAGCAGCTCACCCAGCCAGCGATCCAGCTTGGCCAGGGCGACGTCGCGATCGTCGACGAAGGTGATGCCGGTGTCCTGGCGGAGGATCTCGATGAGTGGCCAGTAGGTGATACCGCGCCCGTAGGGCAGGCAGCGGCCGCGGAGAAGCCGCGCGCCGGATTCAGCCAACGCGGACAGCGCCTCGCTCACGAGGCGCGACTTGCCAACCCCAGCGGAGCCGACCAGCGTGAAGAGATGTGGCCGATTGTCCTCAGCCGTGCGGGCAAACGTCTCGAGCAGCAGGCGCAGCTCTCGCCCGCGGCCGACCAGCGAAGCATGCAAGCCGGGCACTCCGCGCGCCTGCTCTGGAACCACCGTGCGTGCGCGGAGAGCGCGAAAAGCCTTGAGTGGCTCAGATTTCCCCTTGGCCGAAACTGCTTCGCGAGTCTCGTACTCGATCACGGAGCGGGTGAGCTGCTCTGTGAGCGGCCCCACCACGACCTCGCCTGAATCGGCGCCCTGCTGAAGGCGAGCCGCAATGTTCACTGCGTCGCCGCTGACCATGAACTGCCGGTCCTGGCGGGCCGCCGTGACAGCCTCGCCGGTGTTCACTCCCACGCGCACGACTAGCGCGGAGGATCTGTCCCGGATCTCAAGGGCCGCTCGCACGGCGCGTTCGGCGTCGTCATCGTGGACGGCGGGCACGCCGAAGACGACCATCACCGCGTCGCCTGCGAACTTCTCGACAGTGCCGCCATGTGCCTCAGCGACCTCGGAAACACGCTCGAAGTAGCGGGCCATCAGCCTGCGGACAACCTCGGGGTCGCGATCGGAAGCCAGCGCCGTAGAGCCGACGACATCGGCGAACAGGACCGTAACGAACTTCCGCTGCTCGCTCATTACTCCACGATCTTCCAGAATGAGTCTTTCTTCGTGACCTTCCCACCGGCGATCCCCTTCTGAGCGGCCGGCGGGCCGGAGGCCCGTACCCCGGCGAAGCTTAGCCGTCGACGGGTCAGTTGGCGCACGCGAGGTCCTAGCTCAGCCGCGCGCTAAGCCGAACGGCCCGGCTCGAGTGAGAAGGTTTTGAGCCCGTCGCGGCCCGTCACAACAATGGAGTCCCGATCACATCGCTAGGCGACTGGCGTTTCGCCTGAGATCCAGCAGGGCCACTTCTCCACCGTCCGGAAACCGAGACGTTCGTAAACTGCGTAGCCGTCTTCGCTGGACTGCAGCCAGGACCACCGCGCCTCCCCGGCGAGGCCATCCGCCACTGCACGAGCGGTGACCGCTGCGCCGTAACCGCGGCGACGATGTGATCGCAGTGTTGCAATGTTGAAGATCCCGACCCTTGACCCGAGCGTGACTCCCAATCCCGTGCTTACGGGCTGTCCATCTGCTTCGCCCACGTAACAGCGCAATCCAGGTGTAGCCAATACCTGTGGCGTCATCAGCTGGAGGAACATTTCGGGCGGGACTTCAAAGCCTTGCGCTGCGATGCGGGCATGCAATGGCGCTTCGACCGGCGTGAGCTCTCGGATTGCGAGCCCCTTCACCGTCTTTGCGGCATCGAGTTGACCTGCATCTTCAAGCACCATCAGCGGGATGTCCTCCAGATGGGCCATGCCGCGGCCGACGGCCAAGTCCGCCAGACGAAAGGACGCACCTGAACGAAACTGCAGGCAATGAGGCAGCCCGGTGGCAAGAACTTGATCCAGGAGTTCGGAGACCTCCTCGATATCAGGGTCGACCTTGTCAACCCAAACTCCGTTGAGCGTGGGTACCGCGACACCGGTGACCCCTGCCAAGCCTGCGCCATTGGCGCGGGTCCAGCCGCCCGGGACCGATGATGCAACGTGCTGCCACGTTTCAACGAGCGCTGTCGCCGCTGCGGAAGCATCAACAGCCACGCGCGGATTTTATGCGCAGGCGTGCGCTCAACGGCAGCCCATCGCGCAGGACAGGGCGCGCCCGAGGTGCATGGCATCGACGACCAGCGCTGTTGCAAGTATTGCGATGCTCGCAAGCAGCAGGATCATTCCCACTGAGCGGATCGCCGGGTCCGTGATTCGACGCAGCAGCACGCCTGCGAGAGCCAAGACCAATCCGATGATCAATCCGGCTAGAGCCGCGAACCAGACCGCGTCTTTACTGCGAAGTACCAAAGCGATGCAATGAGCAGAGCTGCCAGAGGCAGAATGCACCCGCCCGGGTGATATTCGGTTCGCCAACCTTGCCGTCATCGCACGATCACCCTGCCGTGAATGACGTGGGTTTTTCCTACTTGAGGTGGAGTATTCCCGCCGCCCTGACCAGGGAGGTCTTCGAACGGTATGAAAGTTGTTCGCGCCTCCTCGTTGACTTGCGCCGTATTTACCCGATTGCCCAGGATGGGAACGAGCTCGGAATCTCCTTTGGGGCCGAGCCGATGATGATGGCGATCTCCTTCCTGTCTGTGAGCGTGATGTCCGCCACCCTTCCGGAGTACCGCTGGCCGTCGACATACACCACGATCGAGGTGGCCGGCCGGCAGTACTGACCGATGCACGTGTCGGTGAGCGGGACGTCCCACTCGGTGAAGAGCTGCCCCAGTCGGTGCGGGGTGCTGGAGCCCGATTCGGTGTGGATGACGCCTGAGGCGTAGTGCGTGTGCAGGGGGGAGATACAGGGTTGTAAGCATCCCGCAATCCCGCCAAACGTCGGCTGGCCGTTCCACTTTCCGTGCTTGACCGCGGTGTCCATGACGTTGATGCCGATACCCGGCGGAACCATGATCGGGCGCCCTTCGATCAGAACGTCGAGGTGCGCGTGCACATGGAAAGCGAGCGTTTCCTTGTTCTCCGGCTGTAATCCGGCCTTCACAGTGAGCTCCATTGGGTTGCCCGGTACTGGCCAGATCAGATCCCCCGAAGCGGGCGGAGAGGGTGGAGAGGTCGTAGGAATCAGAGACGAGCTACAGGCCGTGAGGATTGCAGCCATCAACACTGCTACCAGGAACGCGACGTGATCGAAGCCCCACCCGGGGCGTTGCTTACCCACCTCGATATCGTGTCGGAAATGCCTCATCCGAATCACCGGCCGGAGGCTTCCTAGCGCCAACGCGAAAGCGCCGGGCTCGAATTCCGGGTCGACCGATCCCTGCTACCCCATCAAAAATTCGGCGTGAACAGCGTGCACATCCGGGCACCTTCGACCAAACTTACAGGCAGTTCCCAATGGTCAGGTGTGAGGAGGGGTAATGAGGAAGTCGCCCGCAATTCTTGGCGCTGTTCTGCTTTCGGGAATCCTGCTTGCGGGGACTTCCCTGCTGGGTGCAGCCGCCCCGTCGCCTTCCATCGACGCCCGCGCCTACCTTGCCCAGCACGGGTATCTGCCAATCCACGGCGTCGACACGTTGAACCGGGCCAAGGCCTGGTCGGAATCCGTCGCCTCCGGCTTGGCTGCTCAGGCTGCTGCGACGCCCACCGGGCGAACCTTGCCCACGCTGGGGCCCGGCTGGAACGGGCTTTCGGAAACAGACCTCGCCCCTCCGGACCCTAACGGGGCGATCGGACCAAACAGCTACATCGAGATCATCAACACGCAAATGGGCATCTATTCCAGGACGGGGGCGAAGCTTGCGTCGATCAAGCTCCAGGTGCTCACCGGGCATTCATCGATAAGTGACCCGATCGTCCTCTGGGATCCCGACACCCAGCGCTTCTACTACAACGTGTGGGACACCAACATCAACACGATGGAGTGGGGCTTCAGCAAGACGAGCAAGCCCACCACGCTGCCCACCGACTTTTGCAACTACACAGCCACCTTCGGATACCTGGCAGGGCAGTTCACCGATTACCCCAAGCTCGGCCAGACCAAGGGCTTCCTCGACATCGGCATCAACTTCTACCCGAGTGGCAGCTCTCTGCACGCCACCCGGTCCGACTTGCTGTGGATCACAAAGCCGCAGGGCAGCGCCTCCTTGTCGATTTGCCCGGTGGCAAGCAGCTTCACATCCGGTAAGTTCACCAACCTTCGCAACCAGGACGGCTCGCAGGCCTTCACCCCGGTGCCCGCGATCCAGACCGACCCATCCAACACCGGCTACATCAGCGCCATGTCCGACATCGAGTGCCCCGATATCTGCGGATCCGGCTCGAAGATCACTGTCTACTCGCTGACGCCGTCGGCTAACCCGAAGATTCCGGTGCTGTCTTCGCCGCTATCGGTGACCGTCACCTCCTACACATCCCCGCCGTCCGCTCCCCAGAAGGGAACCACGAACAAGCTCGACACTCTGGACGGCCGGCTCACGCACTCGGTCTCCGGGATCGATCCGACCTATAACAAGACCGCCGTCTGGCTTGCCCACACGGTCCTGGGCGGTGCCGGCAG
>JALZAL010000158.1 GCA_030948325.1 Candidatus Dormiibacterota bacterium
CGGTTCAGTCGGACGAGTCGCGGCACATCTCGAACGGCTACGCCATCCTGCTGATGGCTCTCGCCGACGAGAAGAACCGCGATCTGCTGGAGCGAGACCTCCGCTACGCGTGGTGGAACAACCACGCCGTGGTCGACGCCGCCATCGGCACCTTCATCGAGTACGGGACGAAGGACCGCCGCAAGGACCGCGAGAGCTACGCCGAGATGTGGCGGCGCTGGATCTACGACGACTACTACCGCAGCTACCTGCTGCCGCTCGAGAAGTACGGCCTCAAGATCCCCCACGACCTCGTCGAGGCGGCGTGGGACCGGATCATCAACAAGGGCTACGTCCACGAGGTCGCGCAGTTCTTCGCCACCGGCTGGCCGGTCAACTACTGGCGCATCGACGGCATGAACGACGATGATTTCGAGTGGTTCGAGCACAAGTACCCGGGCTGGTACAACAAGTACGGCAAGTGGTGGGAGGAGTACAGCCGCCTCAGCAAGCCGAACGGACACAAGGCGATCACGTTCGAGGACGTCAACTACGTCTACCCGCACCGCTGCTGGACATGCATGGTGCCCTGCCTGATCCGCGAGGACATCGTCATGGACACCGTCGACGGCCAGGTCAGGACCTACTGCTCGGAGCCCTGCCACTGGACCGACGCCGTCGCCTTCCGACCCGAGTACAAGGGCCGTCCGACCCCGAACATGGGCCGGCTGACCGGCAAGCGGGAATGGGAGACGCTCTACCACGGCTGGGACGTGGCCGACATCATCAAAGACTTGGGCTACGTGCGCGACGACGGCAAGACGATGGTGCCGCAGCCCCACTTAGAGCTGGACGACCCCAAGAAGCTCTGGACTGTGGACCAGTTCAAGGGGATCGGGTTCGCGAGCCCCAACATCACGCTCAATGAAATGTCTCCGGAGGACCGCGAGAGGTTCATCGCGGACTATCGTCGGCAGGGCCCGGCTGGGCGCCCGGCGCCGGTCGAAGCCTGAGCCGATAAGGATCGCGGCGAGAGCCTGCGACAGCGGTCGAACCGCTGTCGCAGGTCGTTCGCTGCTGACCAATGTTCACGCCACAGCGGGTGCGCAGCCGATGACAACGGCCAAGACGCACCGGGTCAAGTTCGACCCGGTCGGCATCGAGATCGAGGTTTCCGAGGACGAAACCGTCTTGGAAGGCGGCTTCCGCAGCGGCCTCATGCTGATGCACGGATGCAAGGAGGGGCAGTGCTCCGCCTGCAAGTCCTTCCTGATCGAGGGCGAGATCGACCTCGAGCGTTACTCCACTTTCGCCCTCGCCGACTACGAGAAGGAGGAGGGCTACACCCTGCTCTGCCGGGCGCACGCGTACAGCGACCTCGTGGTCGAGCTGATCAACTACGACGAGGAGATGCTCACGTCGGGTGTCCCCATTCAGATCGTAAAGACGAAGGTCGAAGCGATCGAGCCGCTGACGCGCGACATCCGCCGGCTCGTACTCCGCCTGGTCGAGCCGCGAGAGATGGCGTTCAACGCGGGCCAGTATGTGGATCTCAGCCTGCCCGGATCCGACTGGTCGAGGTCCTTCTCGATGGCGAACACGCCGGACACCGACGACCGGCTGGAGTTCATGATCAAGGTCTATCCGGGTGGTCGCTTCTCCGGGCTCCTGGAGGAAGGACTGAAAGCTGGCGACCCGGTGGAGGCCAAGGGGCCGTACGGCACCTTCGTGCTTCGCGAGCGGTCGGAGCGGGACCTCGTGTTCCTGGGTGGCGGGGCTGGCATGGCGCCGATCTGGTGCCTGCTCAACTCGCTGGCCGAGCAGGGCAGCCCACGCAGGGCGACTTACTACTATGGAGCGCGCACGAGAAGCGACCTCTTCCACGTCGAGGAGCTTCGCGCGCTCGAGGCCAGGCTGCCCGGCTTCCGGTGCGTCTTCGCCCTTTCCGAACCATCGCCGGCTGACGCGTGGGAGGGGGAGGTCGGCTTCATCACCGACGTCCTCGACCGGTGCGAGCCAGATCTGACGGAGCGCGACGCCTACCTCTGCGGGCCGCCGCCGATGGTCGACGCGGGGATCGAGCTGATGGCGCGCAAGGGCGTGCCCGCCGAGCGCGTTCACTACGACAAGTTCACCACGACCGCTAGCGCCGGGGAGGAGGAGGCCGTCTAGAGTCATCGCGGGCCGACCCGGGTTCATCCCATCTCGCTTGAAAGGAGGCTGGAGCACATGCCAGTAGAGACCGAAAAGAAGAAGGCACGAAGTTTTCCCAAGCCGGTCCTCACGGACGCCGAGGCCGGGGCACTGACGTTCCCGAGCTCCGACAGCCGTTCGTTCAATTACTTCAAGCCGGCCAAGCTGCGCGCGTCGCTCTACGAGGACGTCACCGTGGATGTGCAGCCCGATCCCGCGCGGCACCTGACTCAAGGTTGGGTGTACGGCTTCGCCAAGGGCCCCGGTGGCTTCCCCGAGGAGTGGACGAAGATAAAGTCCTCGGACTGGCACGCTTTCCTGGACCCGAATGAGGAGTGGGAGCAGACGATCTACCGCAACAATGCCAACGTGGTGCGCCAGATCACACAGAACCTGGCCAACGCCAAGGTCCGCCACGTCTACGGCAACTGGTCGAACGGTTGGACGAGGGTGGTAGAGCGCCACGTCGGCGCCTGGATGCACGCCGAGCACGGACTCGGGATGCACGTGTTCCTGCCTGCCCAGCGCGACGCGCCGACGAACATGATCAACAACGCCATCTCCGTCAACTCGATGCACAAGCTCCGCATCGCGCAGGATCTCGTGCTCTACAACCTGGAGATCTCGGACGAGGTTGCCGGATTCGACGGGTCCGCTCATATGGCCGTCTGGGCGAGCGACCCCTGCTGGCAGGGGGCGCGGGAGAATGTCGAACGGCTGACCGCCGTGCGGGATTGGGCGGAAGCCGTCTTCGCCGCCAATTACGTCTTCGAGGGTCTGGTCGGTGAGCTCTTCCGCAGCCAGTTCGTGATGCAGGTCGCGGCGCCCAACGGCGACTACGTGACGCCGACCCTGATGGGTGCCGGCGAGAGCGACTACGAGCGAGACCTGCGCTACTCGAGGGTGCTGTTCAAGCTCCTCGCCGACGACGCCAAGCATGGCGACGCGAACCGAACGCTCATGGAGAAGTGGCTTGGCGATTGGGTTCCGATGAGCATGGTGGCGGCGCGGCAACTGCAGCCGATCTGGTCGCAGCCGACCGAAAAGCCGGTGCGGTTCGAGGACTCGCTGGCTCGCGCCATCGAGCGAATGCGTGCGCACCTCGACGAGATCGAGGTCAGGGCGCCGAAGGAGTTGGGATGATGGCCGTCACCGAGCAGGTCCGCGAATTCGGCAAGGCCGATCACACGTCGTCAAACCAGTGTGGCGTGACGCTGATGAACAACCAGAACGGGTTCACCATCGCGCAGGTGATGGAGGGCAAACCGGGCGTGACCATCCGCGAGCTGCCGTCCATGATCCGGGTGGACGGGATCCACAAGATCGACTTCGACATGGACGAGATCAGCGAGGCGGTGGGATTCGAGTTCGCCCCGCACGACTTCGAGGAGGTCATGTCGACGCACTACGGCCGCATGGTGGTGCTTGACGATCACGTGCTGCTGTTCGCCAACCCGGAGGACGGCGCCGAGTATCTCGGCTTCGACCTCAAGCCGGTCAACTGACCGGCCGCCGCGGCGGACAGGTGGCAATTCGAACGGGGCCGGCCGAGGGGGGCCGGCCCCGATCGTTGGAGCTCATGTGGCCAAGGAGCTGAGGTTCAACGAGGAGGCGCGCCAGCTCCTCGTCGCGGGCGTCGACAAGCTCGCCAACGCGGTCCGCGTCACCTTGGGACCGATGGGCCGCAATGCGGTGCTGGAGAAGCTGACCGGCCCGCCGACGATCACCAACGACGGGGTCACGATCGCGCGCGAGATCCAGCTTCGGAATCCGTTCGAGAACATGGGCGCACAGCTGGTGAAGGAGGTGGCGAACAAGACCAACGACGTGGCCGGCGATGGCACGACCACAGCCACCGTCCTCGCCCAGGCGGTGGTCCGCGAGGGCATGCGTCGCGTGGCCGAGGGCGGCAACCCGGTGCTCCTGAAGCGAGGCATCGAGAGTGCCGTTCGGCAGCTGGTCGAACAGCTGGCGGGAGCCTCCCGGCCGGTTGAGAGCAAGGCCGAGCTGGCGCAGATCGCGACGATTTCCGCCAACAATGACCCGGAGATCGGCGGCATCATCGCGGAGGCGATGGACCGGGTCGGCAAGGAGGGCGTCATCACCGTCGAGGCGTCGGAGAGCTTCGGCATCGAGCTCGAGTTCACCGAGGGCCTCCAGTTCGACAATGGGTACGTCTCGCCGTACATGGTCACGGACCAGGGTCGGATGGAGGCGGTGCTCGAGGACCCGTACATCCTGCTCACCAACGAGACCGTTTCCAAGGTCCAGAACTTGATGCCGGTGCTGGAGCGGATCATGAAGAGCGCCCGGCCGCTGGTCATCATCGCCGAGAACCTGGAGGGGGCCGCGCTGGGCATGCTGGTCGCGAACAACACGCACGGGACCTTCCGCTCGGTGGGGGTCAAGGCACCCGGATTTGGGCATCGCCGGATCGCCGAGTTGGGGGACATGGCGGCGCTGACCGGCGGCGAGGTGATCACCGCCGACAGGGGTCTCGAGCTCGAAACGAGTGGACTCGATCAGCTGGGACGCGCCCGGAAGGTGGTGGTCACGGAGAACAGCTGCACGATCATCGAGGGCGCCGGCGCCCCCGAGGCGATCCGCGAACGGATCACCCAGATCAAGGTCGCGTTGGAGCGGGCCACCAACGACCAGGATCGCGACAAGCTCCAGGACCGCCTGGCCAAGCTGTCCGGCAGCGTCGCTGTCATTCGGGTCGGGGCCGCCACCGGCGTCGAGCTGAAGGAGCGCCAACACCGGGTCGAGGACGCGCTCTCGGCGACGAGGGCGGCGGTCGAGGAGGGCATCGTCGCCGGTGGGGGCACGGCGCTGGTTCAGGCCGAGCGCGCGCTCGGCCCGACGTCCCTTGACGGGGACTTCGCCATGGGCGCGGCCATCGTCCGGGGCGCGGTCACGGAACCGCTCTACTGGATCGCGACCAACGCCGGTTACGATGGGTCCGAGGTGGTCGAGAGGGTGCGCTCATCGCGGCCCGACTCCGGTTTCAACGCGCTCAGCGGCGAGTACGGGGACATGTTCGCGGAGGGCGTCATCGACCCGGCCAAGGTGACACGATCCGCGTTGCAGAGCGCAGCCTCGATCGCCGCCCTGGTGCTGACGACCGAGACGCTGATCGTCGAGGAGGTCATCGGCCACACTGGGTCGATGATGGCGCCCGGTTTCGGCGACCTGGCGGAAGGGCTGCCAAGGCCATCCAACCCGGTCTGAAATCCAATATGGAGGGAGAGGTTGCTTCGCATGCGCCCTGAGGAGCCGTGAAAACGTGAAGGCCGTACGGCTGCACCAGTACGACCATCGCCCGGTGATCGAGGAGGTGCCCGAACCGAAGATCTCCGGGCCGCTCGACGTGGTCGTGAAGATCGGTGGCGCCGGTCTGTGCCGGACCGACCTGCACATCATCGAGGGTCAGTGGGCGTCCAGGAGCGGGGTCACGCTGCCGTACACGCTCGGCCATGAGAACGCCGGCTGGGTGCACGACGTCGGCTCCGGGGTCACGAACGTGGCCCCCGGCGACACGGTGATCCTGCACCCCACCCCGACCTGTGGACTGTGCCGCGCCTGCCGGGCGGGCGACGATATGCACTGCCCCAACGGCGCGTTCCCCGGGATCAGCACCGACGGCGGCATGGCCGAGTACCTGCTCACGTCCGCCCGAGCCTGCGTCAAGCTCGACCCGCAGACCCAGCCGAAGGACGTGGGGGCGCTGGCCGACGCCGGCATCACCGCCTACCACGCCGTGCGCAAGGCCATCCCGCTGCTTTACCCGGGCACGACCTGCGTGGTCATCGGGGCCGGCGGCCTGGGCCACATTGGCATCCAGTGCCTGGCTGCGCTGACCGCGACCAACATCATCGTGGTGGACAAGAACGCGGACGCGCTGAAGCTCGCCGGCCAGCTCGGCGCGCACCACACGGTGGTTGCCGACGGCACGCACGTGGACGCGGTCAAAGGACTCACCGGCGGCAATGGGGCCGAGGTCGTGATCGACTTCGTCGCCGAGCAGGGTGCCGAGAACGACGGGTGGGAGATGACCCGCCGGGCCGGCTCCTACTACGTTGTCGGCTACGGCGGTGCCGTGAACATCGAGACGATCGACCTCATCTCCACCGAGAGGAACGTCATCGGCAACCTGGTCGGCACCTACAGCGACCTGGCCCAGCTGATGGTCCTGGCCCAGGCCGGCAAGGTGACGCTGCACACCAAGACCTACCCGCTGGACGCGGCGCTCGACGCGATCGACGATCTCGACAACGGCCGCATTCGCGGTCGGGGGATCCTCGTTCCCTAGGCAGTTTGAATTTCGGAGGTTAGAGGTGTACGAGAAGGACGGCGAGAAGTACTACGTGGTCGACAGCCACATGCACTACTGGAACGCGGCCAATGACAACTGGGTGCCCGGCGCCGAGCAGTACGCCAAGGGCTGGATCGAGTGCTTTCACGCCTACCAGGGCCTGGGACCCGCCGACACGCACTGGCCCCTCGAGAAGTTCCAGAAGTACTCCGAGGCCGACCTGATGAAGGACCTCTTCGAGGTCGGCTACGTCGACAAGGCGATCTTCCAGCCGACTTACCTCAAGGAGTGGTACACGGAGGGCTTCAACACCACCGAGCGCAACGCGAGTCTGGCCGAGAAGCACCCGGACAAGTTCATCGTCAACACCCGCTGGGACCCTCGGGAGGGAGATGCCGGGCTGAGGCAGCTCGAGGAGAACGTGAAGCGCTACGGCAGCAAGGGCGTCAAGCTCTATACCGCCGAGTGGCGGAACGGCTCTCGGGGCTGGACGCTGAAGGACCCCGAGGCCTCCCGCTTCCTGGAGAAGTGCCAGGAGCTGGGCGTGAGGAACGTCCACGTGCACAAGGGCCCGACGATCTGGCCGCTGGACAAGGACGCCTTCGACGTGGCCGACGTGGACCAGGCGGCGACCTCTTTCCCCCAGCTGAACTTCATCGTCGAGCACGTGGGCCTGCCGCGCATCGAGGACTTCTGCTTCATGGCCACGCAGGAGCCCAACGTGTACGCGGGTCTGTCGGTGGTCATCGGCGGCCTCATGCACGCTCGGCCGAAGTTTTTCGCCAAGGTGATGGGCGAGCTGCTGTTCTGGGTCGGTGAGGACAAGATGACCTTCGGCAGCGACTACGCCATCTGGGAGCCGAAGTGGCAGATCGAGGGCTTCGTCGACTGGG
>JALZAL010000170.1 GCA_030948325.1 Candidatus Dormiibacterota bacterium
CTAAGGCCGGGTAGCCGCCCTCTTTGAAGCGCTTGAGGAGCTCGAAGACCCAGCGCTTGGAGATGCCATGGTCACGGGCCAGCTGGGTTGGACTGCGGTGTTCCAGGACCACTGCGTCGACGATGTAGCGGCCGATACCCGACATGCGCCACCTCCCAGGTTGGTGGCATGCACTATGTCTTGCGACATAGGTGAACTATGTCCTGAACTCAGACACCTCCCTCTCCGCCAGTTGGCAGAAACCACCCCGTCGACCACTGTGAAGGGCTCGGTCTGGGCCAGCTCCGCCGCCTTGACGGCCGTTTCTGAGATCAAATCGAAGGGTTTGCAGGAGGTGGCGGTGAGCCGGCCCTCTCTCCATGAAGAGTTCGAAAGTACGAAATTGAGGAGCTTTCGTTTTTCGGCCGGTTCCTGACTTTGGAACAGCTCGCGGGCGCGTGAAGCCAGCTCGATAGGCTCGCGTACCCACGCTGGACCTACACCTCGACGCGGTACGGCGCTCGGCCGGTGTCGTTGATCTAACAGTTCGTGTGCAGCAGGCCCCGGCGAAGACCAGGCGGCCTCAGGCAAGGTAGCTGCCGGCGCAACCGGCCGGCCGCCCGAAGCAGACCAGCGAGTGGACCTCGGCCTTGGCGCGGTCGTTGGTCGACCCGGCGAATCTGTCCCCCACCGTTCAGAATAAAGACTGGTACGCAATCGGACGAAACAGGATGACGACGTGGCGTCGGTGATCAGATGATGACCAAGTGGAGAACTGAGATTGGAACGGCAGAACCAGACCTAAGCGCTGAGGCGTTGGCGACGCGCCTCTTTACGTCAGCGCTCGGAACCATGGACCTGCTGCACCTGTACATCGGGAAGAAGCTCGGGCTATACGCGCTGATGGCCTCGGTCGGTGCCCTCACAGCGCCTGACCTGGCCTCGCGCGCGGGCATGCACCCGCGCTATGCCCGGGAGTGGCTCGAGCAGCAGGCGGTTACCGGACTACTTGTCGTGGAGGACATCGCGGCCCCGACGGATCAGCGCCTCTACCGGCTCCCTGCAGGCCACGCCGAGGCGCTGACCGACGAGGAGTCGATGAATTACCTCGCAGCGGTAGCCGGAATGCTTGTCAGCATCGCCCAGCGCATGCCGGAGCTCCTATCGGCATATCGCACCGGTGATGGTCTCGACTGGGCAGCATACGGCCCCGACATGTGGCAGGGACAGGCGGCCCTGAATCGCCCCCTGTTCGTCAAGCTGCTTGGACAGGACTACCTACCGTCGATCCCGGAGTTGGACGAGATCCTGCGCCGGCCTAATGCATGGGTGGCCGATCTCGCCTGCGGCGGGGGCTGGTCGTCTATTGGAATCGCCCGCGCCTACCCAGGGGTCAGGGTCGACGGATATGACCTTGATGCGCCCTCCATCGCCCAGGCAGCCAGCGCAGCGGCGTCTGCGGACCTGGCGGATCGAGTGCGTTTCCACGCCACCGACGCAGCCTCTCTATCCGAAGCCGAACGATCGTACGACCTGGTCACCATCTTCGAGGCGCTCCACGACGTGCCGGATCCTGTGGGAATGCTGCGGGCTGCGCTGAAAATGTTGCGCGAGGGGGGAGTCGTACTCGTCATGGACGAACGTGTTGCCGACGAATTCACCGCTCCGGGAGACGACGTCGAGCGGTTCATGTATGGCTGGAGCCTCACCGTTTGCCTGCCTGCTGGCATGTCAGAGCGACCTTCGGCCGGTACCGGTACCGTGATGCGTCGTCCGACGCTGGAGAGCTACGCGCGAGAGGCAGGGTTCAGCGGTGTTGAGGTGCTTCCCGTCGAGAACGACTTCTTCCGCTTCTACCTGATCAGGCCGTAATGAGCTTGTGCGCCCAATGCCTTCGTCTGGGTTCGTGCGGTTGTGAAGCCGTGACACTGCCGCACCTGACCTTGCGGCGCATCGTAAACGAGTTGTCGGGCGGGCCTCCTGGGCATCGGCTGCTCGCGGGAAAGGCAGGTGAGGCAAGTGCTGATGCAGTTAGCCTGGCCGTCTGCCAACGGGCTTTCGCTCCTGTTTGCTGGTAGAAGGCAGGGGCAGCCTCGACATCGCGCCAGTAGGGCGTCGCGTCGCGGCTCACCCCGCCCAGTTTGCGGGCCCAGGCAGTCAGAAGTGGCGGCAGCATGAAGGGGTAACCAGTGCGTACCACCGCGGCACGATACCGAGCCGCGCGCCCACTGCCGCACATGACTAGCCAGCGCACGTTGCCGATTGCGGAAATGAGCGGGAGACCGGAATCGAAACCGCGACTTCGACCTTTGGGAACGGGCGGACACTGAGCGGTGAGTTCCTCCCGCGTCTTATGACGTTGTGCCGGCGAACAACCGTTGCCGTTCGTTGGGAAGGTTCGACTCTCAATCCGAATACAAGCTGGCCCGAAAGGGGGCTTCAGAGTGCAACTTTGAGGTACTTCCCCGCTGACCATTCGGGAATCCCCAAAAACCACTGCAAGATCCCCGGCGATCCAATCTGACCCAAAGGGTTTGGTTAGCAATTCACCGGGTCGCAGAGGCTAGTGTCGGTCGATGTCGGGGAGCCGCTGGTTGCGGCGAGGAAGCTCCGGCGCAACCGCCGGAGCGGCCTGACGAAGTGCATCGGCGTCGATAGTGAAGACGCCCGCGTGATAGTGGACATGGCCCTCGCCGCTAAGGAACGAGATGGCCCGGCTGACGTTTTCACGGCTGGCGCCGACCATGCCGGCCAGCGTGGACTGGGACATCGACAGTTCGACCCGCTTCCCGGCGTTCTGGGGCATGCCATGGGTCTCGGCACGTTCGAGCAGCCGGAAGATGACGCGTTCACGGACGCGCCGTAGGGCGATCCCGGCCATGATCTCGATCGACTCGCGAGTCTGTGTGGCAAAGCCCTCGAGCAGCCGGAGCATCACCGGCGGGTGGCCTTGAAGAAAGTCCCACAAGACCCCACGATCGATGATTAGAACAGCTGCGGGCTCGATGACCAGCTCGTCGACAATCCTTGTCCGTTCCGACGCGAAGATCCCCGGCTCGCCGAACACTCCGCCGGGAGCCAGCAGCTCGGCGACGTACTCATAGCCATCAGCCGTGGGCATCGACTCCCGTATCGTTCCCGAGAGGACCACATAGAGTTCGTCTGCGCGATCGCCAGCATGCACGACGTACTCGCCCGCCTTGTACATTCACACGTGACTGGCTGCGATCAAAGGCTCGAGCTGGACCGGCGAGAGGTCCTGGAAAAGATATGTCGCCAGGAGCGTGCGGAGCGGTTCCTGGGCCGTCATGGTGGCAATCTTAAGCCGACGTGACGATCGTCACGGTCACAAAAGAGAGCGGTCTGTATGGTGCGGCCTACGGCCCGTTGAGCAGAGAGGGGAAGCAGCAATGATGGTAGCCAAGACGTCACAGTCCGAGTCACTCGCCGCCGAGTTGCGCCGCCGGTTGTCGGGTGAGGTCATCGCCGCCAGAGACGGCGGCTTCGAAGTGGCGCGCAAGGTCTGGAACGGTTGCATCGATCGGCGTCCGGCTCTGATCGCGCGGTGCCAAGAAACCGCCGATGTGGTCGCGACAGTGAACTTCGCCCGCGATCGTGAGCTGACTCTGGCGGTACGAGGAGGCGGGCACAGTGTGGTTGGGTTCAGCACCTGCGACGGTGGCATCGTCCTCGACCTCTCCACCATGCGCCTGGTCGACGTAGACAAGAAGAATCGGGTTGCCCGCGCCGAGCCTGGTTGCACCTGGGG
>JALZAL010000194.1 GCA_030948325.1 Candidatus Dormiibacterota bacterium
GCCGGCGGCGGCGTGGCCGGGGGCGGCGCAGCCGGGGGCGGCACAGCCGGGGTGGTGTGAGCTGCGGACGATACCTCGTTGGTCAGCTCAGAGGTCGCCTTGCGGAACTCGCGCATCGCCTTGCCGACTGCCCCGCCAAGCTCGGGCAGGCGGCCCGGCCCGAAGATGATCAAAACGATGACGAGGATGACCGCGATCCACACAGGATGAAAGGGCATTTGGCCCGATTATAGGCTCCCGATCGGTCCCGCCTGAATAGTGATCGAGATGATCCGGTCGGCGGGCGACGTGAGCAATGCAACCTTGTCAATACCCGAGATGACCGTCCCGAACCGGTTGTAGACGAACGTTGGCCCTTTCCCCGGCCAGTTGGCGCGTTCGATGAAGAACTGGCTTCCATTGACGGGAGCCCCCGGAGGCCGTGCCATGCCGACAGCCCCAATTCCCCAGCTCGGGGATGTGTTGGGTTCATCAGGGAGCGTGTAGCCGGGGCCACCGCGACCATCACCGGTGGGGTCCCCGTTCTGCACCACCCACGAGGACGACTTCCATGCCATGCCGTCGTAATAGCCGTTCAGGGCCAGCACGATGAAGTTGTTGACGGTCACGGGCGCGATCTGCGGATACAGCTGGATGACGACGGTTCCCTGCGTGGTCTTGATCGTCGCCTGATATGTGCGGGCGGCTGTGATGCAGATGGGCTGGGGGCCGATGAACTGGTACGGTGCGATCTGGGTGGATGTCCTGCACTCGGACAGCGCGGTGGGTCGCGGTGTTTTGAGCGCCTGGTCCACGGCCAGCCCGGCACCGAGGACGGCCACCAGGACGATGCCCGCGACCAGGACTGGTATCCACGTCCGCCCGCGCCACGACTCGGGGAATGCCGGCGCGTCATCCGAGCTGACGGCGTCGGGCCGGCGTACGGGCGGTTTCACCTTGCTCACTTGTTTACCCTCGCCTCTGCAATGGCTTGAACGAGCCCATGCGTCGTGTACTCGCGGGCGATGATATTGACCTGCAGGCCGAGCTTGCGTGCCGTGTCTGCGGTGACCGGCCCCATGCACGCGACTTCGGCATCGCCGAGCACTGCGGGCAGACGGTCATCCGGAAACGCGCGAACGAAGTTCGCCACTGTGGACGAGCTCGTGAACGTGATCACGTCCACGCCCTCGGCGTTGAACAAACGCAGCAACGCGTCGCTCGCGCCTGGCGGGCACATCGCGCGGTAGACCGGAAGGATCTGGACCTCAGCACCTCTATTCGCGAGAAGGGATGGTAGGGCGTCGCGGGCCACCTCTGCACGGGGGACCAGGACACGCATCCCCGCCATCTCCCAGCCCTCCAACGCCTTGGCCAGGCCCTCGGCGGTGTACTCGGAGGTGACGAGCTCGGGCCGAAGTCCGCGAGTCTCGAGCGACTCGGCCGTCTCCTGGCCGATGGCGCAAAGCTTCGAGGCGTGCAACGCCCGAGCGTCGCCACCGGTCGCCAGCAGCATCTGGAAGAAGATGTCGACGGCATTCGCGGAGGCGAAGATCACCAGCGCGGTCCGCTCCAGGTTGGCAATGGCGTTGCGCACGCGTTCGTCCATCGGCATCGGACGGATCTCGATGGTGGGGATCTCGACGACCGCGGCGCCCAAGTCGACCAGCGCACGGCGAAAGGGATCTACCTGATGGCGGGCTCGGGTGATGAGGATTCGGCGTCCATGCAGCGGACGCTTCGAAAGCGTGTCGAGTCGCTCCGACATCTCCACGCCTGGGCCCAACACCAGCAATGCATCCCCGCGCAGGCCGTAGGTGGCGGCTTTGCGGGCAAGCTCGCCAAGGGGTGCGCTCACTCGATGCTGGCCAGGCTGTCCGGGGTTGAGGATGAGCGCAGCCTGCGTTTCAGACGTCCTGCCGTCTGCCATCAATGCGGTGATGCCCGACTCCCACCAACCGGACGCGAGCCGCAGCACGACTGTCTCACCACCCTTGACCAGGCCGAGACCGATCGAGGCCGACTGCCCTTCGATGGTGAGAGGAATGCCGCTCATCACAGGCGCTGCCAGCTCGACGATGAGGCCCGGGACCGCCTCGAAGTCCACCCCGGCCCGCTCGAGCTTCTCGGCCATGGCGCTTCCGTTCGAGAACGCATAAGGATTGCCAGGGAAGAGCACGATCACGCTGCGGCCAGTGCGGGCCAGCCGCACGATCTCATCAGCTGACTCCAGCGGCGCGATGTCTGCTTTCGCCGACGCGAGATGCAGCAAAGCGGCGCCGCAACCGTCGCAACAGCGGATGATGTCGGCTTCCTTGATGGCCTCGACCGCCTGTACCGTGGCCAGGCCAGGGTGCCCCGGCCCTATGCCGACGAGCCGGACTCGTGTCACGCGTGCGCCGCCATCGGGCAAGCAGAGGCTGGACCGGAAGAAGTTATCGCAGGGGGCACCAGGAACAGGTTAGAGCTTTCGAGATACCACGTAGTTGGTGAGCGAGGCAAGTGCTGCGGCGGCCTCACCCCCGCCAAGTGATTCCAGCTGCTGCTGCGCTGCGGCGGAAAGTTCGCGCGCCTGTTCAAGAGCCAGCCGCGGTCCCCGACTTGCACGCACCAGGCCGACCACCTCGTTGGCTTCGGCGGAATTCAGAGCGCGCTCTGAATGCAACAGGCGGCTCAATTGCGCAGCGATCGGAGCCTCTTGCAAAGCCAGCATCAAAGGAAGAGTCGCAAACCCCTCGGCGATGTCGTGACCTATCGGTTTGCCGATCTCATCTTCGCTTCCCAGGTAGTCGAGGACATCGTCGGCGATCTGAAACGCCAGGCCGAGCAGACGGCCGTACTGGCGCAGAGCCGACCGGTGGCTGTCATCGAGTCCGCCCAAGAGGGCTCCGATATCGCAGCAGGCCGCGAGCAGCGTGGCGGTCTTCGCTTCGATCCGCCTCATGTACTCCTCGGCGTCGGTGGTGTAGCGGTGCCGGATGGTCTGCTGTCTGACCTCGCCGGCGCATATGTCCATGACCGCGCCGGCAAGGATGGCGACCACCTCCGGAGAGTCCGTGAGCGCCGCCTGCTGATAAGCCTTGGCGAAATAGAAGTCGCCAACGACGATGGCGGGTTCGTCACCGAGCTGGGCCGCGACCGTGGGGCGTCCACGACGCAGCTGTGCTCGATCGATAACGTCGTCGTGGACGAGGGTGGCGGCGTGCGTGAGCTCGACAGCAATGGCAGCGGGTGCCAGCGACGACAGCTCGTAGCGACCGAATTTCGCCGCGAGGAGCACCAGCGCGGGCCGGATGCGTTTTCCTCCGGCCGCAAATAGATCGGCCATCGGGGCCGCCACGACGTCGGGGTCGCGCTCGATGAGGCTGCGGAGACCGGCCTCAATCGTTTCGAGGTCGCTCCCGACCGGGCCGAAGATCCCTTGCGGCCGGGTCTCTAGGCCTTCGACGCCTCCCAGATCCGCACCTCCTGGGCCTCGATCGCATCGCCGAAGAGGTTGGCGGCGACCTCGTTGAAATGCTGAGGCACGCCAGTCACCAGAGCCTCGTGCCGTGGCTCCCCGCCGCCGCAGCGCAGCCGGGAATGATCCAGGTGCCTCTCGACCTTGTCGGCGGTGGTCGTTGCGGAATCGATGAGCTGGAACGCGCCAGGGTAGACGCGGGCGATCGCGGGCTTCAACAGCGGATAGTGGGTGCAGCCCAGCACGAGCGTATCGGCACCGAGCTGGACGATTTCGGCGAGATCGCGACGCAGAACCTGCTCGGCGCGCTTTGAGTCCGCCTCGCCCGACTCGACGATCTCGACGAGGTCCGGGCATGCCTTCTGATACACGCCCACCATCGGATCGATCTCCTTGATCGCGTGCAGATACTCCTGGCTGCGCATCGTGCCTTCGGTTGAGATCACGCCGATTCGATTGTTTTTGGTGGCATCCACAGCGGCTTGCGCTCCGGGACTGATGACACCCACGATCGGCACTTCGAAGAGCTCACGGGCGTGGTTAAGTGCGGCCGCGGTCGCCGTGTTGCAAGCGATGACCACGAGTTTCACATCGCGTGTTTCCAGGTAGCGGATGATATCGACCGCGAAGCCGCGCACCTCGTCCTGGTACCGCGGGCCGTAGGGAAAGTGGAGGAGGTCGGCGACGTAGATCGTCGATTCGAGGGGCAGACGCTCGCGGATCGCCTTGAGCACGGTGAGACCGCCCACACCCGAATCGAATATCCCAATGGGACGCTGATCACTCATGTGTATACAGGGCTAAACGTTCTTGATCGACAGACGGTAACCCAGGCCAGGGACGGCCTCGAGGCTCAGCCCCGGGTTGGCGAGGTCCGACAGCTTGCGCCGCAGCCGCTGAACGTGGGGGTCGACCGAATGGTCGTCCAGATCGTGCGGGTAGCCCCACACTTTGTCGCGAAGCTGCGCACGCGTAAGCACCCGCTCGGGATTGGCGGCCAGAACCGCTAGCAGGTTGAACTCGGTCATGGTCAGTGGGATCTCCTCGCCGGCCAGCTTGACCCGCCTCGCTGAATTGTCGATCTGAAGCGCGCCGACGGTGAGGATCCCCTCGCGGCCTCCGCCCGCGTCGGCCATCGCGGTGCGTCTGAGATGGGCGTTGATGCGCGCCGCCAGGATTCGGGAGTCGAAAGGCTTGGTGATGTAGTCATCGGCGCCGACCTCCAGGCCGACCACCTCATCTGTTTTGGTGGAGCGCCCGGTCAGCATCACCATGGGACTCGTCAACCCCTGCCGTCTCAGCTCGAGGATGACCTCGGTCCCGCTGATGTCTGGCAGCACCCAGTCCACCAGGATGAGGTCAGGCTGGCCGCCAATCCCAAGCTCGATCGCCTCTGCGCCGTTGGCCGCCTCGAGGACCTCATGGCCCTGGAGCCTGCAGACCTCCGCGATGAGGGTTCTTACGTCTGGATCGTCCTCGATCACCAGGATGCGGCGCTTTTGGCGCCCATGAGTGGCCGTCAGTTGCGTGCCGGAGGTGCGAATCCTACCCTTCGCGACTCGCGCGACGAGCGCTTCGAGCGCCTCATAAGGAGGACGCGCTTCTCCCCTCCGTCGACGACGTCGGCCAGCTCCCAACCGTCGGCTGCGGCTTCCTGGAGAACCTTGACAAGGGTGCTTCCATCCACGACCTGGGCCACGGTCAGAACCTCGGTCGAGTACTCCCACTCACGCGTGGACATGCCGACGGAAGGCACGTGGCTGGTCGGTGCCAGGCCGTCGGCCGGCTGCTCAGGCTCGTCAGGGTCTTCTTCCGGATCTTCCTCTGCGCGGATGTGCACTGCCCAACGATTGTAGGTGCCGCGCAGTACCCCCGGCGGGGGTCGAACCCGCGCTGGACCGGGTTTAAGCCGGCTGCCTCTGCCATTGGGCTACGGGGGCAGGATCATTCTGGCGCGTGGGGTGAGACCTGGAGCAGACGATCCGAACCCCATTACGGGTAGTCGAAGAAACCCTTTCCCGTTTTGCGCCCGAGGTGCCCCTCCTCGACGAGTTTCTTGAGCAGCTCGGGAGCATCCCCACCCTCACCCTGCTGGTGCCGATCCTTCAACGCGCCATAGAAGATGTCGAGGCCGCTGAAGTCGAGAAGGTGGAATGGTCCCATCGGCCAGTTCAAGCCTTTCTGAACCGCGATATCGATGTCCTCAGCGCTGGCGTAGCCACCGTCGAGGAGGTGCATCGCCTCTTCGGAGGCCGCGAACAGGATCCGGTTGACGATGAAGCCCCAGATCTCCTTCTGCAGCAGCACCGGTGTGCGGCCGATGCTGCGGACAAACTCCATCGCGGTCGCAACTGTGGCATCGGAGGTTTGCGGACCACGCACCACCTCGCAGAGCTGCATCACGGTGACCGGGTGGAAGAAGTGCATGTTGCAGCACTGCTCCGGCCGCCCGGTGAACCCGGCCAGACGGCTGATCGCAATTGTGCTCGAGTTGCTGGCCAGGATCGCGTCCTTCCTGGTGTGCCGACCGAGCGTGCTGAACACCCCTTTCTTCGCCTCGAAATCCTCGATCACCGCTTCGATGATCAGGTCGGCTTCCCCAGCAGCGGCAGCGAGGTCGTTGCTCGACGTGATCTGCTCAAGAGCCTGTGTGGCAGCCTCCTCCGTCACGCGACCCTTCTCCACGGATCGATCGAGGAGGCGCTGGTTCTGCGCACGGGCACGCTCGAGCTGGCCCTCGGCCGAATCCACCAAAGTCACTTCGTAGCGACCGCTCATTGCCGTCTGCAAGGCGATCTGGGAGCCCATGGTCCCTGCACCGACGACCAACACGCGCTTCAATTCATGCATGCGAGTGAGCATGCAGCAATTCGAGGCCGCGGCGCAGGAAGCCGTCGAGTCCATTCCCGAAGAGTTCATGTCCTACATGGAGAACACCGTCTTTGTCATCGAAGAGAGCTCGCCCGAGGACCTCATGGGACTGTATGAGGGAGCCACAGCCCTGGCCGGCCTCGGCATGCCCGAGCGCATCACGCTCTACAAACGCTCGCATGAGCGCGTGTCGAGATCGATGGAGGAGCTGGTGGACGAGGTGCGCCGGACCATCCTTCACGAGGTCGGGCATCATTTCGGGATGGAGGAGGAAGACCTCCCTTACTGAGCCGCTGGGCCAGTGCTCAGTGGAGGGTCCAAAACGATCGATCCCACAGGATGAGGGGGTCGCCGG
>JALZAL010000250.1 GCA_030948325.1 Candidatus Dormiibacterota bacterium
GCCCAGAGATGCGTCAGAGCGACCACGCCGTTGTCGGTCTCCACCAGCGTCGTGATGTCCTGGTCGGTGTGCCCGGGTGTAGAAATAAGTCGCACGCCAGGCGACAGCGCAGCGCCATCCGCCGGCCGATCGGTCCAGAGATCACCTTCGTAGATCGCCCAATGATCGTGAACGCGGGCGTTCTCGAACAGGCCCACGTTGATCGTGTGATCCGGGTGATGATGACTCAGGATCACGTCGGTCACATCGGTGGCCTTGAGCCCTAGGGCCAACAACGGATCCAGGATCGCCGACCTGCTCGGCACCATGCCCGGGTCGACGATCGCAACCAGACCCCCGTCGCGCACGCAGCTCACGGTCCCGGCGACCCGATCGTTAGCGTAGCCAACGAACAGCACGTGCACGCTTGCCATTCTTAACGTCTCCTTGACAGGTATGTTGGTTGACTCCCACATAATTATTGGGCTGAGCCCGGCAGGTAATCTCGCACAGCAACGCCGGAGATAAACCGTGTTAATTGGTGGTACTCGGTGGCACTGAGCGAGAGGTGCTATTTCTGACGGGACGCAGGGATCTGTTAACTGCGAGGTTCAGGGTTCGAATCCCTGCTCCGGAGCCAAAACTGAAATCGGGTCGTGGACCGGCCTGGCGTCCGAGCCGCGTACATCCTTAGTACATTCAATCCCGCTATCCCACCACACATAAGCGGGCTGTACGCCAAACCGTTAGCTGGCTCGGATCAAATGAGAATCACCGCCGCGGGCTATAAGCCGCCCCCTCAGTGGCCCGCCTGCACCCATTCAATAACTACGAAAGGTCGAGTTTGGTTCTCTCGGAGGACCTGGGCCTCACGCAGCCGAGCTCATAGCTGGCGTCGAATGGCGGATCCGGAAGGCCATGCTTCTGCCTGGTGTGCGACACAATGACGCTGCAGTACGTCACTTCTTTGGCCGACCGGACGTTTCTGTCGCTGCGCGCTTAGGCTCTAGTCGGGCTCGAGAGGTTCCTCGTCAGCAAGGTTCGTGGCGAATGGGACGACCTCAAGGCGCTCGATTGGAATCGGTCGGCCTGAAACTTCGCTGATGCCGTAGTTTCCCTCACTAATGCGCCGAAGAGCTCGGCTGATCTGAGCCAAGGTCTGGCGATCAAGGGCATCGAGATCAAACGCTACTTCTCGAGCGTGAGAGCGGATCGCGTCGTCGCCCCAGTCCCCGACCCCACTCTCTTCGTCACCGGTCTTTCGGATGTCGAGGCTGCGCGCGTACATACGCCCCTGGATTGCATCCCGCTCCGTCTCGAGACGCTCGCGGAAACGGCGCAGTTCCCGCCAGGTCAACATTTCGTCTTAGTCTGCATTTGTGGCATGACGGTGTGCGCCACAGCGGGTGGTGTCCGCACTCCGATCGTTGCCAATCCTCAAGCCGGTCAGCGACTCAGGCCGATCGTCGCTTGATGTGATTTGGTCGACCGTCAAACGAGAGCCAATAACGAGAGTGAACTGCACGATGATCGGGTGAGTGTTTCGGCAGACCGATGTGGTCACCTGATCGACCGCTTGGTTCTCCGTCAAATGAGTTGCTTCGGCGCGAGAAGAGAGCGCACGACGGCAAGAAGCCTGGACCTGTCGAAGGGTTTGTCCAAAACGGCGTCGGCCTGGAGGGCGGTCTTTGTCTCCCCCGGAACACCGCTGACGGCCATGACTAGAAGGCTCGCAGTCCGAGGGTCGGATCGTAAGCGTTCGATCAGCTCACCTCCGTCCATAAGCGGCATGATCATGTCTGTGATTACGAGATCGGGCAAGGACTGGTTGACGCGGATTAAGGCTGCGATTCCGTCCTGAGCATCGCTGACTTGGTAACCATCGCTTTCAAAGATGAGCCTAAGCAAGAATCGGGCATCCGGGTCATCATCAACGACCAGAATCCGCTTGCCCGACAAACCGGCTCCTTGACAAAACCTCTCAATCTCAGCGAGGGCTGGTCATTGAGGTCTGTCACAAATACATGGAACCGTCCACTATGTCAATGCGCAAGAATTCTTGCGAGGGATAAGCACTGCACCGAAATCTCGGTGGACCCACGATTTGAACCGAGGTTCAGTTGACGACCGCGATCTGTCCAGCCGAGCTGGAGTGATGGTCACCGTGGGTTCGGCGGAGACGTGGATTCTACCCACTGTTCGTTACGGACTGCAGTGGTGATGCGATACGCAACGCGCAACATGACCTAGACGCACATGGCCCGGGTCTGGCTGCCATTGCCAAACTTCGAGGATCTGAGAACTCCATTCATGAAACGAATTTTCGGCACTGATTTTTCTCGCAAGCAGTCGTGCGCTGAGCGCTCGGGGATCGCAACTATTGTTGCGCTGTCCCGGGTGCGCGATGTTGGCGACATCGTGATTACCATATGTTCAGGTTGAGCTCCGGAGCAATCCGAGGCGGGATGTGCCCAAGCCAAGGCTCAATTTGCAGACCGGCAGATACCGGCGAAGGCAGAATTTCGATGGGCAATAGTAGGCCGAAGTCTCGGATGCCGTCGAGATCGAGCCTGCCAAGAATCTTTGTCGTAGAGGCGAATCCGGGCTATAGGTCAGTCATCTCCCATGTCGTCGAGCTGGCCGGAGCGCAGTTCGAGAGCGCGGCGGAGTTTGACCACACCAAGCGCCAATTCGACGGAACTAAAGGGTTCGACATGATCATTGTCGGCACGAGTGCTGCGTCCCCATTCACTGCTGAGCGGGTTCGTAAACTCCGAACAGAGGCGCAGTGCCCACTAATCGTTCTGGTGGAGTCATACGACGAAACCAAGGACACTTTGGAGATCTACAAAGCCGGCGCAGATGAAGTGCTGCCGAAGCCATTCGTTCCTGACGCCCTGATCGGCGCAATCACTGCTGCCATGCGCCGGCCTGGGCCCGTGTCTGTGATCCCGCTCGCAAAGCGGATTGAACTGGGAGGACTTGCTTTTGATGCCGAGCTAAGACGTGTCACGGGCAGAGAACATTTCGCATCATTCACCAAACGAGAATGGCAATTGCTCACTTTCTTTTTGGCCAGCCCCAATCAGTTTTTCACGGCCGCCGAGTTGGCCTCACAAGCGTGGGGGCCCGAAACTTCCGTCGAGCAGTTTCGGAGTTATGTGACGCGACTTCGCCGCAAACTTTCGCCGTTTGCGTCCGATTGCGAGGTGCTGACCGAGAAAGGTAAGGGTTACTGCCTTGCAATCCAGCAGGCGGCGATTGCAGGCGCTTGACCCGAGCGGTGTTGTTCTTGGGTGATCATTGCCCGAGCATTCTTGGGATTGACAGCGGAGTCAAGGCGGGCCCGACGGTCATGGGTGCCATAGCTCTCGAGCTCATCTTCGCCTGGGCGATCTTTGTAGGTGATCCGATCATCGGTTTCTGGCTGGCCAGCAGAAGCCTGCCACCTCGCCGCTCCGGGTCTGAAACGTTCTGACGAGCGCGTTTCACGATGCCGGTAGGAGCATGTGCCGCCCCGGCAAGGGAAGGCTGTTGGGTCATGCGTTTCCAAGAATGTGGTAGAGGATCATTCACCGCTGGGCTGCGGCTACGCGGGAAAGGGCGAGGGTAATCACGAGAACGACTCAACGTTCTGCATGGCCGGATACGTCTACGTGACCACTTATGGCCCAGACGAGAACAGACTTCGAACCCATCGCGAATTCCGCAGACTCCTACGACTGGGCCGGACGTTGGATCGTCTGGCCTTTGTCGTTCGTTTCGGTCTTGCTTGAATCGGTGCTCGGTCAGCCGTGACTACTCCGCGAGTACTTCTCGAGCGCAGTTCGCCGCGCCGACTTCGATCTCAGAGACAGACCATCTCGCGACCGTTCACCATGCCTCTAATCAGCTCAAAGGCGCATTCGGCTCTTTAGGAGCGATGACTTCGTCAGCCCCAAGCACCCTCGACTCAGAAACTTGGGCACAGGTGGTTGGGCGGTGATGAGCAAGTCGTCAATCTACTCAATCCGGAGTTAGGGCGCGACCGAAAGCCAGTAATCAGCGGACCGGCTGCGTTCATGTCATAGGAGCCATCGCAGTCTGGGATGGATTCAGGGGTTTTTTCACCGACCTGGTCGGAATAAGGAGTTGACATGGGTCAATCGATCCTGGTGTCGTTGACCGTCGCCCTCACAGCCTTTTTGACATTCATTCCGGCCTTGGTCGGAGCTCTCATCCTGCTAGTTATCGGCTGGCTCTTGTCAGGGGCGATCGGTCGGTTGGTTACGGCCCTCCTGCAGAAGATCGGCTTCGAAAAAGCGGCTACCGTGACGGGCGTCTCGCGATTCGTCGGAATGACGGGTGCAGGCAAGGGGATGACAGCGTCGCGGATCATGGGCGAACTCGTGAAATGGTTCATTCGCCTGATATTTATTGAGATGGCGGCTGAGGCGCTGCACCTCTCGGCGATCACCACCCTTATCAATTCGATAATTCTGTTCATCCCGAACCTGATTGTCGCCCTGGTAGTGGTGATGATCGGAGTTCTGGTTGCCAACTTCACCGCCGGATTGGTCCGGGGCGGGGCCGGGGAAGCGGGGTTTAAGAGTCCGAATCTTCTCGCCTCAATTGCTCGGTACGCGATCATTGGCTTCGCCGTTCTGATCGCTTTGAACCAGATCGGCATCGCAGCCACCCTTGTGAACACCCTGTTTATTGGACTGGTTGGCGCGATCGCGCTGGCCGTCGGGCTAGCGTTCGGACTAGGAGGGCGCGAGGTGGCGTCACAACTCTGGGAACAGTGGGCTTCAACAGGTGTGCGCGCGGCCGCCAAGCTGGAGAAGAAGGCCGCTGAGGAAAGTGATACGACGGTTCCCGCCCGGCGCCCGACAGCGTCTTAATGACTCAGGAGGTCAGAGAATGTTGGTAGATAAGCAGGCGATCATCAGCGAGCTTGAGACCCGTGGTGAAAAAGAGCTGGTTGCGCAGGCGGAGGCAAGACTCCCCGACCAGGTCCATCTCGGCGATCACGCAATTCAATTGCGAGAGCTCGGTCTTGACCCGGAAGCGCTCGCGGCTAAGTTCAGTGGAAATGCTCCGCCAGCGCGGGGTTGACCAGTCGTTCCATATGCCTATCAATGGGCTTTCATCGTCTAAGGAGACAGACAATGGCTGGCACCAAAGGCACCGGTGGTCCCCGACAAGAAGTGAATACCGGCAGAACGAAACTCTACGTCCGTCGCAACGACAAAGGCCAATTCTCGCAGGCGACGGAAGTCGGCAAGTCGCTGTCGGCGGATAGCCGCCAGCACGCAAAGAACCGCAAGTCGCGTGGCGAGGGGGATAGAGGGGACTGAAGCCTGGTGGCGGTCCCAGCTCGCGACACTTACCGCCGCCGAGGAGGCTAGTTATTCGTCGCGCCCCCCGTGACCTCGTCGCCCAGCATGAAAATTTGGCTCATCTCGTCCCTGAGATCCAGCCTGAGGGATTGCATACTTGAAGCGTCGAACCACCTTTGGAGAAGAAAGATGCCAGCCACTGAGGAAGATGTAGGTCGGCTCCGTGCGGCATACGACGCGATGCGCTCGGGCAATGTCACGCCGCTGGCCGAATTGATGGACGAGAACATCCGCTGGATCGGCAACGAGAGCCTCGGCGATCCGCCGCCTGAGTGCAACGGCCGCGAGGAAGCATCGGCTGTGCTCAAACGCGCTGTCGAGAGGATGCCGGCTAGGGATATGGAGAGCGTTGGCATCGTCGGCGATCGGATTCTTTCTGTAGCCCGCTGGCACGATGGCAAGGGGCCGCCCGGCGTCGATCGTGTTTACAACCTGCTGACGATGCGGGATGGACGAATCGTGAAAATGGAAGACTTCCTCGATCGCGCTGCCGCCGAGCGGGCCTTTTCGGCACCGACTTAGGGCTGCTAACCGAAGGGTCAGCCTGCACGCCTAAGGCGGCAGCCGGGGCTCTCGTCCAACGCTCCTGTTTCTGAGTTGCCGACTCCTGCCGTTGTGGCTGGCAGCCCTAGTCATTACAGCAACGCCGGAGATAAACAGTGTTAATTGGTGGCACTCAGCGGCACTCAGCCAATTCGAGGCACTATTTCTGAACGGCAAGCAGGGATCTGTTAACCGCAAGGTTCAGGGTTCGAATCCCTGCTCCGGAGCCAAACTCTGATAACTAAATCCGACACGTGGTCGCGCGCCTGAACGCAAGAACGCCGAAGGTAACCGACCAGGTCTCATAAGGCTGTGCGATGGCCGATGAGCTTGCTAGTCTACGTGCTCGAGGGCGAAGCATCGAAACGTACGACGTGATAGTGGTGGGTGGCGGCATTTCCGGGGGCCTGCCCTGCGCCGCCTATCTCCAGAAGTCGGGGCTCAAGGTCCTCGTTGTCGAGGCCGGCCCTGAGCTTGGCGTCTTCTGTCCCACGCATGAAACGTGGCCCGGAACGCTCGACAGCCCACACGCAGCGATCAACTTTTGTGGCAACTCGCCGTCGGTGGAGGATCTCGAGCTCGAAAGGCACGGCTTCCGCTTTCGCACGAGCCCGGTCGCTCTGGCGACCACTCATCGCGACGGAACCAATTGCCTTCTCTGTCACGACCCGCAGATGACGGCGCGGAATTTCGCGCTTCACTCTCAGCACGACGCCGAAGTCATGCTTGGGATGCAGACGCGGGTCGAAGAAAAGATGGTCGAGATGAACGAGATGGCCTTCTTCAGCCCACATCCCGATCCGGACAAGTTTGAGCGTGTTCTCGAGCTGTGCGCCTATGTCACCGGCTACGGCCTCGACGAGCTGTCAACCATGACGGGGCCCGAATTGATCGAGCGGGCATTCGAATCCGACCGTGTCCGTCAAACGGTCGTCTCGCCCCTTGCCCTGCATGAGCACGGTGCGCCCCTTGCACGAGGCCAAGGAGCATTCGGGGTCGCGCTCAGCCTGTTCTACACGACGGGACTGGCCATTGGCGGCAACGAAGCGCTCGTCGAGGCCGTCACGAGCTCCTTTCTCGAAGCAGGCGGCACAGTTCTCAC
>JALZAL010000270.1 GCA_030948325.1 Candidatus Dormiibacterota bacterium
TTGACGGTGCCGATCACGTAACGCCCGACGGGCTGGGCGCCGGTCTCGGCGATCAGCGGCCTGAGCAGCGTGAGCGCGCCTTGCATGGCGCGGGCGGCCATCAGCATCTCGGGAACGAAGAAATCACCCTTCTCGAACCGCCGGCCCACCTCTTCCAACGATGGGATCAGAGCTTTGAAGAGGATGTCCATCGGGTCCATGCCGAGGGCCAGCGCCTCGACGGTCAGAGCCTTGACTTCGGGCGCATGCCCGTTGAGCGTGTCCTCGAACAGCCCCGCGCGTATCTCCTCTTCCCGGCTCATGCCGATCCTCCTGATTTCATGAGGTTACGAACAGCACCTTGCTTCTAACTTTGAAGCCCAAAGCACGCTTGGTGGTGAGGATTGAGCCGGAGTCTTGTTGCGCATTGCTCTACAGATGCTCAGAGAACAGCAAGTCTAGCCCTGACTCGCTCAACCCGCAAGCTTGTATTGTTGCGCAGTGAGCAACGACGCCCCGCGAGATGCCGGCCTTGTGCGCTCGGTGGACCGGGCGGTCGCGATTCTCGACCTGCTGGCGCGATACGGCTGGAGGGCTGGAGCCGAGGTGGCCCGAGACCTTGGCGTCCACCGTTCGACGGCTCTTCGGCTCTTGGGCACGCTCGAGCGACATGCGCTGGTCGAGCGCGACCCGCGCACGTCGAAATACCGGCTCGGACGGCGACTGCCGCAGCTCGCCAGCGTGGTCACGGGTGAGCTCGACCTTCGTTTCGTGGCGCGCCCAGTGTGCGAGCACCTCGCCGCCGCCATCGGTGAGACGGTGACCCTCGACGTGCTCGACGCCGACCAGATCGTTCCCATCGAACAGGCCACGGGCTCGACCTCGGTGGTGAGCATCAACTGGCTCGGCCGCCGGACCCCGGTCCACTGCACCGCGAGCGGAAAAGTGATCTTGGCTTCCGCCCAAACCGCTGTCAGGGAGCGGTTGTTGTCGCGACCGCTGGAGCGCACCACCCCGCACACGATCGTCGACCGCGCGCAGTTCGAAGAACAGCTGGCGGCAGCGCTCGAGTCCGGCTTCGCACGCACCTTCCAGGAGCTGGAGATGGGGCTGAACGCAATTGCCGCGCCGGTCTACTCGGCGCATGGGAAGGTGGTCGCTGCCATCGATGTCTCAGGGCCCACCCACCGTCTCCGTGAGGGTGATCGCCCAGAGTTGGTGGACCTGACGCGCGAGGCGGCGGCCGACCTGTCTCGCCGCCTTGGCTACCGAAGCGTCACGCCCAAGTCCTGATCGGCATGTCCAGCACCAGCCCTTAACCGGTTTCACCCCACCCTCACCCCGCGCGCTCCTTGCAACGGCGCTTTGGAGGGCTCATCATGGCCCCTGCAAACCTGGATGCTCTGCATCCCAGCGGGTAGCCGGCCAACAGAAGTGGGGAGTCATCGAATGAACTGGCATCGCATCCGTCTTCTTGGTCTCGTGCTCGGAGCCATGACCCTGGTGGTGTCGGCGTGCGGGAGCACCACTCCCAGTACCGGCTCGACCGACTGGTCGAAGGCGACGTCCGCCGGAGACATGAACGCTTTGATCGCAGCAGCCAAAGCCGAGGGCAAGCTCAATGTCATCGCCCTACCGCCCGATTGGTGCAACTACGGCGCCGCCATCACCGCTTTTAAGACCAAGTACCCAGGGATCAATGTCAACTCCGCCAACCCGAACGGCAGCAGCCAGCAGGAGGTTGACGCGATCAACCAGCTGGCAGGGACGAGCGCTGCTCCTGATGTCGTCGACGTCGGCATGAAGGTCGCGGTCGCCAACACCGCGGTCTTCGCGCCTTACCAGGTGGCGAAGTGGGGCGACATCAATGTCGCCCAAAAGGAGCCGACCGGCCTATGGGTCCAGGACTACGGGGGCTTCATGGCCATCGGCTACGACTCGAGCAAGGTGCCGGGAGGGACCATCAACGCGGTGTCAGACCTCCTCGGCCCTGGATACCGCAGCAAGGTGGCGCTGGCCGGTGACCCGACGCAGTCCAACCAGGCTCTGAACGGGGTTATCCTCGCGGCGGTCGCCAACGGTGGCAGCCTCGACGACGTGAGCAAGGGCGTGGACTTCTTCCACCAATTGAAGCAAGCGAACAACTTCGTGCCGGTCATCGGGACTGCCTCCACGGTCAAGTCCGGTCAGACCCCGGTCTTGTTCCAGTGGGACTACAACTCCCAGACCCATGTCAAGGACGTCCCGACCTGGAAGCTTTTCGTGCCTGCGAACGCGACGGTTGGCGGGTACTACGCGCAGGCCATTAACAAGCAGGCGCCACACCCGGCCGCTGCCCGGCTGTGGGAGGAGTTCCTCTACTCCGACGCAGGACAGAACATCTTTCTCACCGGCGTTTGCCGGCCTGTCCGCCAGGCCGCGATGACGACCGCCGGAACCGTCGACGCCACGGCTGCTGCAGCACTGCCTGCTGTGACGGGCACACCGCTCTTTCCAACCGTCGCGCAGCAAACCGCAGCGGGGACCTACGTCTCCGCCCACTGGGCTCAGGCTATCGCTTGACCGCCGCCGGCAACCCGGCAGTTAGCACCGCCGCTCGCCCAGCCCAGGGCGGGCGGCGCGTGCCTCTCGCATGGCTTGGAGTGGTGCCGTTTTTTGTATATGCGGGCTTGTTCCTGCTGCTGCCGACCGTGGTCATCGCGATCGGGTCGTTCACGGCCAAGGACGGAAGCGCCACCCTGGCGAACATCAGGGATATCAATCAGCAATACCTCATCAAGGCGTTTGTGAGCACCACGGTCGTGTCAGTGGTGAGTGCTCTGGCCGGCGCGGTCGGGGGCGCGCTCCTCGCGTATGCGGTGGTCACCGGCAACCCTCGTGGAATCCTCCGCCGCAGCGTGACGTCTGCCTCTGGCGTGCTCGCCCAGTTCGGCGGTGTCACGCTGGCATTCGCTTTCTTCGCCACCCTAAGCCCGACGGGCATTGTGACGATCTTCCTGTCGGCTCACGGAATCAACATCTTTCCCAATGGTCGTGTCTGGCTGTACGAGCTCAGCGGCCTCACTCTGGTGTACGCCTACTTCCAGATCCCCCTCATGGTCATCGTGTTTCTGCCCGCGCTCGATGGCATCCGGCCGCAATGGCGTGAGGCGACGGACAGCTTGGGCGGAAGCACGTGGCACTATTGGCGGTACGTGGCCGGTCCGCTTCTGGCTCCGTCGTTCCTGGGGTGCACGCTGCTTCTCTTCGCGAACTCATTCTCCGCTTACGCCACTGCGGCAGCTTTGATCTCACAAGGCAGTTCCATCGTGCCGCTGGCGATCAGCAACCTCCTGACCAGCGAGACTGGTCGCGCAGAGCCCGGCCTCGCGAAGGCGCTGGCGCTCAGCATGATCCTGATCGTTACCCTCGTCACGGTTCTCTATTCCCTGCTGCAGCGACGGACCTCGCGGTGGCTGCGATGACGTTGCACCGCCGGAACGCCGCCGAATGAACCGCTCGCGGCGTCTCAAGCTGCAGATCTTTCGCATCGTCGTCTTCCTCGTGATGGGTGCGTTCTTTCTGGTGCCGATCGGCGCGATGTTCGAGTTCTCGACCCGGGGCAGCAGCGTGAGCTCACCGCGGACACTGGAAGCCTGGACAGCCATCGCCCAGGTCCCCGATCTCGTGACAGCAATCATTGCCTCACTGCAGCTGGCGGCGATCACGGCGATCGCAATGCTCGCCCTGCTGCTGCCGACGATGGTCTGGGTCCGGCTCCGGCTGCCGAACTTGAATCGATTCATCGAGTTCATCAGCCTCCTGCCGCTGACGGTCCCGGCGATCGCTCTGGTGGTCGGCATGGTCCCCGAGTACAGGTGGATCAGGATTAACCTGAGTGACTCGATCCTGATTCTTGCGTTTGCCTATGTCATCCTCGTGCTGCCGTACGCGTATCGCACGCTGGATGCCGGGCTCGCGGCCATCGACCTTAAGACGCTGACCGAGGCGGCTCGCAGCCTGGGGGCGGGTTGGGGCACGGTGATGCTGCGCGTGGTCGTCCCCAACATGTCGAGCGCCATCCTCAATGCTTGCCTCTTGGCGGTGGCCATCGTGCTCGGCGAATTCACCTTCGCCAACCTCCTGAACTTCGAGAACCTGCAGGTCGCAATTTTGTACGTCAGCCTGGTCAGCGCCACCACATCAATCGCAGTCGCCGTGGCATCGCTGCTCTTCGCGTTCGTTCTGCTCATGATCCTGTCCTTCGTCGGCCGGCCACGTGACCGGACTGTGCGCGCGGAAGAGCCGGTTCCTGTCGGAGTCCACCAGGGTCTTGCCGCGGCAGCAGCGGCCGGCATACCGGGGCAGAGGAGTTGACCGCAGTTCGAGGCGAGCAGGCGGGAGTCGAGGTTCGACTCGAGGACCTGCGCCGAAGCTACGCGGGGGTCACGGCGCTCGATGGTTTGAGCCTCACAATGGCGCCAGGCGAGCTGGTAGCCCTGCTGGGACCGTCCGGCTGCGGCAAAACGACGGCAATGCGCCTGGTCGCCGGGCTGGAAGAGGCAAACAGCGGGCGCGTCGTGTTTGGCGGCAAGGACGTCACCAACCTGCCGGCGAACAAGCGCGACGTGGGGATGGTGTTCCAGGCGTACTCGCTCTTCCCCCACATGACGGCGCAGCAGAACGTCGCCTTCGGGTTGAGCTTGCACAAGGTGGGAGCCGAAGAGCGCAAGCGGCAGGCGGGCGAGATGCTGGAGCTCGTGGGGCTGTCGGCATATGCCAATCGCTTCGCGCACCAGCTTTCGGGCGGCCAGCAGCAGCGAGTCGCCCTGGCACGGGCGCTCGCGATCCAACCCACAGTGCTCCTCCTCGACGAGCCGCTATCGGCGCTCGACGCCAAGGTGCGGTCGCGACTGAGGGACGAGATCCGCCGAGTCCAGCTGGAAGTCGGCACCACGACGCTTTTCGTCACGCACGACCAGGAAGAGGCGCTGGCGATCGCTGATCGGGTTGGCGTCATGAACAAAGGACGTCTGGAGCAACTCGACGCGCCGACGGCAATCTACTCGCGGCCGGCGACCGCGTTCGTGGCGGAATTCGTCGGCCTTACGAACCGGATGCCTGGAATGGTGCGAGGGGGCGAGGTCGAGGTGCGTGGTGCGCGTCTACCCCTTGTGCAGCCTGATGCGGCCGATGGCCCGGCGATCGCTCTGGTGCGGCCAGAAACCGTGTCGTTGGTCGCGGAAACGGACTCCACACCCGGCCCGCTGGTCGGCAACATCATCGCGACCTCGTTTCTGGGGGCCACCAGCCGGGTCACCGTCGACCTGGGAGACGAAACAGTCCTGGCCCAGTTGACAACGGCTGATGCGTCGAAGCTGCCGCCTGGGACTCGGGTTCGGCTCGTGCTGCGACCGGATCCCGTTCTCATCGCGAGGGACGAGGCAGCCGCAGCCGAAGCGTGAGCGGCCGGCCGCCGGCTCTCACCGTGCGCCACCGTCTCGACGCTGGGCCTGTTCAGAGGCGTGGCTCGCTCGGCGCTTACCGCTCGGTGGCCGCGGTCGAGGGTGAGCCGCACTCCGTTCGCTCCGAGCTTGTCGGCGCGACTTTGGGTGGCAGCATCACGTTCGAAGGTAGGCCGATAACGTGCCTGGCCCACATCACCGACCTGCACGCGACCGACGTGGAGTCACCTGCACGCTTCGAGTTCATCAATCGGTATTACGCCGACCCACGTTTTCGCGAGCTGCTGCCTATGCACCGCGCTCAAGAGGCACTCAACGCCCACGTCATCGATGCGATGGTCCAGACGATTAACAGGATCGGCGGCGGCCCGCTGACTGGGTGCCGCCCGGAGCTCGTTGCGGTGACCGGCGACGCTGTCGACAACGTGCAAGGGAACGAGCTCGCCGCTTGCATGGCTCTCCTCGATGGCGGTCTCGTTCAGCCCAAGTCAGGCGGCCCTGATTACGAGGGCGTGCAGTCACCGAGCTGGCCCGACGACCTGTTCTGGAAACCTGACGGATCGCCTGAGGGAGACCAGTACCGAAAGGCGCTTGGCTTTCCTTCGATGCCCGGGTTGCTGGAGCGCGCACTCCAGCCTTTCCACGCCACCGGCTTCGGCCTGCCGTGGCTTGGCTGTCACGGCAATCACGAGGAGGTCTGCCAGGGAGTCGGCGTCGTGAACCGCACGCTCGCCGCCGCGACCGTAGGCACTCGCAAGGCGTTCCGGCTGCCGGACGGCCTCGACCTCGAAACTGTGGTCGAGACATTCGTCCAACGTCCTGAAGCGTTCATGTCGGGTCCCTATGTCGATGTGACGCCGGACCGGGCCAGGCGTCAGTTCAGCCTCGGGCAATTCGTCGACGCACACTTCCACTCAAGGGCGCGGCCGCGCGGCCACGGTTTCGCGAAGGAGAATATTGAGCAGGGGACCGCGTACTACGTTCACGACACCCCTGCGGTGCGATTCATCACGCTCGACACTGCGTGCCCCGGCGGCGGTGCCGAAGGGTGCATTAGCGCGACGCAGCTGAACTGGCTGGAGCGGCGACTGGAGGAGGTGCATTCGTCATTCCGGTCTCGGCATGACACGACAGTCTCGACGTCTAAGGAGGATCGCCTCGTCGTTGTCCTGTCGCACCATCCGTTCGATACGCTCACGAATCGTAGGGCGCATCCGTCTCCGGGCGCGATTCATGCCGACCCCAGGGATCTGCTGGCGATGCTGCTCAGGTTCCCCAACGTGGTGCTCTGGCTGAACGGGCACATCCATGCCAATCGCGTGCGCGCTCACGGCGATTCAGGGGCTGGACGAGGCGGCTTCTGGGAGGTGACCACCGCCTCGCTTGTGGACTGGCCGTGCCAGGGTCGCGTGGTTGAGCTCGTTGAGACGGGCGATGGCCTGCTGGCGATCGCATGCACCATGGTCGACCACGAGGGGTCGGCGCTGGCGGACCTGCATCGCGAGCTGGCCGCCAACGCGCCGGAGGCCGGCTTCAGATCGGGCCGGGCGGGAACCCCGGCCGACCGCAACGTGATACTGCCGGTGCGGGCCCCCTTTTCCCTCGATCGGCTGCACTCAGCTTGACAAGGTCGTTGCGTGGAGCGCGACCGTATCTTATAGTGCGACGGCGAGGAGGGTGGCGATGAGGTGGGAATGGTGACCATCGCGGACGCGCAAGCCCGGCGGCTCGGCCGTATCGATCCGGCGAGCAGGCGGGCGCTGCTTGAGTTCCTGCGTTCCCCGCGGTACGAGGTCTTGCCCACGGACGACGTGGAACAGCGATTGCTCGCCTCCGTCCCGCGAGAGGTCACGATCACGGTCACCGCATCGCCGCGCCGAGGCATCGGCGCGACCATCGGCCTGGCTGAGCGACTGGCGGCCCACGGTTTCGCGGTGGTGCCACACCTCTCAGCCAGGCTGATCAAGGACGAGGCGCACCTCAAGGAGATCCTGGCCACGCTGGCCTCGATGAGCTGCAAGGACGCCTTTGTGATCGCCGGCGACGCGCGCGAGCCGGCAGGTCAGTTTCCCGACTCGGTGTCGCTGCTGGAGGCGATGAATGCTGCCCCGCACGGCCTCCGCGACATCGGGGTCACCGGCTATCCCGAGCGACACAGCTTCATCGATGACGACCTCACGATCCAGGCGATGTGGGACAAGCGCCGGCTCGCCACGTACATAGTGAGCAACCTTTGCTTCGACCCGCGCATGGTCAAGAAGTGGGTGGCCAGGGTGCGCCGCCGGGGCGTCCAGCTGCCGATTTACGTCGGCATGGCGGGCGTCGCCGATCCCGCCAAGCTGCTGCGCGTCTCGAGCCGCATCGGGGTTGTCGATTCCGCCCGGTTCCTTCGCGGCCACTCCAACTGGTTCCTTCGCACGTTGCAGCCCGGCGGCTATAGCCCCGAGCGCTTCGTCACAGGTCTGCTTCCAGACCTCGCGGCCCAGGAGCGCAAGGTGTCGGGACTGCATCTGTTCACGTTCAACGAGATCGAGCCGACTGAGCGCTGGCGCCAGGACACTCTGGCTCTGCTCGCGGGTTAAAGGAGGCTGACGATGGCTGCGACTTTTCCGACCGACCTCGAGATCGCGCGCAAGGCCCGCCTTCTGCCGATGCCCGAGATTGCGAGCAAGATGGGCATCGGTGCCCATCTCCTCGAGCCTTACGGCTACGACGTAGCCAAGATCCGGCTGGAAGCGATAGACGAGCTCGCGGACCGACCCAAAGCCAAGTACGTGGTCGTCTCCGCCATCACCCCGACGCCGCTTGGCGAGGGAAAGACCACGACCACCGTCGGTCTCGGGCAAGCGCTGTCGCTCATCGGCAAGCGCGCGACGATCGCCATCCGCCAGCCGTCGATGGGACCGACGTTCGGCATCAAGGGCGGCGCGGCCGGCGGAGGCTACAGCCAGGTGGTGCCGATGGAGCGTTTGAACCTTCACCTGACCGGCGATATGCACGCCATCACGTCCGCGCACAACCTTCTGGCAGCGATGATCGACAACCAGATCCACCATCACGAGGCGCTCGTCGACCGCGACAGTGTGACGTGGCGACGAGTGCTGGATGTCAGCGACCGGGTGCTGCGCAACGTCATCGTGGGCCTTGGCACACGCGAGGATGGGGTTATCCGCCAGACCGGCTTTGACATCACCGCCGCTTCGGAGGTGATGACGGTGCTGGCGCTCACCACCTCGTTGCGCGATATGCGCAAAAGACTCGGTCGTATCGTCATCGGCAACACCACTGGGGGCAAGCCGATCACGGCTGAGGAGCTCTTCGCCGCCGGATCGATGACGGTGATCCTGCGCGATGCCATCAAGCCCAACCTGCTCCAGACGCTTGAGAACACCCCAGTCCTGGTGCATGCGGGCCCGTTTGGGAACATCGCCACCGGCAACTCCTCGGTCATCGCCGACCTCATCGGCATTCGGTGTGGCGATTTCCTCATCACCGAGGCCGGATTTGGCGCGGACATGGGGGCGGAGCGGTTTTTCAACATCAAGTGCCGGGCGTCAGGCCTTGCGCCGGACGCTGCTGTCGTCGTCGCCACAGTCCGCGCCCTGAAGGTGCATTCGGGACGCTTCAGGGTCGTGGCCGGCAGGCCGCTGCCGCCGGAGATGGTGATGGAGAACCCCGATGACGTGTGGGCCGGAGCGGCCAACCTCCGCAAGCAGGTCGAGAACATCCGCATCCACGGTGTGACGCCGGTGATCGCGATCAACGCTTTTCCGACCGACCACCCCTCCGAGCGGGCTGCGGTTCGCGAGATCGCTGAGGAGCTCGGTGTGCGCTCGGCGGTTTGCAACAACTTTGCGGAGGGTGGGCGTGGCGCGACCGAGCTGGCCGAGGTCGTCGACGAGGCGGCGCGCGAACCGAGCTCGTTCCATTTCCTGTACCCGGCCGAGGCGACCCTCAGGGAGAAGATCGAGGCGGTGGCGACCAGGGTCTATGGCGCCGACGGCGTCGAGTACTACCCGCCGGCTGCGGAGCAGATCGACTCGTTCGAGCGCAACGGCTTCGGCAACCTGTGCGTCTGCATTGCCAAGACCCACCTGTCAATCTCGTCGGATCCCAAGCTGAAGGGCGCCCCGACAGGTTGGAAGCTTCCGGTGAGAGAGGTCCGTGCCTCAGTCGGAGCAGGCTTCGTCTATCCGATCTGCGGCGACATGCGGACAATGCCCGGATTGCCGTCAAGCCCGAATGCAATCCGTATCGACATCGACGACAACGGGGAGATCGTCGGGCTGTCTTAGGTCGGGTCAGGAACGTTGCGCGAATCCCAGGACTTGCGCCGCTCGACGGCTTCCGACAGCAGCGTCGCCAGGTCGACGACCTGCATCTTCGCCCCGGTCTCGCGCACCCCGTCGTCGAGCATCACTGTGCAGAAGGGGCACGCCACCGCCAGGGTCTTGGCGCCCGTTGCGGCGGCCTCGCGGACACGCTCCTGGTTGATGGGCTTGCCGCGGCTCTCCTCCATCCACATCCTCGCGCCGCCGGCGCCGCAGCAGAAGGTTCGCTTCCCGCTTCGGGTCATCTCGACCGGGCGGCCGACCGCCGCCAACAGCTCCCGGGGTTGTGCCAGGACGTCGTTGTGGCGCGCCAGGTAGCAGGAGTCGTGGTACGTGATGGCCTGGTCGCCGGCCAGCGGTGAGAGGCGTCCGTCGCGCACCAGCTCGGCGAGGAACTGTGTGTGGTGCACCACCTCGTAGCTGCCGCCGAACTCCGGATACTCGTTCGAGAGGGTGTTGAAGCAATGCGGGCAGGTGGTCACGATCCGCTTTACGCCGGACGAGCTCAGCGTTCCGACGTTCTGCTTGGCCAAGCGCTGAAACGTGTACTCGTCTCCCATCCGGCGGGCCGGGTCGCCGGTGCAGGATTCGCGCGGCCCGAGGATCGCGAAGTCGACCCGAGCAGCCTTCATCAGCTTCGCCGTCGAGATCGCCGCCTGACGGGCGCGCTCGTCGAAAGCGGGTGCGCAGCCGACCCAGAACAGGATGTCGGGAGGCTCTTCGCCTGGCTGCAGCACATGGACGCCGAGCCCGTCGGCCCATTGCGCGCGGTCCGCCTGAGGTTTGCCCCATGGGTTGGAGGCGCGGTCGACGTCGCGCAGCATCGGCGCCGCCTCGGCAGGAAAACGCGACTCGACCATGACCAGGTTTCGCCGCAGATCGACGATGTGGTCGATGTGCTCGATTCCGACGGGGCACTCACGCTGGCAGGCGCCACAGGTGACGCAGTCCCAGACGACGTCGTCGGTCACGGCGCTTGGAACAAGAGGGGGCGGGTTGTACGTCTCGCCCCTGTCGCGCGCCTCCAGCACCTTGGGACCTTCAGCCAGGACCTGGTCTCGCAGCGCCATGATCAGGAGCTTCGGGGAGAGGGCCTTGCCGGTCGCGTAAGCGGGGCAAACATCCTGGCAGCGGCCACATTCCGTGCACGACATCGTGTCGACGACCTGCTTCCACGTCATGTCTTTGACAGTGGCCGTCCCGAACCTCACATCCTCCTCGGCCATGCCTTCGTGCGCCGGCGCGGCAACCAGGATGGGACCAGCTGATTGTTTCTCGAAAAGGATCGGCTCGAGGCGCCCTCTCGATCGCGTGCGACCAAAGAAAACGTTGACCGCCGCAAGGAAGATGTGGAGGTGTTTCGAGTAAGGAAGGTAGACGAGGAAGCCGAGGATGATGAGGATGTGCGCCCACACCGCGGCACGTTCCAGCGCCGGCGTCCAGCCCCGGTGCAGCGCACCTGCCAGCAAACCTGACACCGGGGCCCAGCTCGCCGGATAATCGTTGAGGCCGAGTGCGATCTGTGACGCGTGCCACAAGAGCAGCGTGACGACGATCGCCGCGATCAGCCCAAGGATCAGGTCCGCCTCGCCACGGTGACTGCCGACAAAACGCCCTGGGCGCTGCCACTTGCGAATGACGAACGCCGTGATCACGCCTGCAAGCACGAGCACGGCGAAGATGTCGACCATCAGTGCGTACCAGCCCTGCGCGCCGAGCCACGGCAGTGTTGAGTGCGGATCTACGGCTCCGATCATGGCGATCGCGATCGTCGGAAGCAGAACCATGAAGCCCCAGAAGATGGCAGCGTGCATCAGGCCGGGAACCAGGACCTGCAGGAGCTTGCTCTGCCCGACGACGACCACTGCCTCCGCCTTCACCCGGCCAGGAACATCGTCGAAACGTGCGACCGGCTGGCCCATCCGGATAAGGCCGTACAGCTCGTCGGCTCGGCGCCAGAAAAGAACGCCCGCGATGAGTAGCGCCGCCTCCAGCGCCCCTAAGGCAATGGGGTCCAACGCTATGCCCTCTCCACGCCGGGATGGGTTTCCCGAGTGGGGATCTGCGCGCGGATCTCGGCGGAGATGGCGGGCACAATCTCCTTCAGGTCGCCGATCACTGCATAGTCGGCGCTGAGCATGATCGGGGCCTCGCCGTCGGCGTTGATGGCGAGAATCGTTTTCGCGCCTTTGCATCCCGCCATGTGCTGGGTCGCACCGCTGATCCCGCAGGCGATGTAGACATCGGGGGCGATCTTGCTCCCCGTCTGACCGACCTGGTCGGTATGTGGCCGCCACCCGGCGCTCGTGACAGCGCGCGAGCAGCCGACGGCGCCACCGAGAAGGCCGGCGAGCTCCTCGATGATGGCGAAGCCTTCCTTCGAGCCGACGCCCCGGCCGCCGCTCACGACGACCTTCGCGTCGGTGAGCGAGATGCCCCCGCCCGGCGCCCCGAGATGCTCAGCGACGCGCACGAGCAGCTCCCCATCGCTCAGCTCGGGACTGAACTTCTCGACTTTGGTCTCGATCGGCGCCGGCGTGACGGCGACCGTATGAGGCGCGACCGTGACCAGCGATCGTGGGCCGTGGAGACGAGCTTCCTCGAGCAGGCTGCCGCCCCAGCGAAGGCGAGTGAGAGTCATTGGCGGACCAAGCGACACCGCAATGCAGCTGGCAGCGAGTGGCAAGCCCGCCAGCGCCGCGAGACGGGCCATGACCTCGTTGCCTCGCTCGGTGCCGGCAGCAAGGACGGCACTCGCATCCAGGCGGTCAGCCAGCCGGCCTGCGATCACGGCCCATGCGTCGGGTGCGAAGGTGCCGAGGGCCTCATGCTCGGCGATATGGGACACGGCGACGCCATGCTGACTTAGATCCACGCCGGACCCGATCAGCAGCGCATGTACCGGCTGTCCAAGTGACCTCGCCAGGGTCAGGGTTTGGAGAGATGGATCGATCGCCTTGCCTGCGGATTGCTCGACGAGAACCAGGACCAACTAGAGCACCCCTGCCTTGCGCAGGACATCGACCACCGCCGGCGCAGCCGCGGGCCCGTTGCCGAGCACCTCCGCGCGCTTGCCGTGACCCGGCGGCACGACCAGCCGGCCAAGTTCCAGGCGGGAAGGCGGCCTTGCGGGAGTGGAGGTCGTCACCGGTTTGCGGCCGGCCCGCATACGGCCAGGAACTGATGGATAACGCGGTAGGTTCAAGCCTTCCTTGACGGTCAGCACCGCCGGCAGAGGCACGACGTACACGTCCCGGCCACCCTCGACTTCCTGCTCGCAGCGCACTGACGATCCCTCGAGCGCCACCCGCTTGAGCCCCGTGACCAGGGGGCGGCCGAGCGCCCGCGCGACCCGCGCGCCGACCTGGAAGCCGCCCGAGTCCGCCGACTCGTTGCCGAAGAACACCATGTCGAATGGCCCCGAGGCCGACTCGTCGGCGGTTGTCGCATCCGCGATGGCGGCCGCAGTAGCCTCTGGATCCCATTCCGCCCCGTCTGTCTGCAAGTGGATGGCGCGGTCCATGCCAATCGCCATGGCGTCCCGCAGCTGCTCGACAGCCTCCGGCGGGCCCAACGTGAGGACGACCGACTCTCCACCGTTGGCCTCGATCAGGCGGACTGCCTCTTCAACCCCGCACTCCTCGTGAGGGCTGATGGTGAATCCGAGGTGCCGTGTCTCGAGCGTCTGCGCGTCGCTGGTGAGCACCATCCGCCCTCCGGTCAAGGGCACTCGCTTGACGCAGACCAGGATGCGAAGGGTCAAGACCGGATGCGCAGGTTTTCAGCATCGAAGACCGGAGTCGCGCCGGCGACTGCCACGGTCACGGGGTAGCGCTCGCCCATGTATTCGACGGCCAGCGCCGCGCCCGGGACCGCGTGCTCGGGCGGGAGGTAAGCCATGAGGATGTGCTTGCCGATCGACGGGCCGGCGCCCGCGCTCGTCACGTATGAACCGCGCCCGCGGCTGTCCACCACCCGCTTGCCGTCGCGCGTGAGAATCGGCTCGCGCCCGAGCATGTAGCGCTTCTCGCCGCTCATGGAGGTGTGGTCGTCGACCGTGAGTGTGCACATGACCGCCGCAGGCTCCTCCTCGCGATGGCGCAGGTGGGCCTGCTTGCCGACGAAATCCTCCTCCTTCACCCGAGGCGCCGTCATGCCTGCCTCGACCACGTTGTACTCGGTCTCCAGCTCGGCGCCGTGGGCACGGTAAGACTTTTCGAGGCGGCCTGTCGTCCCGTAGACACCGATCCCGCAAGGGACGAGGCCGTGGGGTCGCCCGGCGTCCCACAGGGCGTCCCAGAGCCTGAGCCCCTCCTCGATCGGCACGTACAGCTCCCAGCCGAGGTCGCCGACGTACGAGATGCGCGACGCAAGCACGCGCAGGGTGCCGACCTCGATCACCTTGCACGTGCCGAACTTGAAGCCCTCGTTAGAGATGTCGTCCGTGGTCACGACGGCCAGGATGTCGCGTGCGCGAGGGCCCCACAGCCCGATGGTGGTCAGCCCGGAGGTCAGGTCCGCGACCTGCGCGCTGCCGTCGGCAGGCAGATGGTCCCCAAACCACTTGCGGTCGGACATCCCGTGTGCGCCTCCGGTGACGACGCGGAAGTGGTCAGTCCCAAGGCGCATGATCGTGAGATCCGACTTGAAGCCTCCGTTCGGGCTCAGGATCGGTGTGTAGACGACCCGCCCCACCGGCACGTCCATCTGCCGAAGCGCGGTGCACTGCACCGCCTTGAGCGCACCCGGGCCGAAGACGTCGATGATGGCGAAGGCCGACAGGTCGAACATTCCGGCGCGATCGCGCATCGCGAGATGCTCAGCGTTGATGATCGGCGACCACCAGCGTGACTCCCACTCCGAGGTCCGCCGGGTCACCCGGTCGCCGAACTCATCCAGCAAGGGGGCGTTGGACTCGTACCACTGTGGGCGCTCCCACCCGGCCACCTCGAAGAACATTGCGCCCAGCTCGCGCTCGCGCTCGTTGAAAGGGGCAAGCCGCACGTTGCGATTGGACGCCCACTGCTCGCTCGGGTGGACGATTCCGTAGGTCTTGTTGAAGCCTTCAGCGGCTCGCGCGCGCACGTGCGTGCGTGTCTTTTGATGTTCGTGGAAGCGCGCGAGATCCGAGGAGTGGAGGTCGATCTCCGACTCTCCATGCACCATCCACTCGGCGATGGCCCTACCGGTTCCCGGGCCCTCTTTGACCCACACGGCAGCGGCCGCCCACAACCCTCTGACGTCGGGCGATTCGCCCAGGATCGGCATGCCGTCGGGCGTGAGCGAGAGGATGCCGTTGATCGCGTACTTCACTCCTACCTTTTCGTCGCCGACAATCTCGGGCATCAGCTCAAGCGCATGCTGCATCTGCTGCTCGAAGTCGGGCTGTGTGAAGGGGAACTCGGTCGGGGACAGAGCCGCCTGCTCCACAGAGGGGATGTCCTCCGGGTCGTACAGAATCGCGCGGTGCGCGTACGACCCGATCTCGAGGTCGCCGCCCGCCTGGCGCTCGTACATGTTGGTATCCATGTCGCGAACGATCGGAAACTCGATGTCGCTCTTCGCGCCCGAGAACCGCGGCACCGGCCCAACGTCGATCATCTGGTGTACGGCCGGCGTGAGCGGGATGTGCGTCCCGGCCATGCGGGCGATGCGCGGGCTCCAGACACCACAAGCGATGACGACGGTCTCCGCTTCGACGTCCCCTGCGGTGGTGCGCACGCGGCGAACGCGTCCATTCTCGACGTCGATTCCCAGCACCTCTGTTTTGGCGCTGACGGTGAGCGCGCCGGCCGATTGACCGCGCTCGCGCATGATCGTGCCGGCTCTCAGGGAGTCGACGACACCTACTCCAGGCGTGTAGAAGCCGCCAAGGATGGCCGACTCGTCGATGTACGGGACCAGTCGCTTGACCTCCGCAGGCGTGACCAGCGACACCGGCTCGATGCCCCACGAGGCAGCCGATGCCATCCGGCGGGTCAACTCCTGCATGCGCTCCCTGGTACGCGCGACCTCGATGCCGCCGGATTGGGTGAAGACGCCCATCTCCCGGTACTGGTTGACGCTTTCGGTCGTGAGCGCAGTCATCTCCTTTGAGTGGTCGACCAGGTAGATGAAGTTCGACGCGTGGCCTGTGGATCCGCCGGGGTTGGGCAGCGGGCCCTTGTCCAGGAGCACGATGTCGCGCCACCCCAACCGGCCGAGGTGATAGGCAACGCTGTTGCCCACGATCCCACAGCCGATGACCACACACCTGGCGTGATTGGGAAGGCCTGCCATCGTTACTCCGGCTGGTAAGGAGAACGGACCTCTTCCGGCAGCTCGTACCACCGGACCCGGTCGCCCACCTGGGCGCGCAGCCTCCATTTCAGCGGCTTCGCCTGCGCCTCAATAGCCTTCCGTATCTCGGCGAGCCTTGACCGGACGAGGCCGCGATCGACATCCAGCTCGTCAAGCGTGCCGTCCAGCTTCTCGATGTTCACCTGCATGGTTCGGTAAAAACCCCAATCCTCGGCCGTCAGTCGGGCGATGTATTCGGCGTCGATCGCCTCATCGTTGTGCGGGGCGACTGGATGGTCGAGAAGAAGCGCGGTCAAGTCGACGAGATCCTTGCGGTTCACCTCATAGATCTGGAGCTTGCTCAGCAGCAGGTCCGACGGGCTGGCGCACGGGCCCTCGTGATCCAGCCGTCCCCGCAGATCGATGACGTGCGACATCCTGATCGAGTCGATGAAAACGTCGACCTGCCGGCCATGGTCGTTGTCAAAGAAGTACAGGCGCCGGTCGCCCTGCATGAGGTTGAAGCGCTCATTGGCTTCATAGCCAAGCGATGGAAAGAAGGCCAGGACGGCGCTGCGGTCGCGCTTTCGAATCGCATAGTCGAGGTCGCCGTACTTTCGCTTCAGCGGGGCGCGATGAGCGCTAGCGGAATGCAGATGGATGCCGGCTCCGCCCATCAGCTTTATCCCGATGTGTGCGGCGCTCGCAGCGGACGCGATCCGTTCTGCCTCCGCGATTGGATCCTCGAGTGGCCCGTTACCCGCCATCGACCTCGATCACGATCGTTTTCAGGTCGGTCATCTGCTCGAGGGCGAAGCGGCCGCCGACGCGACCGATACCGCTGTGCTTGCCGGCGCGGCCGCCAAAGGGCAGGTGCGCCTCCCAATAGTTGGTGGACTCGTTGACGTTAACCCAGCCCATCTCCAGGTCGTCCGCAAAGCGCAGGGCGCGGGAGAGGTCTCGCGTGTACACGGCTCCCAGGAGGCCGTACGGCGAGTCGTTGGCGAGCGCGAGCGCCTGCGTTTCGTCGCGGAACTTGATGATCGGCGCGACCGGACCGAAGGTTTCCTCCTTGCTCACGCGCATCGAGGGCTCGACCCCGTCAAGGATCGTCGCCGGGTAGTAAAGCTTCGTGGGAAACCCGTCCGAGCGCTTGCCGCCGAGCACGAGCTTGGCGCCGCCTGCCAGAGCATCCGCCACGTGCTCGTCCATCTTGGCCGCCACGCCCTCGTTGTTCAACGGGCCGAGCGTGGTGTCGGCTGCAAACGGGTCTCCAAGCCGAAGGGCTCGAGCCGCCTCTTCGAGACGGGCCACGAATTCGTCGTGGATGGGCTCTTCGACCAAGATCCGTTCTCCGGCCGTGCAGCTCTGCCCAGCGCACAGGTAACAGCCGACGATCGCACCTTCCACTGCCCTGCCGAGGTTGGCGTCGGCGAAGACCACCATCGGGCCGTTGCCGCCCAGCTCCAGCATCACGTGCTTCCCGGCCGCGCGTTTCGCCACAGAGGTGCCCGTCTCAGTCGACCCCACGAAACCTACGCCGTCCACCAGCGGGTGACCGGCGACCTCGTCGCCGACCTCGGCGCCCGGACCGGTGACCAGGTTGATGACTCCAGGCGGGAGGTCCGCCTCCGCCATGCACTCCATCAAGGCGACAGAGATGACGCTGGTGGAGGAGGCCGGAGTCCACACCACAGTGTTGCCGGCGGCCAGCGCCGGAGCGATCAGCTCAGCCGCCATGGTCAGCGGCCAGTTCCAGGGCGTGATGATCCCGTACACCCCACGCGGGTAGTGGCGCGTCAGGACGAGCTTGCTGGGGCTCGCGGAAGGAAGCACTCGGCCCTCCAGGCGCTTGAGGTCCTCCGCCGCGATCCGAAAGTACTCGGCCGCCTCGTCCACCTCGCCCATCGCCTCGGCCACCAACGGCTTGCCCTGGTCGAGGGTGAGCAGATGTCCAAGTTCCTCGCGGCGCCGCTCGATGGCTTCCGCCACACGATGGAGACGGCGCGCCCGCTCGAAGCCCTTCAGAGCCGCCATCGCGGGCTTGGCCCGATGGGCAGCCTCGATCGCCCTTTGGGCATCCGCACGCGTGCCTTTTGGAAGCTTGGCGATGGTCTCGCCGGTGGCCGGGCTGATCGCATTGAAGGTCTTGCCGCTCTCCGACTCGATCCATTGGCCGTCGACGAACATCTTCTTGACCGAGCGGGCAACGTCGACAGTCATCTGGTCTTCTCCCTGTGGTTGCGCCTCGAACCCCGCTCAAAAGCCTGTGCATAGATCCGCCTGTAGCCGGCGGCATCCACGTCACGGGGATTGCCGATCGTCTGCGGGTCGGCGAACGCTTTGTCGGCGAGCATGGGGATCTCGTCCTCGGAGAAGCCCAGTTCCTGCATGCTCGGGATCTCCACATCGATGGTGAGCTGGTGGACGTACTCCACCGCCATCTCCGCGGCGCGCCAGAGCGTGACGCCCCGAGTGTCCAGCCCGAACGCGACTGCCATGCGGGCGAACCGCTCCGGCTCGCCGGCGTGGTTGTATTCCATAACCGGTCCGAGAAGCCGCGCGGTCAAAGCTCCGTGCGGCGCATCGTGGACGCCGCCGGCTGACTGGCTCATGGCATGCGCGGCGCCGGCCGAGTCGGTGCCGTACGAAAGGCCGCCGAGCATCGCCGCTGCGCTCATGTAATAGCGGGCCTGTGTGTTTTCGCCCTGGGAGTACGCCACCCGAAGGTAGCGCGCGACGTACTCCATGGCGAGCAGCGCCGTCGCGTCGGTGAACGGCTGGTGATAGACCATCGTGAAGCACTCGATCGCGTGAGCGAGCGCGTCCATTCCGGTTCCGGCAGTGACCGGTGGGGGCAATCTCATGCTCAGCTCAGGGTCGATGAGCGCGACCCAGGCGGCGATGTTCGCCGTGCCACCGACGTTGAACTTGATCTTTCTCTTGGGATCGGTGATGACAGCCCAAAGGGTCACCTCGCTGCCCGTACCGGCCGTCGTCGGCACCGCGATCATCGGTGGGATACGTGAGGTGAGCGGGCTGTGACCCCATTCGAAATCGAGAATGCTGCCGGTGTGAGCTGCGACCACCCCGATGCCTTTGGCCGTGTCCATCGAGCTGCCGCCGCCGATGGCGACCAGGCCGTCGCAGCCCTGGGCTCGATACTCGGCCGCACCAGCGTCGACCAGCTCGACGCCCGGGTTCGCCTTCACGCGATCAAACACCACGGGCTCGACGTCGGAGCCTCGCAGCGCTTCGAGCGCCGTGTCCAGCAGGCCCGCGGCCTTCACGCCCGGATCGGTCACCAGGAGGGGACGTCGAATTCCCAGCAACGAGGCCTCGTTGCCGAGCTCGCGGATGGCGCCGAGGCGCTGTACGAGCCGCGTCGGACTCTGGTAGGTGCGAAGTGTGTGTTCCAGCATTCGTTAGAAGGTACGGCCGCCGGACCGAAGCCCGGCGGCCGTTGCGATTCTATTCAACCGGAATCTCGTGGTGGATGCGGTCCAGGTCGATTCCCTGACGCTTGCGCACGATGCGCGCCACGACGTAAATGATGATCGCGACGACGTACGTCGCGAGGAAGTAGTAGAGCGAGTTCAATGTCTTCGAGAACGTGGTGCCATACAGGTTGTCGGGGTTAAAGGACCACTGGTAGAGCATGAAGAGCAGGAACGCGCCCGTGATCACGCCGATGATGGTGATGGCTGGAATGCCGGCGAATTTCCAGTTGGCGATCGGAGAGGCGTTGTAGAGGTCCCTGCGTCTCCATGGCAGGATGACCGCGGCGATGACGGTCGCGAGGAAGGTCAGGGCCAGAACCGCGGTCGCGTCAAGGAAGACGCTCTGGAAGTCGGGCTTGTACGCCCACACCGCACTGACGATTACCGATGGCACGATCATCAGCGCCAGAGAGCCGTACGGCACGCGTCGCTTGGCAGAGATGTTGGCCGCCCAGGAAGGCAGCACGCGATCGAATGCCGCGGCGAAGATGACGCGCGTTGAGGACAGGAACAGCGTTCCTGCCCAGCCGAAGAACCAAAGACCCATCACGATGATGAGCAAGGCTTGGAACAGTTGGTTATCGACGAGCCAGCCGGCGAACATAACCGGGTATGGCCACGTGCCAACTGGAGCGGTGCCTCCATACCACGCGGCATTGGCGGCGTTGTAAAACTGCCAGCCCATGGTCTTGACGACGAGCAGCAACACCAGGACGACCATACCCACTGTCACCCACAGCCCCGAGAACATGCTCCAGAAGGGCTTGCGGAAGTCTTTGGCTCCTCGGACCTCACCGTAGAGCGTCGCACCCCAGTTCGGCCAGAGCAGATAGAAAGCGAGGAAGGGAAGGACGAGGAAAATGGGCCCGAACGAGAAAAAACCAAAGTCGTGTGGTGCGTAACCGGCCTTGGTGCCGGCATCGATAGTCGCCTGGTAGGAGTTCGCAGGGGCGCCGAACAGACTGGTCGCCTCTCGATTGAACGCTGCTTGAAAATCGCTCTGGCTCGCGAACAGCAGCAAGCCGCAGACGACCGCCAAGCCTACGATCCCAATCCAGAAGCAGATTTTCTGGATACGTGCGTAAGTCTCCATGCCGAGTGTCACGACGATGCTGACGAAGGCTAGAACGATCAGACAACTCACGAAGATGCCGTTGTGGCTGGTGAAAAACGCTGCGACGTTGGACCAGTGCATCGTGTAAGCGAGCGGAAGAAAGAACTGGACGTTCAGGATGTTGGCGTAGATCGGCGCCCAGAGGAAGAGGGTGAACCACCAGCCGGTGATGGAGAGGACGAACCCCAGGCCGCCGCCTAGAACCCGGCTCTGCCAGGCATAGTCCCCACCAGTTCGGGGCATCACGGTCACCAACATTGCGTAGGTGACGACGAGGAACGTGGTGAGGATGCCGAAGATGACGATGGCGGCGAGCAGCTGCCCGTCGGGCACCCAATAGACGTACGACATCCCGTACAGGCCGAGGGTGATCAGGTTCACCGACCAGAACGAGTAGATGAATGCGTCAAAGGTCGACCAGGCTTTGACCAGCCCCGTCGCGTTGCGGAGGAACAGCCCGGGTCTTGCCGCGGGCGTCCCCATAGTCGATTCAGCCATCTTGCTTCCTCCTTACCTCCTCATCCGTTGACCAGCTGATAGCTCTTGATGCCTTTCTTGGGATCGAGCTGGATGATCGCTCCCATGAGCATTCCCTCTTCGTACGAGCTGCCCGGATTGATCGAGAGCGTCTTGCCGATCTTGATCGCGCCCTTGCTCTCGTGGATGTGCCCATGCAGCGACAGCAGGGGCTGATGCTTCTCGATTGCCTCCCGAACCGCGGTCGAGCCGACCGGCCGGAGCGCTCGTCCGCCATGAAGCAGCTTGAGATCGGCGTCGATCGCGGGCGCCTCGTCAAGGCCTGACTTGTAAGGCGGGCAGTGCAGATTGAAGATCGCTCGCGAGGGGTCCGTGATCTGCTTTGCCATCACTTCGATGCGGTCGCGGAGCTGCGCCTCGGTCTCCTCACGGTGCGTGTTCCAGGGCGTGTGGTTGGACCACCCGGTGGAGATCATCGAGAAGCCGTCGATCTCGACCATCTGCCCCTCACCCAGCTGAACCATCTCCGACTTCCGGACGACGTCATCCACCTCCATCTCGTCGTCGTTTCCCGGGCACACGAAGACGCGCACGCCTGTGCCGGCGAGCTTTTGCCCCGCCATGTCCATCCAGCGTGCGACGCCGTCGAGCATCACCTGCTGGAAGGTGTGGGTCCTCTCATCGGCGTTGCGATCCAGCTCGGCGAGGCGCTCGGGCGTCATCCGCAGGGGGTAATAGCCCTTGCGGCGGATCTGGGTTTCGACCTCGGTGACCTGGTCTGGGCCGACTGTTTGCGCCATGCCCGCCATCGAGACCGTGAAGTTTCCGTTCTCTTCGACGATCGGGACGATGGCCTTGCCGGTCATGTCGCCCCCGCATATGAGGACATCGGCGTCATAGAACTTGGCGGCGTTAAGGAATTTGCGCCAGCACATCTCAGAGCCGTGCAGGTCGGTCGCGAAGAAGATCCTGGGCATGGCTTATCGCTCGACGAGAACTTTGCGGATCTCCCGCTCGAAGCCGGTGACGTGGCGGCGCATGCCATCCTCGGCCCGCTGTCCGTCCCCGGCCAGAACCGCGCGCAGCAGCTCAACGTGCTCTGCGACAGCCTCGCGCAATCGCACCTCGTGGTCGATAACGAGGTACCAGAGCCGAAGGCTGAGATTGAGGTACCTCTCCAGCGTTGCCTCGAGGAAGGAGTTGCGAGCCGCCCGGTAAATCTGGCGGTGGATCCGCTGATCAAGGCGCATGAGCTCTCGCTGATCGGTCGCGCCGCCTGACTCCAGGACGTCGAGCAGCTCCTGGATCGCGACGCGGTCGGAGACCACCAGGCGCTCCGCTGCGAGCCTTGCGGCATGGGACTCGAGCACGACCCTCACCTCGGTAATGCGCGCCAGGTCGGTGATGTTGACGTCCGTGACGAAAGTCCCCCGATGAGGGATCGACTTGACCAGGTTCTCGAGCGCCAGGCGCTGTAGCGCCTCCCTGATCGGCGTCCGGCCGATCTCCAGCTCCTCACGGAGGCGGGCCTCCTGGACCACCGACCCCGGCGCCATGTCGAGGCTGACTATCCGATCCCGGATGCGGAGGTAGGCGGACTCGCTCTGTGAGCGGGCTCCGTCGGCCGTTTCGACGACTGCAAGGGCGGACCCATGATCGGGACGCGTTGCGTCAAACCGGCTGTCGAGCCGAACCTCGGACGCCAACCCCCTTCCGACTCCTCCCCGTGCCTCGCCCGACCGATATGCGGACGATATACGGCCGCACCCTAGCACCAGCGGTTCCAGCCGTCAAATTACTTTTCTTGTGGGGCGCCAACCTGGCCGCGCCAAAGCCGCGGCCGGTCCTCCCCGGCGAGGCCGGTATGGACTGCTCAGCCCGCCGCCGCTTCAAGCCACTTCCCCAGCCGGTCGGATTGGAGCACTTCGACGGCGCGCTCCCATCGCGCGGTGTAGTAGCCCCGAAAGTCGAAGTCGACGGCCGAGATCTTCGCCTGGATGGCGCCCCACAGGGTCCAGCCCACGTCTGACATCAACGCGAAGAGGTTCATCCGCGCCAGCTGGCGCGCGTCCTCCCGGCCGAAATAAGCAGCGCACAGGGCGGCGCGAAGGTCCTGGTCGAACTCCGCTTCCTGCGCCGTGTTGCCCAGGTCAAAGCACGGGTCGTTGTTGCCGCTGAGCTCGTAATCAACGATTCGGAGAGCTTCCCCGTCGTCGATGAAGTTCTCGCAAAGGAGATCGTTGTGGCACGGCACTGATGACAGGGTGCCGGCGCCAACAGCGCGCTCGATGGTTGCGATGGCCGGCAACCGGTCGCGGTAGTCCACGGGAATGCTGACGTCGTGCCTGGCTACGATCCGGAGGTAGTCCTCGATCGTGCGGAACATGTTGAAGTCCTTGAGGAACCGTGGCGAGTCATGCAGCCTGCGAAACGACGCGGCCATACGCGCCGCCATCTCTTTCGACTGCAGCGACTTCGCCGACATCGTCGGACCGGGGAGGAACTCCAGCACCAAGAGGTCGAGACCAGGAACGTGCTCCAGCACGCGCGGACCGATGCCAGTGGTCGCAGCCGCCCGGGTGTTGAACACCTCGTTGGCGCGGTCGATCGATAGCAGCTCGGTCGACTGCCCTGGGATTCGCATCACGTAGCGCTGCCCTGCCGCTTCGACGAGATAGTTCTCGTTCGTCAGACCTCCCGAAAGCTGGGAGACGCGCACGGTGCTGCCTTTCCACAGCGCAACCTGCGCGACGCACTCGTCGACGCGGGAGCTCATGCGGTCACTTGCTTTTTCGAAAGCACAGCGTCTGCAGTCACGGTCGCCAGGACCAGGCTCCCGAAGACCTCGACCCGCACCTGGCCACCCGGTGCGATCTCCACAGGGAGGTAGGAGTAACCGAGGTTTTTCTTGGCGGTGAACCCGTAAGCGCAGCTGCGTATGCGCCCTATCACTCCCTTTTCTCCGTGCACCGCCTCGCCGCCGTAGATCGGAAGGTATTCCTCGCCGCCGACGGACAACGTGCGAAGCCGCCGCTTGATCCCCGACTCCCGGGCGGCCAGCAGAGCGTGCCGGCCGTTGAACTCGCCTTTGTCCAGGTGCACGCAGAACCCAAGGCCGGCTTCGAACGGGTTGTCGAGCAACGTCAGGTCGGTCCCGTAGTAGCGGTAGCCCTTTTCCATGCGCAGCGAATCGAGCACTCGATATCCGGCCGCTCGAATGCCGAAGTCGGCACCCGCAGCGAGGAGGCGATCCCATACCTGAACGGCCCAACCCGGGTCCATGTACAGCTCCCAACCCAGCTCGCCGACATAGGTGACCCGCTGTGCGAGCGCAGACCCGCCCCCGATGCGGGTGTGCCGCGCGTGCATGAAGGGGAATGCGGCTTCCGACCAGTCGCCGTCCGCAACCCGTTCCAGCACATCGCGTGAGCCTGGACCCCAAATACCGATCACCGAGAGCTCCTCCGTCGTTTCGCGCAGCTCGACCGGCGGGTCTTCGTCACTCACCTGCATGCGAAGCCAGCCGAGGTCGCTGTTGACGTAGCCGGCGCCGGTCACGACGCGGAAGTGCTCTTCGCCAAGTCGCGTCACGGTCACGTCGGCGGCGATTCCGCCGTTCTGTTCGAGAAGCTGGGTGTAGACGACCGAGCCGGGCGGACGGCCGATCCGGTTCCCGGCGACGCGTTCCAGCAACGAAAGCGCACCGGGACCGCGGAGGTCGATCTTTCCGAACGACGTCATGTCGATGATGCCCACTCGCTCGCGGAAGGCCCGATGCTCCTCTGCCAGCAAGTCGAAGTAGGGAGGGCGGGTCCAGCCGAAGCGGCGCTGGTCGGCGCCTGCCCTGCGCCACGGTCGGCCCGGCTCGAAATAGTCGGCGCGTTCCCAACCGTGCTTGGAACCGAAAACCGCGCCCTCGTCCTGAAGTCGCTCGTGCAGGGCGCTCGTGCGGCGCGGGCGGCCCCACTCGTCGGAGTCGTAGGGATAGCGCAGCTGGTAGTAGTGACGATACGTCTCCCGTGCCAGCTCTGCGACGTATCGGTGGTCGCGGTGCACGGGCCCGAACCGCCACGGCCGGTAGGGATGCAGGTCGAGCTCGGTGGAGCCGGTGGTTATGAGCTCGGCAAGCGACCGCCCGATCCCGCCGCCGCCGCCGAAACCATTGAGCGACAGGCCCGCTGCCAGATAGAGACCGGGCACTCCGGGGACGGCACCGACCAGGGGATTGGAGTCGGGTGTCATGGCGTCGGGATGACAAACCAGCTTCACGATCCCTGCCTCGCCGATAACGGGAAACCGCCGCGCCGCGCCCGCCAGCAGGGGTTCGAATCGCGACTCGTCCGGCGGGAGCGAGGTGCCGGCGTGAGCCCACGGCACGCCGTCGATCCACCGCGCGACCGGGTCAGCCTCGTACCCGCCGAGGACGACGCCGCCCGCCTCGGACTTTCCATAGATGAGGTTGTCCGGGTCGCGAAAGCAAGGCATGTTGTGGGGAAGCTCGTGCCCCGGCACGGCCAGCAAGGCGGCGTGCTGGTGATCGACCGGCGTCGACACCACAAAGGCCCCGGCCATTGCGGCGATCTGCGGCGCCCAGATGCCCCCGGCGATCACGATCACCTCGGCTTCGATCCTGCCGGCGTCGGTCTGGACGGCTCTGACCGACCCTCGATCCGTCAACTCGATGCCGGTGACGCGACGTTGTGTGAGGACTGTCGCTCCCATCTTTCGTGCGGCGTCGGCCAGGGCGAATGTGGCGGTATGTGGGTCGAGATGGCCGTCGCTGGGGACCCAGACGGCGCCGTAAAGGGAGCTCGTGCTGATCGCCGGCATCAGTTGCGCTGATTCGTCGGCGGAAATCAGCTCGACCTCGAGCCCAATTCCGCGTGCGCGGCTGACGCCACGCTGGAGCTCTTTGAGCTGATCGGCGCTTGACGCGAATCGCAGCCCGCCGACAGTCTCGAAAACGCCGAGCTCCTCATACAACTCGATGCTGTAACGGCGGAACCGCATCATCGTCGGCGATGGGTTGAACTGCGTCACCAGGCCTGCCGCGTGGCAAGTCGATCCGCTGGTCAGCTCGTCCTTCTCGAGCAGGACCGTGTCGCGCCAGCCTGCCTTGGCCAGGTGGTAGGCGACGCTGGCTCCCGTGATGCCGCCACCGACCACCACTGCCCTCGCGCGGTCCATTCCCGCCAACTCTAGTCAGGTAGAGGAGCTTGTTTCGTCTCTGGGAGCAACAACAGCAGGAAGGCGCCGGCAAGCGCGACAGCGCCGAGCAGCTCCAGAGCGCGGCCGAGGCCAAGCGGCTGGGAGAGCAGGCCGACCGCCTGCAGGCCGGCCACGCTTCCGACCGCGGCGGCGACCGAACCCGTCGCCTCCGCCGTCGCCCGAGCGCGAGTGGGAAAGAGCTCCGCCGACCACGCGCCGAACACCGGCGTGGCCGCGCTCGCGATGGCGCTCCACAGCACGTTTCCGATCACGAACCCAAAGATGCCGGTGGCGAAGCTCAGGCTGGTGACGATGGCCGTGGCCGCGGTCAAGCCGACGCCCGGCCAGCGGCGTCCGAACCTGTCGCTCAGGTAGCCGCCGGCGAGATACGCCGAGCCGCCGGCGACGCCTGAGACGACTATCAGCGTGCTGATCGCCATGGGGGTCAAGTGAAGGTTGTCGGTCGCGAACACGGTAAAAAGCAAGCCGGCGGGTTCCAGAAGCACCGCCAGCAGTGCGGTGGTCGCGGACAGCACGAGGATGCGCCGGAGCCACGGCCCATGCATGAGGAGTCGAAGCGCCGATGCCGTGCGGCCGGCCCTTTGCCACCTGCGGCCCTCGGGCAGCCCGAACCAGATGGCCGGTGACGCAAGCAGGCCGATCCCGCCCGCGAGGAACAGCCAACGCCAGTGCGGCGCCAGTAGGGGATAGCTGATCACCGTGATCCCGGTGCCGATCCCGGCCAGCACCGCCAGCACGCTCACAGCCTGGCCTCGGCGCGCGGGCGGCGCCTCCTCAACGATCAGCGCTGTCGCCACGCCGGCGACCATGGCTTCGAAGCAAACGGCGACCAGGCGAATGATCGAGAGCGCGGTCAGCGAGGTGGCGAAGGCGCTGGCGAAGTTCGCAATGGAGAAGCCCGCAACGCCGATTGCGATCAGCTTCCGCCGGCCGAATCGGTCCGCCATGGTCGCCAGTGGAAGGGCGCCAAGCGAGCCGAGTGCCAGCACCGAGCCCAGGTTGGACAGACCAGGAATGCGGGCGTTGAAGTCCATGGCGATGGCGGGAAGCGCCAGCACGAGCACCGAGCCGTCGAAGGCCGTGAGGACCACTGCGAGCCCGGCCCAGACGAGGGTGCGCCTCTGTAAATCGTCGAGCTCGAACATCTGCCTGTATATTCGGCTGGCCTATGGCCGTCGTGGTGAGTGTCGAGGGGCTTCGCAAGCGATACAGGCGTCGCGACCCATGGGCGGTGGACGGTGTCACGTTCGAGCTTCAGCCGGGCCAGGCTTTTGGACTCCTCGGTCCCAACGGCTCGGGCAAGACCAGCGTGGTGAAGATGATCACCGGGCTGCTGCGACCGAACGAAGGCAAGATCTCATTGTTCGGCCGGGAGCCCGGCGATCCCACAGCGCGCGCCCAGCTCGGCTTCTCGCCGGAGGATCCCGATTTCCCCAAGTTCCTTCGAGCGGGCGAGGTGCTTGATTACTTCGCCAGCCTCCTCGGCCTGGACGAGGCGGATCGAAAAAGGAGGATTCCTGAGACGCTGGCGTTCGCCGGCCTTGACAAGGAGAGACGCCAGGTCCGCCAGTTCTCGAAAGGCATGAAGCAGCGACTGGGGATCGCCCAGGCGATCTTGGGCCGGCCCCAGCTGCTGATCCTCGACGAGCCCACGGCCGACCTCGACCCGCTTGGCCGCCGCGACGTCCGCGCGCTCATCGAGTCGCTGAAGAGCAGCGGCGTGGCCATCCTGCTCAACAGCCATCTCCTGAGCGAGGTCGAGCTCGTCTGTGACACGGTGGCGATACTCGCCAAGGGCCGTGTGCTCAAGGAAGGCACGATGGCTGAGGTGGTGCCCGAAGGCCGCACGCTCGAAGAGGTGTTCGTCGAGCTGGTCGAGGCCTCGTCCCCTCCAAAGCGCGACCAGCTACCGACCTTTATCACCGACAAGGACAACCCGTGAACGGGACGCTGGCGGTCGCCCGTTACACCCTGATCGAGCTTTCGCGGCGGCGCCTCCTTCTCGTCTTCTTCGTGATCGGGGCGGTGGGTATCGCCGTCATCGGCATTGCCTTGAAGATCTTCTCGAGTGTCAGCCCGGGAAGCATCTCGTTCAGCGGCCCGGGTGCCACGCCACCCGACCCCGCAAAGCTGAGCCGGCTGCTCGAGCTCACGTTTGTGACCCAGCTGATCGGGGTCGTCGGTATCTTCGCCCTCCTGATCGCTTTCGCCATCGGCATGACCGCGATCTACCACGACCTTGAGTCAGGCGCGGCGGTCGCGATCTTCTCCAAGCCTGTCTCCAGGCTGGCATTCACGCTCGGCAAGCTCATCGCCGCGCTGGTCGCCATGATCGTCCTGATCGGTTTGCTCGGCCTCGAGACAAGGCTGCTCCTGACCCTGTTCGGCGGCGGCCTCGAGGGTGCCTTGTGGGTGGAGACGGTTGCCGCAGTCGCCAACGCGTCTCTCCTCATGCTGATCGTGCTCGCGCTCAGCGCCTGGATGAACAACATCATCGCGGCCGTGGTGGCGTTCATCTACAACTTCCTCGCCGGCGGCATCGTCGTGCCGCTGCACGCAGCACTTGCCGCCGGCCAGCTCGGCGACAACACGTTCGTCAAGGTCGCCCTCAACATTGCCTACTGGCTTGTCCCTCACCCCCTGATGAGCGATGCTCGCAGGCAGCTGGTGCTGGCGGAGATGGACGTCTTTTCGGGCCCGCAGGGCGCGCCCACCAAGGAGCAGGTTGCCCAAGCCATCAGCTCAGTGCCGGGTGCGTCGGACATCCAGGATGTCATCTGGTGGGTCTTCCTGGTCGTCCTCATGTCGGCGCTGCTCTATGTCGCCGTGCGCCGCAGACAGGTTTAGGCGCGGGTGAGGACGCGAGCCTCGCCCCACGGCTGCGCCGCGGGGGCCCCTGATGGACGCTGCGCCATGTCGCGACAC
>JALZAL010000285.1 GCA_030948325.1 Candidatus Dormiibacterota bacterium
GCGATCTTCAGCGCGCGGATCAGCGTGCCCCGGGTTCGGCCGGGCTCGATCACGTCGTCGATATAGCCACGCTCGGCGGCGATGTAAGGATTGGCGAACGTCTCCGTGTACTCCTTCACCAGCTCGCGCCTGTGCACCAGAGGGTCGGACGCGGCCTCCAGCTCGCGATGGAAGACGATATTGACAGCCCCTTCCGGTCCCATCACGGCGATCTCCGCAGTCGGCCAGGCGACGTTGAAATCCGCACGGATGTGCTTGGAGCACATGACGCAGTAGGCACCGCCATAGGCCTTGCGCGTGATCACCGTCAGCTTCGGCACGGTTGCTTCGCTGAACGCGTAAAGCAGCTTGGCGCCATGCCGGATGATGCCTCCGTACTCCTGCGCCGTACCGGGGAGGAATCCCGGAACGTCCACGAACGTGACCAGCGGGATGTTGAACGCGTCGCAGAAGCGCACGAACCGCGCCGCCTTCACCGACGCGTTGATGTCGAGCGCGCCGGCCATCACCTTCGGCTGGTTGGCGACCACGCCGATCGGGTGTCCGTCCAGGTGCGCGAAGCCGACCACGATGTTCATCGCGAAGTAGGGCTGAACCTCGAAAAACTCCCCGTGGTCGACGACCATGCCGATCACTTCCTTGATGTCGTACGGCTCCTTCGGATTGTCAGGAATTACCGTGGCCAGGCCGGGCGCGGAACGCTCCGGATCGTCGGTCGCCGCAGCCCTCGGCGGTTGCTGCTCGCAGCTCTGGGGCAGATATCTGAAGAGGCGCCTCACTTGCGCGAAGCATTCGTCCTCCGTTTCCGCCAGGAAGTGACCGACGCCCGACTTGACGTTGTGAACCTCCGCGCCGCCAAGGGAGTCGAAGGTGACATCCTCGCCCGTTGTCACGCGGATCACCTCAGGCCCGGTGATGAACATGTAGCCGACCCCATGGACCATGAACGTGAAGTCGGTCATCGCCGGCGAGTAGACGGCGCCCCCGGTGCAGGGACCCAGGATCAGGCTCAGTTGGGGAATCACTCCGCTGGACTCGACGTTGCGCCAGAAGATCTCCGCGTACCCGGCCAGCGAGACGACGCCCTCCTGGATGCGAGCGCCACCGGAGTCGTTGATGCCGATGATCGGGATTCGGTTGCGCAGCGCGAGATCCATGACCTTGATGACCTTTTCGGCGAATACCTCGCCCAGCGAGCCGCCGAACACGGACGCGTCGTGGCTGAAGAGCATGACGTCGCGCCCATCGATCTTACCCATCCCTGTCACGACGCCGTCACCTGGCACCCGCTTGGATTCCAGGCCGAGACCATGGGCGCGGTGGGTGGCGAAGATGTCGATCTCCTCGAACGAGTTCCGGTCCACGAGGCGCGCAATTCGCTCGCGGGCGGTGAGCTTTCCCTTTGCATGCTGACGGTTGAACGCCTCGGCGTCGCCGTGCCCGGCGTCGTACTTGCGCTGGCGCAGCTGGTTGAGCGGATCGATCTTTCGACCTTTGGGCTGCGCCATCAGTGCTCCGCCTTCTCCTCGAACATCCAGCGGTGCCCCTCGACGTCCTCCGCACGGTAGGAGAAGCGGCCGTCCTGGGTCTTCTGGGGCTCAGAGAGGATCACCGCTCCGGCGACCCGCGCCCGCGCGCAGTGCGCCTCGACGTCATCCACCTGGACCAGCACTCCGTCGATGATGTACGGGACGCTCGACCACTTGCGCGCCACCTCGCAATGCTCGCGGTGTTTCTTCGGACCCTGGTAGTCGGGCGTCGGCGTCGCCAGCATGATGATCCCGTCCCCCACCTGCAGCTCGCCATGGGTCAGATCTCCCTTCGGGGAGATGCGGCGGTCGGCCTCGACAAAGCCGAACGCTTCGATCAACCAATCCATCGCAGCGTTGCCGTCCTCGTAGGCGATCATCGGAACCACAAAAGCCATTGCCGTCTCCTGTTCTTGATCACATGACCCGCGGAGGTACGTACTCACCAAAAACTCCGCGGAGCACCGTGCAGCACTCCCCGATCGTCACGTAGTCGGCAAGGGCCGCCTTGAGGGGCGGCATCAGGTTGTCGGTCCCTCGAGCGGCTCGCTCGATCGCCGCCAGGTGGGCGTCGACGGTGGCCTGCGGACGGCGGGCGCGTAAGCGCTTGAGGGCACGCGCCTGGGTCGCCTGGTGGCGTGGGCTGATCTTCGTGATCTCGACGCTTTCGGCATCGGAGGCGGCGAATCGGTTGACGCCCACCACCACCCGTTCGCCCGACTCGATCCTCTGCTGCAGCCTGTATGCGCTTTCGGCGATCCTGCGCTGGGTCCAACCGGATTCGATGCTCGCCACGGCGCCGCCGCCTTCGTCCATCTCGGCCATGATCGCAAGCGCTTCCTCCTCGACCCTGTCGGTGAGGCTCTCGACGTAGTAGGAGCCACCCAACGGGTCGGCCACCAGCGGAACCGCCGTCTCGTATCCGATCACCTGCTGAGTCCTCAGGGCCACCTCGGCAGCCCCTTCCGAAGGCAGTCCCAGTGCTTCGTCGAAAGCGTTGGTGTGGAGCGATTGGGTGCCGCCCAGGACGGCGCTCATGGCCTCCAGAGCGGTTCGCACGATGTTGTTCAGCGGCTGCTGAGCCGTGAGGGTGACGCCTCCAGTCTGCGTGTGGAAGCGCAGCGCCTGAGAGCGCTCGTCCTTGGCGTTGAATCGGTCGCGCATGATCCGGGCCCACATGCGGCGCGCGGCGCGGAACTTGGACACCTCCTCGAAGAAGTCCATATGGGCATTGAAGAAGAAGGAGAGATGCGGCGCGAAATCGTCCACCGCGAGCCCCGCCGCCTGCGCCGCCTCCACGTAGGCGATGGCATGGCCCAGCGTCAGGGCGATCTCCTCCGCAGCTGTCGAGCCGGCTTCACGCATGTGGTATCCGGAGATCGAGATCGTGTTCCAGCTCGGGAGATGCCTGTGACAGTACGCAATGAGGTCTGTCACCAGCCTCATCGAGGGCTTGGGCGGAAAGATGTACGTCCCCCTGGCCGTGTACTCCTTGAGGATGTCGTTCTGGACGGTGCCTGTGATCTTCGCCGGCGGACAACCCTGCTTCTCGGCGACCAGCTGATACAGCAGCAGGAGCATCGAAGCTGTGGCGTTGATGGTCATCGACGTCGAGACTCTGTCCAGCGGGATCCCGTCAAGGAGGGTTTCCATGTCTTCGAGGGAGTCGATGGCCACTCCGACCTTTCCAACCTCCCCGTTCGCCATCGGGTGATCGGAGTCGTAGCCGATCTGTGTAGGCAGGTCGAACGCGACCGATAGTCCCGTCTGTCCCTGCTTCAGGAGGAACTTGTAACGCTTGTTCGACTCCACGGCAGTGCCGAAACCTGCGTACTGCCGCATGGTCCACAGACGGCCGCGGTACATGTCTTTGTGGATGCCGCGGGTGAACGGAAACCGGCCCGGAAGTCGCTCCTCCGCGGGACGATCCTCGCTCGCGTAGACGGGCTTGACCGGCAGGCCGCTGTCGTTTCGGACCTCGCTCAAGTTTCGACGAACTCGGTCAGGACGCCGTTGAGGCTTTTCGGGTGCACGAAGGCGATGAGCGAACCGCTCATCCCGATGCGGGGCTCGGCGTCGATGAGCTCGAGACCGGCGGCGCGCGCGTCCGCAATCGCCTTGCGGATGTCAGTCACGCCATAAGCGACGTGGTGCAACCCCGGTCCACGCTTCGCGAGGAACTTCCCCACCGGTGACTCCTGCCGCGTCGCGCTCATGAGCTCGATCTCGCCTTCGCCCGTACGCAGGAACGCCGCCTCGAGGCCCTCTTTCTCGTTCACCTGCCTGTCCACGAGCTCGGCGCCGAAAGCCGTTCGGTAGAGATCGATGGACTCGTCGAGGTCTGCCACGGCAAGCCCGACGTGATGGATGCGGGTCAGCACAGACCTATTGTCGTCTTGGCGCGCCGGGCGCGACCCGGGCGGGACTCGCTGATCGCGGCGCGCTCAATCTCTGGTGTTGAAGCGTGACCTCGATTCCGTTCAGCCCGGCCTGCTGGGCGACCTGAGCGCCCATGCTCCCCGCGCCAACCACCGCCAAGCGCATTACCGTACCGAGATGATTCTGGTGACGGCGTTCACCGTCAGGATGTTGGGCACAAGGCCGTCGATCTTGAGCTTCCCTCGAAGCAGCTTGGCTGCTACCCCGCGCCCGATCTCGTCGTAGTACACAGGCATGCCGAGCGGTCCGATCTTCAGATTGCTGAGGCTCATGACGGTTTCAGCGTCAGCGCGGATCGTGATCGTGCGCCGTGGCTTGAGTCCGTTGTGGACAGTCAGCTTGCCGTCCTGGCCCTTGAAGTCCAGGGTCACGCCCTCGTCGATATCGGTCACCCAGACGCCCACGCGCGCAACCAATGATTCGAAGTCCTGCGCCTTCTCCGGATGGCTTTCGATGTTGGCTGCGATCAGTCGGCCCAGCATCGAAGCGAAGGCGCTCGGCTCGTTGTCCACGTAGACGACCAACTCCGGCGCGTGGGGTTGCGCCGTTATTTTTCGTCGGGCCATTCGACTGGGATCCTCGTCGTGCATTCGGTCATCTCCTGGGATGCCTTCGTATAGCGCACGATCGTAGGAAGATCGCCTTTCAGCCTGAGCTTGCCCTGCAGCATGCCCTTGGTGGCGTCGAGCTCCTTGGTAGCGACCTGCTTCCACCGCGAGTAGGGCGCGGTAATCACGAAGTCGCATTTCTGGGCGTCGGCGGCTGAGCCGACCTTGACGTCGCGGGCCTCGCCGTCGAACAGGTCCATGACGATGCCCATCGCCTCGGCGAAATGCTTGTCCGGCTCCGCCTCCACGACGAGCCCGACCGTCCATTTCCATCCCTTGCCCGCGGTTTTGTAAACCGAGGATTTGTTGACCTCGTCCTTGAAAGCTTTGGCCCAGTCGGCCGAGAACGCTGTGACTGCCATTTGTCCTCCTGGTCGAAACCGCGGGAACTCGCTTCCGAGAGGCTACGCTACACCGGCTCGCAGGAGTCTCCCATCGCAACGTGACCCGGTCGGACGACTCGACAGTAGACGCCCATAAAGGTGTCGCTCGTCTCGGTGAGCACGCGCAACAATGCAGGAGACGCGACCGTTGTCTCAGGGTCGCGGGTGACCACTGCGCAGCGCTCGCAGCGCTTGACCACCTCCAGCTCGACTTCTCCGGTGCGAATGCGGCGGCCGACCCAGCTTAACTCCTCCTCAGGCTCGAGGCCCTCGATGTAAAAGTTGCCGCGAAACCTCCGATGGTCGACAGGCATGCCGGCGACCACGCTGAAAGCGCTGACAGTCGCAAGGTTGACGACCAGCACAGGTGAGTCGTCGAAGTTAACGCCGGCGGTGTCTCGAAGGGTCAGCGGCCTGGCGATCGCATCCGCGAGCTCAGCCACGAGCTCTTGGCCGAGACGGCGGCTCCGGCCTGCGGGCGTGAGCACGTCGACCGCACCGCCGGCCAGCCTCGCCTTATAGGTCATGAGTCGCGCATCCTGGGTGTTGGTCAGCAGCTTGCCTGCGCGGTTCACGGTGCCATCCACGAGCGCCCAGCGCCGATCGCCGTCGAGGCCTGTCTCCCTGACCGCACACGACTCCAGCTGCTCGCCGGCCATCGACTTGACCGGGTAGCGCCAGATCTCCGCTACCTCACCCACTGCATCAGCCTACCAATCGGCAAGATCGATCCCTTCGGCGCTGGATCGCAGCCTATTCGAGCGAGAACCTGATGGTGTTCTGACCGATGGCGATCAGATCGCCATTGGCAAGCTGCTTCTCGATGACCGGTTCACCGTTCACCTGGGTTCCGTTTGTGCTCCCGAGATCGCTGATCCAGAACGCCCCTCCGCGCACCTCGATTCGACCGTGCCGGCCGGAGGTTGCCGGATCGCCGACCACGATGTCATTGTCGGGCGCACGACCGAAGGTGACCATCTGGTTGGGGATCGCTACGATCCGCCCCGCGAAGGGACCGGTCTCGAACGTGAGCTTGGCAGGATAACCGCCGCCCGACTCGATCACTTCGAGCGGAACCGCTTGCAGAGATACAGTCCGCTTCGATTCAGGCAGCACGTCCGAGGGCTGCCACGCCGGAATGATTGAGGTGGCCTCTTCGGCGGTGCTCTGCTGAGTTCCACCGTTGCTCGGTGCATCGGCGGGGGCGCCTCGCGGCCAGGCCAGGATCGTCTGGGCGACCGGGTCCACTCCCCAAGGCGCCGGCTGTGCCGGCGGGGCAGGCGCAGCTTCGGCGCGCGCCGCCTCGGCCGCTGCCGGTTCGGCAGCTGCCTCCGCAGGTTCGACCGCTGCCGCTTCGGGCGAAATCGCAGCCGGTTCTGGCGCCGTCGCGGCCGGTTCTGGCGCAGTCGCAACCGGCTCTGGAATGAAGGGTTCTGGCTCGCGGAAGACGGGCGCAGCGTCGACGGCGGGCGGAGCAGTTGGCTGCCACGCTTCCGCCGGCTCGGATGCCGGGGGAGGAACCGTGGCCTGCCATGCCGCCGCAGGGTCGGCCGCCGGGGGAGGAGCCGTTGCCCGCCACGCAGCCGCAGGATCGGCTGCTGGGGAAACGATTGGCTGCCACTCCTCGACCGGCTCCAGCTCCGGGGGCGCTGTTGGCTGCCACTCCTCGCCAGCTTCGGCCGCTGGAGCGGGAGGTGCTTGCCATTCGTCCACTTCGGCCGGCGGCGGCACGATCGGATGCCACTCGGGAGCCGCAGCCTCCTGTGGAGCGGCTGCCTCCGGGACCGTCTGCTCAAGATCGGCGGATTGCGCCACCGGAGCCGGTTCGGGCTCGGGTCGGAATGCCTCGGGCTCAGGCTCAGGCGCCGGTGCCGCAACCACCGGCTCGACGGCTTGAGCCTCAGGAGAGACCGCTATCGCCTCGGGGTCCTGGTTGGTTTCCGCGGTGCCATACGAGGCGGCGGCGGGCTCGGCGACCGCCGCATATGGCGCCTGGCCACCGCCGGCAACTGTGGCCGGCTCTGCGGTGACGAGCACCTCATCGGCGACCAGGGCCTCCCCGGGCCGATCGGACGCCGCAGTACCCAGGAACCGTTCGAACCATCCGCCGATTCGTCGCAGCCGCTCGACCCTACGGTCGGGACGCCCACCACGTGACAGATCGTGCGACTCCTCGGGGAAGCGGACCAGCTCCACCGTCTTGCCCAGAAGGCGCATGGCGCCGAACAGCTCTTCTGACTGCGAGATGACGCAGCGGAGGTCCATCTCTCCGCATGTGAGGAGCAGCGGCGTCTTGATGTTCTGGACATATCGAATCGGAGAACGTCGCCAGAGCTCATCGAGGTCTGGCCACGGTGGGGGACCGAGCTCGAGGGCGCCCCAGAGGACGATGTCATGCTGCGCGTACTCGCTGACCAGGTTCGAGATCGATCGCATTGCGACCGCAGCAGCAAAGCGATCGGTCTGGCCGATCACCCAGTTCGTCATGTAGCCGCCATACGAGCCTCCGCCGATTCCCATCCGGCTCGTGTCGACCGCTCCTGTTCGTTGGACGATCTGATCCACCGCTGTCATCAGGTCGATGAAGTCCTTGCCTCCCCAGTCGCGAACGACCTGGCTTCGGAACACCTCGCCGTAGCCGTCGGAACCGCGCGGGTTCGTGTAGAGCACGAGGTAACCCATGCCGGCCAGCACCTGGAGCTCATGAAAGAACGCCCACCCGTACTGCCCGTGTGGTCCGCCGTGGACCTCGACGACGAAGGGGTGAAGCCGGTCAGGGTCGAAGTTTTCGGGCTTCAGGAGCCACCCTTCGATCACCCATCCGTCGGGGGCGGTGAACTGATGACGCTCCGGCTGGGCGACGTAACGATCGCGAAGCCATGGGTTCAGATCTGTCAAGCGGGCCTCGGCACCTTGCGTGACCATGTGGAGGTCACCAGGGTTCGCCGCTTCGGACGCACAGAAGGCAAAAACCCCAGCCGCGACGTCGAAGTCGTAGATGCGACGGGGACCGCCCACCTCCGGCCACACATTGCCGTCGAGGTCGGACGAGTACAGGGCTGTGACGCCCGGGCCGCTGGTCAGGAAGAAGAGCCGGTCGCCATTCTTCGACCACCGGATGCGCTCGCCACCATGGCCGCTGCGCATGTCGGTGATCATGCTGTCGCCCACCGCCTGGTCGAGCGAGAGGGTCAGGCAGCGAGGAGCGCCGCCACTTGACGGTACGAGCCACATCCGTTCGATGAGGCCCGCATCGAGGCCGTTCGGGGCCACGAACGCGATCAGGTCTCCCCGAGGCGACCAGGACGGCGCGCCGATGTAGTAGCCGCCCGTGAGCTTGCTGCGGCTGCCCTCGAGGTCGACCACGTAAAGGTCAACCTCCCGCTGCAGGTCGGCATCGGGCTCCGCGTTACCGACAACCACCAACCTCCCGCTGTCTGGCGACCAGTCGAATCCGCCCACGTCCCATGTACCGCTCGTCAGCTGTTTGGCCTCTCCCCCATCTGAAGGCACAACGAACAGGTGGTGGTAGCGGCCGTCCACGAAACCCTGGCCGTCGTGCTTGTAATCGAGTCGCCGAGCCACCCGGACGACCGGCGAGCGCCGCACCTGCTCCCTGCTCTCGGGCGGCCTCGGGTCGTCCACGACCGCGTCGGGGTCCTCGACCATCACCCCGACGAAAGCGATGTGCTTGCCGTCCGGGGACCAGGCCGCGCCGGCGGCCCCCTCAGGCAACGATGTCAGCTGAAGGGCTTCCCCGCCGCTTGCGACGTCGAGCACGAAGATCTGGTCGGATGCCCCGCGCCGGCTCATGAACACAATCCGTTTGCCGTCAGGCGACCACTCCGGCGAGTGATCGCGGCGAGGCCCGGCGGTCGCGTCAACCGGCTCCTGGTCCAGCAGGCGCCTGACCACGATCCGGCTCCTGTTCTGGCGTGACTCGGCGTCGGCCCAGCTCAGCTGATAGGCGACGCGCTCTCCGTCAGGGCTGAGGCGGACGTGGTCGATCCAGCGGAAACGGTAAAGGTCCTCGGGGACGATTGGTGGGGGCACGCGATATCCGATTTAAACAGCAAATGGGGTCTGGTGCGGATTCGTTTGTCGCATCCAGGTATCTCCGAGTGGTAAACCAATCGAGTGATCGCGGGAAGCGGGCGGCAGGCAGCCTTTCGGGGGTTTGGATGGGGCGCGTTGGCGGGACTCGTGCTCGTCACCCTCATGTACCTGGCAAGTCTTCTCCAGTTGCTGAGACCGCTCCCCCAGCTGCTCAACCAGCCCCTCCTCTCGATCATGCCCGGTTTTGTATTCGGATTCCTGATCGATACGCTGCAGCACGCAGGCAAGGTCGTCGAGGAGATCGGCCTCATCGTCGGCATGGTCGTCGGCCTTGGCGTGCTCGGCGCGGCGTGGGCCTGGACGAGCCGGCGGTGGCAGTTCAAGCATTCGGCCCTGGCATTCGCCGCCGCCGGCTGGGTCGTGGTCGTGGCGATTTTGCTGCCAATCTCGGGCGCAGGCTTCCTCGGCCTGAGCGACGGACCGACGACGCCTTTGATCTGGGCTGCGCTCTTCGCTGTTTACGGCGTAGTCCTTCAGCTTGGCGGGGATTCCCCCCAGCTGGCCGCAACCCCCGACCTGGGACGTAGGCGGATGTTCAGCGTCCTGCCTGTCACGATCGGCGTCGTCAGCCTTGGCGTCCTGGCATTTCGCCTCGTGCCCAATTGGTACAACGCAATCGTCAACCCTTCGGAAGCAGGCTTGCGCGGAATCTCACCCGACTTGACGCCAGTCCAAAACTTTTACCAGGTCACCAAGAACTTCAGCGACCCGGTCATCGACGCGCAGGGCTGGAGCCTGGCTGTCGGCGGTCTCGTCGACCGGCCTTTGAAGCTGTCTCTCGCCGACCTGCGCGGGCTGCCCGGAACCACCGAGTACGTGACCATGGAATGCATCAGCAACAACGTCGGGGGCGAGCTGATGAGCACTGGAAGCTTCGCAGGGGTCAGCCTCAAGCACCTGCTTGAGATGGCCGGCCCGCAGGCCGCAGGGACATGGGCGGCCTTCAAAGCGCGCGACGGCTACGCGGAGAGCCTTCCGATCAGCCTCGTCAACGGAGCTCCCGAGATCCTCGTCGCCTACGAGCTCGACGGCGCCGCGCTGCCCGTGGGGCACGGGTATCCGGCCCGAATGCTGATTCCGGGCCATTACGGCATGAAGGGGCCCAAGTGGCTCGAGTCGATCACAGTTGTCGACCATGAGAGTGGCGGCTTCTGGGAGCAGCAGGGTTGGGATCACAACGCGGTGATCAAGACGACAGCACGGTTCGACGTGCCCCGCGATGGGGACATCGTCAAGCTCGGCAGCGTGGTGCTCGCCGGCGTGGCATTTGCCGGAACGCGGGGAATCTCCACGGTCGAGTACAGCTTCGACGCTGGCCGCACGTGGAGCCCTGCAGTCTTTCGTGCGCCGCTATCGCCCCTGACCTGGGTGATCTGGCAGGCTACGTGGACTCCAAGCACGGAAGGTCCGTACGACCTGCGCGTCCGCGCGACCGACGGCGCCGGGGCAGTTCAGACAGCGCAGGCGGCCTCGAGCTACCCAAGCGGCGCAAGTGGGTATCACTCGGTGCGCATCTCGGTTTCACAGACGTAGTTCGGGCCGCCGCCTACGGCCGGAAGCAGCGCCCTACTTCATCGTCCAGAGGGCTTTCATGGTCTCCCAGCCCATCTTGAACATCCCTTCCTTGCGAACCATGGCGAGGATCTTGGCCTGCTTTTCCCATTTGGATGTGCCATCCACCCTGAAGAACTCATCCAGGGCACGGTCGGCGATCTGGGGGTACCTGGTCAGGAACTGCGGGTTGTGCTCTAGCAGAGGCACCGCGCCGTCGTACTTGCGCATGTCCGCCATGATCCACGAGTTATCGAGCCGGCGCCTGTACTGGGCGAGGCGACGCTCTGTGAAGTCTTCCCCTTCCCTGGCGAAAAGCACCGTCTCCGCCGCGAGCCGCCCAGACTCCATCGCGAGATTCGAGCCTTCGCGGTGCACGGGGTTCGACAGCATCGCGGCGTCGCCGCACACCAGGTAGCCCGGGCCGTAAACCTTCGGAATGCCCCGATAGCCGCCTTCTGGGATCAGGTGCGCGAGGTACTCGACGGTCTCGGCGCCACGAAGGAGTGGCTTCACCGATGGATGGTTTTTGAAATGCTCCATCAGGTCGTTCGGGCTGCGCAACGTGGCGTTGAACTCGCTCAGGAGGGCGCCTCCTCCCACCGACAGGGTGTCCTTGTTTGTGTAGATGAACATGAAGCCGGACATCCCCATCGTCGAATCCCCGAAGCACTCGATCGTGCAGCCCTCGCCCCGTTCGCAGTTGAAGCGCTCTTCGATCAGCCCGGGGTCCAGCTGCATGACCTCTTTCACAGCCATCGCAACCTCGTTCGGCCGCAGCTTTCGGCGCAGAGGCCTGTCCTTGATCACCGTCTTTTCAAGCAGGCTCGCGCCGAGGCCGATGCCTTCGCATATGATCACGACGTCGGCGTAGAGGCTGTCGCCACGCCCTGTCGAGACGCCGACCACCCGGTCGTCCCTGACGATCAGTCGCTCGACTACCGTCTCGGGCACGACCATCGCCCCTGCCTTCTCGGCTTGCTCCGCGAACCATGCGTCGAATGGCGCCCTCAGCACTGAGTACGAATGTGGCTTGGTCCTGTTGCGCAGGTTCTTGTAGTCGAAGGAGATCGCCGCCTCGGGGGTCATCATCCACCGCCTCTCTTCGATGATCGGTCGCTCGAGCGGCGCTTCCTTCCACGCGTCGCCCACGATCTCTTCCAGATAGTGGTTGTAGAGGATGCCGCCCATCACATTTTTGGAGCCGGGTTTGGCGCCGCGCTCGAGCACGACGACCTGTAGTCCCGCTTTTGCCAGAGTGATTGCGGCAGCTGAGCCTGCCGGGCCGGCGCCGACGACTACGACATCGAGCTTCTCTTCGTCGGCCATTGATGCAACATCCTAAGCGGTGAAACTCATCGGGCTCACAGGAGGGGTCGGATCGGGAAAGTCGACGGTGGCTGCAATGCTGCAGGACCTTGGCGCCGAAATCGTCGACGCGGACGAAGCCGCTCATGCCGCGTACGAGCCTGGTACCAAGGGCTTCGAGCTGGTTATTCGAGAGTTCGGCACCGACTATGTGCGCGACGGGCGCATCGACCGCCAACGCCTGGGCGAGCTCGTCTTCAGGGATGCGGACGCGCGACGCAGGCTGAACGCGATGGTGCACCCACTGGTGCGGGAACGAATGGCGGCGCTGACAGTGGAGGCTGCTGAGCGCGGTGCCAGGTTCGTCGCCCAGGTCGTCCCGCTCCTGTTCGAGAACGGGCTGGAGCGACTTTTCGCTTCGATCGTCCTGGTCTACGTCCCCGAAGAGATGCAGCTCGAGCGGCTGGTCCAGGGTCGCGGTCTGAGTCCTGAACGTGCGCGGGAGATGATCGCCGCCCAGATGCCGATCGAGGAGAAGCGCAGCCTAGCGCACCACGTCATCGACAACAGTGGCACGCTCGAACAGACCCGAGCGCATGTCGAAGAGCTCTGGCCCAGGCTGCTGCACCTGCACGCCTGAGCTCAGACCGCGCCCTGTTTTCTGAGAGCGTCGACGCGCACCGGAGTGACGCCGACCTCAGCGAGGATCTCCATCGTGTGCTCGCCCAATGCGGGGGCATCGAGACGCCGCCAGTCCGGGCGCAGCGGTACTGCCGGCCGGACCTCAACGCCCGTGGGGCGGTTTGCAATCAGCCCGCGCGCGGCGACCTGCGGGTGGTTTGAAACCTCCTCGAGATCCAGAACGGGCTCGCAGCAGACGTCGAGGCCGGCGAGCTCATGCTCCCACTCCGAGCGAGTTCTCGAGGCAAACACCGCCTCCATGGCATTGTGGGCTCGAACGCCTTCCGGTCCCTCCGCAAACTGGAGCTCGACCAGGTCAGGCCTCTCAACGGCTTCGCAAAGCGCAATCCAGAACTTCGGCTCGAGGGCTCCGACGCTGTAAAAGCGGCCGTCCTTGCAGGCGTAGACCCGATAGCACGGGTGCCGGCCGGCCAGACGTTGGTCGCCCCGCCCAACCTGCTCACCGCCGCGCAACGAGGCCAGCGCGAGGCCAAGCCAGCTCACGGCTCCATCCAGCATCGAAGCGTCGATGAAGCGGCCTGGGCTGCCCCGCTCGACCGCCAGCAGGGCGGCCAGGATGGCGACCGCGGGCTGCAACCCGCCACCTCCGATGTCCGCGACCTGGACCGCCAGCGGCACCGGCGGACCGTTGCGCTCGCCGTTCAGGCCAAGTGCCCCGGAGGTCGCCATGTAGTTGATGTCGTGACCGGCGCGTTGGGCAAAAGGACCGTCCTGCCCGTATCCAGTGATCGAGCACACGACGAGCCTGGGATTGCGCGCCCGGAGCACGTCCCAGCCGAGACCCAGACGCTGCATCACTCCTGGTCGATTGCCCTCGACCAGGACCGCCGCCTGCTCGACGAGCTGCAGAAGCAGGTCGCGGCCGGCCTCCGATTTGAGATTCAGGGTCAGGCTTCGCTTGTTGCGATTGAAGGCGTTGAACAAAGCGCTCTGGCCATCGGCAAGAAGCGGAGGCATCCAGCGAAGGAGATCGCCGGCGGCTGGTTCCTCGACCTTGACGACGTCCGCGCCCAAGTCGGCGAGAAGCATCGTGCAGAAGGCCCCCGGCAGCAGTCGGGTCAGATCCAGGACGCGGATGCCGGTGAGAGGCATATCGACAAAATATGAAGCGTTTCTCCAAGCCACGTTCCGGGAGTGATGAGGAACAAAGTCATCTAGACCGATTGCTTGCGTGACCGGTAGGCCCGGCTTTGCTGGGCCGTCCGCCAAACTCCGCTTGCGTCGCCAGCCTCGCGAGGAGTGATATCAAGAAAAATCCCATCCTCACACGGAAAGAGAGCAGCCGCGCGCGAAGCGGCCGGCGATGAGAGGGAACCCCGGGTTCCCTCTCATATCTCCCGGGGGGAGCCCGCCAACCCTGCCGTGCTGGTGATCGCCTGATCTGCCAAGCGACTTTCCGGGGCTACTCATGCGTTAATACGGCACTAAGGGCTCACTTCCAGAATGCGATCCAGCAACCCACTGAGTGAGATGACCATCAAGGTCCCAGCGCCGTTTGCCGGGATCTCCGACCTTGGCTTCACCGCCCAATACCGCGCGCAGAACCGCCATGAGCCGTTGCGAGACGTTCCTCTTCTCATCGAAGGTCCGCCACCGCCGATGCGCCGCCTGGCCGAGCTGCTGCAGCTGCTTCGCAACGCCGACGAGGCGGCGTACGCCTGGAGCGACCCGATCATGTTGAGCGACGAGGCCGTCGTGCTCGCATTTCGAGACCGCAGCCTGGCCGGCGAAACGCTGTCAGACGGGGCGCAGGCGTCAGCGAGCTATGTCGTCAACCTGGTGCGGCCCGTCGTTTTCGCCTTCTTGAAGGACTGTGCAGGCATCGCCCGTCTCAGGCTCTCGGATGTGATCGAGATGAGGGTCAGCGCCGACGGCGCGCCCAACTGGGAGGTCGCCATGCCACTGGCGGACATCGTCGAGCCGAACGGCGACCGCCTTCTCTGGCAGCTGGCGGGCTAGGGCTTCTTAGTCGGCGACGGCGACGGCTTCTTGGAAGGAGTTGGCGACGGGCTCGGTGAAGGCGAAGGCGTCGGGCTGGTCCGCACGCCGCTGGCGGTCGGGCTGCTGGTGATCGGCACGTTGGGAACGACGAGAGCACTGGGACCCTGATTTGCGAAGTACAGGGCAAGGGGCACGACGATCATGCCGACGACGACCGTCAATACGAAAGTCACCGCACCCCATTCGCGCCTAACGAAAGCCCAGTTCACGAGCCACGAATTCTAACTAGACTCGCTAGCGGCCATCAGGCCGGGTTCATTCCCGGCCGTCCCCAAGCAAGCCACTACCAAGCATCTCCATACGTCGCTTCAAACAGGTGGGGGTTCCGTGGGGGAGGGCTTACGTCCTCACCCGCGCCTCTTAGTAGTCGTCGTCGTTCGCGCCGGAGTTAGCTTCTTCTTCCTTCTTCTTGCGCTGATTCAGGAGGCGAATGAAGTCTTGTGCCCGTGCGAGCGCTTTCCAACGCTCCGGAAAGAAGTCCTGGACCAAGATCTGCTTGTCAGGCATCTGGTAGACGGTGACGCACCATTTGCTGAGGGTGCGCGAAACCTCAACCTCGAAGTCCTTCTCCGCGGTCTCGTATTTGACAACTTTGTCGTCGTCGAATCTTCGTCGTCCTGAAACAGCCATAGGTAAATCACTCGATTAGGGTTTCGGCTCATAGAGCGTATTTCGATTATAGCCCCGTGTGGGTGGATTCCCCGACCGTCGCGACCGACTCCCACTCCCTCAAAAGGTCCCCAAGGAGGGGTCCCAGCTTTTCGCGGAGGCCTGGGCGCCTCATTGCCATGGTCAGGTTCGCCTGAAGGTAGCCGGGCACGGTCCCGGTGTCGTAGTAGTCGCCCTCGAACTCCAGGGCGACGACCGGGTGAGATCCGACAGTCCGCTTGATCGCATCAGTCAGCTGGATCTCCTTGCCGGCGCCCGGCTCGCCCCGATCGAGCTCGGCCAGCACGGCGGGGGTCAGCACGTAGCGACCAATGATCGCGAGATCTGACGGCTCAGTTCCCGGCGCCGGCTTTTCGACCATGTCAATGACCTTGTGCAGCGGGCCCCGACCACCGTCTGTGGCAACCACCCCGTAGCGGGCAATCTCGTCTCGTGGAAACCGGCGGACGGCGAGCACAGTGGCTCCGGTCTTCCGGTGGGCGTCGGCGAGCTGCTTCAGGCACGGGGCTCCCGCACCGAGGATCACGTCGTCGGCGAGCAGCACGGCACACGCCTCACCCTCCACCAGGCGCCGCGCGGTCCATACGGCGTGCCCGAGGCCAAGGGGCTCCTTCTGCTGGATATAGGTGATGTCGACTAGATCGCTCAGTCGGTCGACCTCTCCAAGCACCCGAAGCAGGTCATCCCGTCCCCGCTTCCGGAGGTAATGCTCCAGCTCGAGTGAGCGATCGAAATGGTCGACGATGGCGCGCTTGCCGCCGCCGGTGACCATGATCACCTGCTCGATGCCGCTTGCAATCGCCTCCTCGACTCCGTACTGGATGGTTGGTTTATCGACCAGCGGCAGCATCTCTTTCGGCTGCGCTTTCGTGACTGGAAGGAACCTGGTACCGAGACCTGCGGCAGGGAAGATCGCCTTGCGCACCTTGGGGGTGGTCACTGGCGGAGGCACCGGCTAGAGGTCATCAAGACAAATCTAAGCGTTGGCGCCTATGCATGGAGTCCGGGTCGGGGCATGAACCGGCGGCCCCTGGTCGGCCTGCTCACTTTGAATTGGTTTTTCGGCGCTTGGTGGCGAGGTGCAGCGCGAGCTTTTTCAAGCCCGGGTTCACCGCGATCACCTTGGGGCCCCGCGCCTTCTTGTCACGCGCCTTGTTGCGCGCCTTTTCACGAGGGGACAACCGCTCGACATCGTCACTCACACGCACATCATGGCAAAGCCGTTTCTCCAATCGCTGTGGGTTCCCTCTCATATGATTGACCGCGCGTTGGGGGAAGCCGGGTCCGAGATCGCCAGCATCACGCCAAGGTCCATCGAAAGGGCTGCACGCGACCTTGCCGGATATCTCCCGCCGACCCCGCTGCAGTATTCGCGTGCCTTCACCGACAAGGCGCGGTGCCACGTGCACATCAAAGTCGAGTCGATACAGCCGACCCGTTCCTTCAAGGTTCGAGGAGCGCTGACGAAGATCATGCGGCTGCATCCAGAAAAGGGGAGCGCGGGAGTAATCACGGCCTCGGCCGGCAACCACGGCCAGGGCGTCGCATACGCGGCCGCCGCCTTCAACATTCCAGCCACCGTCTACGTCCCCGAGACGGCCAACCAACTGAAGGTCGAGGCCATCAAGCGCCTGGGCGCCAGGGTGGTGCACGCGGGGCGAAATTACAACGACGCGTACCTCGAAGCCATGCGTCACCAACAGGAGGGCGGCGCTACGTTCGTGCACGCTTTCGACGACCCTGACGTCATCGCGGGACAGGGCTCAATAGCCGTCGAGCTGCTTCGCGAGCTCGAAGACTTCGACACCGTGCTGGTGCCGATTGGGGGCGGCGGACTGATCGGCGGCATCGCTTCTTACATCAAGGCGGTGCGCCCCAAGGTTCGGGTGGTCGGTGTCGAGCCGGCGGGCGCCGACGGGATGCATCGGTCGCTGCAAGCTGGTCAGGTCGTGACGCTCGAACGCGTCAATACGATCGCCGACGGCCTCGCCGCCTCTGCGCCCGGGAAGCTGACGTTGGAGCTGGCGCAGCGAAACGTCGACGAGGTCATCCTCGTCCAGGACACGGAGATCCTACGGGCGATCCGGTTGATGTTTGAGTGGGAGCATCTGCTTGCGGAGCCCGCCGGGGCGGCGTCCCTGGCAGCGCTCCTGTATCACTACAGCCCCGCGCCGAACGAGAAAGTGGTGGCAATCCTGTCAGGGGCCAACGTGACCGACGAGGTGATGATCCAGGCCCTGAAATCACGGTGACGGCTGGGATGTGGGCGTGTACGCTGGGACTCCTGCCGGCCACCCGAGTCACGTTGGGGTAAACGAATGAAGGCCTATGTCCTGATCAACGCATCGCCCGGACGCGCGCTGGAGGTCGCCAAGAAGATGGAGGGCGTCAGCGGCATCATAGCGGCGGACGCAATCACGGGTGAGTACGACGTGATCGCCGTATGCGAGGCTCCAGACGTCAACTCGATTGGATCTCTGATCGTGGACAAGATCCAGAAGATCGACGGCGTCTTTAAGACGGTGACCTGCTTGGCGGTGAAGTAACAGGAGCCTGCACGCCGGCCATCAGCTCGGCCAGCCATTTGGCCATCTGAGGCATCTCCTGTTCGAAGCTGCCCACGGAAGGCGACCATGTCAGCTCTCGCCGGGAATGGGAGTCGTCGTAGGAGTGAGGCTTGCCGATCGCATCGATTGCGAACAGCCCGGGCCACACCACCGCGCCCGGCGAGGTAGTCGCCTCGTTCGCGAGCGCCTTGAGGTACGCAAGGTCATAGGGCAAGGAGGCGATGTCCGGCTCGAGGCCGACCGACCTGGACGCCGACTCGAGCAGGTCGCGCCACGACGCATCAAAGCCGGCGACTAGGTAGCTGTGACCGGGTCGCCCACGGTCGGCGGCGGCCAGGCACGCCCGGCCGACGTCAGCGGCGGAAACAAAGGTCTGCCGAGCACGGCCGCCGCCGGGAAGCCATAGCCTTCCTCGGGCGACTGAGCTCATGAGCCGCGGCAGGATCGAGTCCTCTCCTACGCCGAAAACGCGGGCTGGACGAACGACGACGACCTGGAGATCAGCCGCGGCGATGCGTAGCCATTCCTCTTCGAAGAGCTTGAGACGCTCGTAGGCGTGGACGGGACGAAGCTTCGACTTCTCACTGATGCGCTTGAAGTGGTCAGGGCCGAAGACGTCTGCCGTCGACACGAGGACGATGCGCCGCACCCCGGCGACGTGTCCGGCCTCGACGATCCGCTTCAGAAGTGACGGCGCCGCTGTGCGGTATCGGAGCCTGTGGACCGGTGACCACGTCTGGGCGCAGATATGGACGACCTCGACCGCATTGATTGCTTCGCCCAAAGTCTCGTCATCGGCGTCGGCGCTTATGGCGATGACAGGAACTTCGCCGGCCAGCGCCCGCGAGACGTGGTCGCCGAGAAACTCGCCCGCTCCGATGACCAGGTGCAAAGCCATCGGATACTAATGCCTGAGTCTCCTGAGCTTGGGCCTCGGCGCCTCAGCTCCGCCTTCGCTGGAGGCCTAACGTAATTGCACGCTGCACTTTCGCCACCACCTCGCCGACCTGGCGGCTCAGAGACCACCACGCCGGCGGGTCGGGGATGATCGGTGGGCCTATCGAAACGTCCACGCGGCTGAACGGTCGCAGCACGTCGGTTCCCCTGACCGCGACCGGGCATATCGGCACGCCGGCCTGGAGCCCAAAGTGTCCGATCCCCGCTTTCAACGGACGGAGCCCGCGGCCCCGCGAATATCGTCCCTCCGGGAACATCAGGACCACGCCCCCTCGCGCGAGCACCTGGTAGACGGTCCGCAGCCCGGCCTCATCAAGCTGCCCCTGGTGCGGCGAGATCGGGAACACCCCTATCAGGGGCAAGACGCGCCGCTTCCAGGCAGTGTTGAAAACAGTCTCTCGCTTGGCCATGGTGTAGATCATCGGAGCCTCAGGGAAGAACGGGATGATGAAAGCAGCGTCAAACCACGCCTGGTGGTTCGCGGCGATGATGTACGGCGGCGACGGGATGTTCTCGAGGCCGCTGACCGTGACTCGAAAGATCTTTGGCACTACCCATCTCACCAGCCGCCGCACCACACGGTAAAGACGCGGCGGGCGCTGTGGTGTCGGGTGGACGAGCGGGTCGAGCGGGGCATCGACCAGCGCCCGGTACTCAGGCCCGGTGTACCGCTTGGGCTTTTCTTGCGGGCCCTCCGGGCTCCCGCTAGCTGGCGAGGAAGCTGTCGAGAACGTGGTTGAACTCCTCCGGCCGTTCCGCTTGAGGAGTGTGGCCGGCGCCCTCCATCACAGCCAGCCGCGAGCCGGGGATCAGGCCGTGAGCCCTGGCCGCATGGACCACAGGGAAGAGCGGGTCGTTGGCCCCCCAAATCAGCTGCACCGGCACCTTGATCTCCCCGAGCCTGTCCGACAGGTCGTGGTCCGCGGCCATGACGGCCTTCGGCGTGATCAGCGAGCGGATCGTGGTCAGGTACGCGCCGGGATAGCCTTCGGCCGCATAGAGCTCACGCAGGTTGGCGAAGTAATCGTCGTCCATGTGGCGCTTCAGGTTCCCCCTGGCTCCGACGTACCGAGCGGCGACTCGCCTGATCATCGGCTTTGGCGCCCAGCGGAGAGCATCGCCGGCGAATTTCATGACCGCCTCGCCGACCCGCGGCAACGTCATCAAACCGTACGAAAGCTGCATGTTCGGACGTCCGAGGCCGAGTGCGTTGACCAGGACCAGCTTGCGCACACGTTTGGGGTGCTTGAGGGCGAGCTCGAGCGCGATACGTCCGCCGAGCGATGCGCCCACCACTGCTGCCGAACGCAGGCCTCGATCGTCCATATATCGTTCGATAAACCGGGTGAAGTAGGGAACGCTGTACCGAGCCCGTGGCTTCTCGCTCCTGCCGAAACCAGGCAGGTCCGGCGCGTACACCCGGTGCCGCCCGGCGGCCGATTCAAGGTTGAAACGCCACTCCATGTAGCCGGACGAACCAAGTCCGTGAATGAAAAGCACGGGGGTTCCGCGGCCACCGTGCATGTGATGCACGCGGAGCGAGCCGAGCTGAAGCATCCCCGAGTGCAGCACCTTCGGCGGACGGTTGACGACGGACGCGATCACTGCTTCGGAAGCATACGGGCGGGGCATCGCAGGCCCGAGACCTCCTGGCCGGATATGAACTGCGCGACCTTCGCACCCTTCACAACCGTGACCGCACCCGGGCCGGCCGCCAGCCACTTCGCGCCGTCCCACATTGCAGCGCTGCGCTCATCAATCCCGAGAAGACACAGCTCAGGCGCTGACTCCTGTGCCGATTCGACCCACCGATGGCCAAACGTGTCGAAATGAGGCAGGACTGCCGTCTTCGGAACCACGCCAAGCCCATCTGCCGGTCGGCGATGGTAGCGATTGGGCCAGCTCGCTCGCACGAGCGTATGGCTGCACAGAGCCATCGCCCCTGCTGAGGAGCCGGCGAGTGCGGCGCCGCCGAGCCATGCCTCGAACATGGCCGTCCAGACGGCAGAGCCGCGCAGCACCTTCGGGACCAGCCCTGGATCTCCCCCGACCAGGTAGAAGAAGCCGCCGGCCCGAGCGCGTTCGGCCATGGCTGGGGAGGTCGCGTCTGCGCGCTTCAGAACCGGCAGCTCTTCCAGCTCAAGGCCGAACTGACGGAACCATCTCCTGGCATGAGCGACGGACTGCTCCGGCTTCTGGCGCGCGGCGGCGGTGGGGACGACGAAGGCCGCGCCCGGCCTTGCGGCTGCGGCGAGCATGCGGTCCTGCTCCTCGTTGCCAGGGTTGAACTCGTCGCCGCCGACAAGGGCAAGCATTCCTGGCATTCCTGGCACACCCATAGTGTCCCGCGCCGGAGCCGCCCGCGTAGGGCACTTAGCATATGGCGGTGTCTGACTCAGTTCGTGTGCGAATCGCGCCGAGCCCGACGGGGGTTGCCCACCTCGGCACGGCAAGCACCGCCCTGTACAACGTGCTGTTCGCGCGCGCCCATGACGGCACCTTTGTCCTGCGCGTCGACGACACCGATGTCGAGCGCAACCGACCGGAGTACGAGCAGGTCATCTACGAAGGGCTGCATTGGCTCGGCCTGGACTGGGACGAGGGTCCCGACAAAGGAGGGCCTTACGCGCCTTACAGGCAGAGCGAGCGCCTGGACGTCTATAAGGAGCACGCGGCCCGGCTGCTGGCCGAAGGCGCGGCATACCGCTGCTACTGCACTCCTGAGGAGCTCGACGCAGAGCGCAAGCAGGCGCAGGCGGAGAAGCGCCCGTACAAGTACTCGCGGCGGTGTCTTATCAATCCCCCGGCGGGCCGCACCGAATTCACTGTTCGTTTTAAGGTCCCGGGCGGCGACGTCAAGTTCACAGACATGATCCGAGGGGAGATGAGCTTCGACTCCGGCCTCCTCGGCGATTTCATCATCGTCAAGTCGGACGGCTATCCCACCTACAACTTCGCGAGCCCGGTCGACGACGCCACGATGAAGATCACGCAAGTCATCCGCGGTGAGGAGCACCTGTCCAACACGCCCTACCAGCTCATGTTGGTCGATGCCCTCGGCTATCCGCGGCCAACGGCATATGCACACATGCCTCTCATCCTTTCCAAAGACGGCAGCAAGATGTCCAAGCGCAAACATCCAGAGCTCAACCTGATGCTCTACAGGGAACAGGGTTACCTTCCGGAGGCGCTGCTCAACTACCTGGTTCTGCTGGGATGGAATCCAGGTACCTCGCAGGAGATCTTTTCCTTCGATGAGCTCGTTCGCCTGTTCTCTTTCGATCGCGTTCAGCACGCCGGAGCGCGATTCGATTGGGAGAAGCTCAACTGGATCAACGGCGAATACATTCGTGCCCTCGACGACGAGGAGCTCGCGCGCCGGCTCCATCCATTCCTGCCAAAGCTCGACGAGGCAACGATCCGGCGGGCCGTGCCGGCCCTGAAGACCCGGATACCCAAGCTCGCGGCTGCGGCCGACTTGCTGGAATACCTCTGGACCGATCCACCACCGCCGACCCTCGAACCTGACGCCGTGGCTCGGGTGCGTGCCGCCATCAAGGCTTTGCAGGACGTGCCGTGGGAGCCGGGACCGATTCACGACGCATTGATGAAAGTCGTTGAAGAGTCCGGGCTCGGCCCAAACAAGACGTTCATGCCGATCCGCCAGGCGGTGACCGGCAAGAAGATCTCGCCACCGATCGATTACACGCTGGCGCTCCTGCCCAAGGAAGTTGCAATGACGCGCCTGGTTAGAGTTGCAGGGGTTCCCGATTGACACCACTCACCATCGTCATCAACCTCGAGCCGAACCTTTTCCGGATCGGGCCGTTCCTGATCACCTGGCACGGAGTGTTCGCGGTGCTGGGAATTCTGGCCGGCGCCCGGCTCGGCCTGTGGCTCCTCAGCAAAGACGGCGTCGACGTCAGTCGCGGCTCGGATGGCGTCGCGTGGATGGTGGTCGTGGGTTTGATCGGCGCGCGCCTTCTCTACGTCTGGGAGAACTTCAAGCTCTTCTCCGGCCAGCTCACCAGCATCTTCCTCGTCACCGAGGGTGGCATCAGTCAGTGGGGCGGGCTCTTCGGCGCGATGATCGGAGCCTGGATCTGGGCATGGCGCGCGGGGTTCTCCTACTGGAAGATCCTCGACGCGGCCGGAGCCGCCGCGATGCTCGGGCTGGCGATCGGGCGCATCGGGGACGTGATCAACGGCGAGCATCACGGAACCCCAACCACCCTTCCATGGGGCGTCGAGTACGTGAATCCGGACACCCTGGGCCAGCCGGGCGAGGTCGTGCACCCCGAGGTCGCCTACGAGATGATCCTCACCCTCGTCGTGCTGGGGGCGTTGCTTCCCTTTCACCGCCGCCTAAAAGCCCGGCTGCCCGATGGGGTGCTGGGATTGACATACCTGGGGCTTTACGGGCTGGGACGCTTCTTCCTCAGCTATTTCCGCACCGACCCGGCCGTTTTCGCCGGCTTGCGTCAGGCTCAGGTCGCCTCGCTGGTGATGGTGGTCATCGCGGTGATCGCAATCCCGATACTCTTCCGGCGCGCGCGTTGGAAGAAGCCGGTAGAGCCGGAGGCGGCCTCAGCCGCGTGACGCGTTCGGCCTGACCATCGCCTGGCTTCCCCCAACGCCAGTCGACCGCAGCAACCGCTGCGCCAGGGCCGGCGCCTCAGGATCGTGCTTGAAGTAGACGTGAACTTCCTCGTGTGCGCCGACCGCAGCCTTCACGTGATCCAGCCACGGCCTGAGCGTCCGCTCGCTGTAACCCCGACGGAGCCGGAAGTACGCCAGCGGCCCGAGGTCCATAAGGGGTGCACGCGGCCATTTCTCCTCGTCTGTGACAACCAGCGCACTGCCATGCTCCCGGAGCACGCGATATGTCTCATCGTCGAACCAGGACTCGTGGCGAAACTCCGCTGCGACGGCCAGGCCGAGAGCAGTCAGCAAGGAATCGAGCAGGCTCGTGTTGCGCTGTCGGACCGGCGGAAACTGCAAGAGGATCGGTCCGAGGCGCTCACCCAGCGGCGCCATTCGCTCGCCGAAGATCCTGGCCAGCCCGACGCGGTCGAAGCCTTCCGCCGAGTATGTGAGGCCGCGATGCGCCTTCATACAGAAGCGGAAGTCAGAGCTCGTATCTGCCGCCCACTTCAGCAGCGTCGACTCGGGAGGCGTTCGATAGAAGCTCCCGTTCAGCTCAACTCCGTTGAGGCGCTGGGAGTAGTACTCAAGCATGCGAGCTCCCGAAAGGCCGGCTGGGTAGAAAGTGCCTTTCCAGGTCGCGTAGCTGAATCCGGACGCGCCGGCGTAGAGCAACGCTCCTCCTTCACACGCGCCCGGCGCGCTCGCGCATGACCCGCTCGTGAAGCTGGCCGCATGCCGCGTCGGCTTCGCGCCCGTGGGTATCACGCACTGTTACGTTCAGTCCCTGCCCTTCGACCATCTCTTTGAAGTGGCGGATCGCGGCGCGATCAGGAGCGCGATACGGAGTGTCCTCCACCGGATTGAACGGAATCAAGTTCACGTGCGCGAGCTTGCGACGTAGGAGCCGGCCCAGCTCTTTTGCGTCGCGCTCGGTGTCATTGACGCCTGCCAACAGCACCCATTCGTAGCTCACCCGCCGGCCTGTCTTCTGGGCGTAACCCTGGGACGCGTCCACAAGCTCCTCGACCGGATACTTTCGATTGATCGGCACGAGCACGTCGCGAAGCTCGTTGCGCGCGGCATGCAGCGAGATCGCCAGCGTCACGGGTAGCTTCTCCTCCCCCAGCTGCTCGATGCGCGGTATCAGACCGCTCGTTGACACGACGATGCGCCGCGGGCTGATGCCGATCAGCTCAGGGTCGCTGAAGCGCCGCACCGACTCAACCACCGCTTGGTAGTTGGCCATCGGCTCGCCCATCCCCATGAAAACGATGTGCGAGAGTCGCCTGCCCTCCATCGCGAGCAGCCTGATCGCATCCATCGCCTGCTCCTCGATCTCGTGGGCTTTGAGGTTGCGTCCGAATGGGAACTTGCCGGTCGCGCAGAACGGACATCCGATCGGACACCCTGCCTGCGAAGAGATGCACAGGGTGGAGCGGTCGGCGTAGCGCATCACGACCGCCTCGACCGAATGGCCTCCGTCGAGCTCGTAAAGCGTCTTCGACGTCAGGCTGCGGTCAGCGTTGGTCGTCGCCACCGTCCGCAGTGATGTGCTGCGAAATTCCCGTGCGAGCGCGACGCGCAGCGGCTTTGGAATGTCGTGCATCTCCTCGAAAGACGCTGCTCCGCGTGCCATCCAGCTCCACACCTGGCGCCGTCGATAGGCATCGGCACCGTTCGCCACGAGCCATGCTTCGAGGTCGGCAGCGGACAGCGAGAGGATCGCCTGCCGGGCATCAATCACCGCGCCTACGATACCGACGAAGCATGAGAGGGAATCCGCGCGGTTCCCTCTCATCGCCGGGCGCTTCGCGCGCGGCTGCTCTCTTTCCGGTAAATCGATGCGCTTGATTTACAAAGAGTCCATCCTCGCCACGATTGTGAGTGATCGAAACGAAGTCATGGCCGGGGAGACCCCGGCCAACCCTGCCACGCTGGAGTGAAACCCGTTATTGAGTCGACTGAAACACCACATCGCCGTGTTCGGTGCTGACACGCACATTCCCTTCGTCGACCAGCTTCTCCAGATGCGCCCGCAACGTCATCTCGGCGGCTGCAAAAAGCTCCTCCCCCACCTCCGGTCCGTACACCCGGCGGGTGAGCTCCCGCGCGGTACCGCGCTTGCGGCTCACCTCGGCGAGCACCTGAGCCTCCCGCTCCAGCCGGTGGCTCCGATATTCGTCGAGCTTTCCCATCGCATCGGTGACCGGGTCCCAGTGCCCTGGAAACAGAATCCTCGGCTTCAGCTCGGCCACTCGGTCTAGAGAGCGCAGATAAGCGGCGACGTCACCCTCAGGAAAGGTCACCATCGAGCTGCCTCGCCCCAGCACGAGGTCGCCGGTGAACAGGGCCCCATCCTCGGCGATCCAGAAGCAGAGGTGGTCGGCGCTGTGACCAGGGGTGTGCAGCGCTGTCAGGTTCAATGTGCCCGCACGGACCACATCTCCATCGCCAAGCTCGGGGTAGCGGCGCACAGTCGTGTGGTGGGAGCCGGCCAGCCGGTGCGCCAGTGGAAGGTGGTCCGGATGGGAATGCGTCACCAGCACGACACCGACTGTTGCGCCGGCCAGCTTGCCTTCGATGGCGGCCAGGTGGCGATCATCGTCCGGACCGGGATCGATGACGACGACCACGGGGCCGGCGTCCACGATCCAGGTGTTGGTCCCTGGACCCGTGTACGGCCCGGGATTGGGCGCCACTACGCGCCGCACTAGAGGCACGGACGGGCCGGCCGAACCTCTCTGGTCAACGCGGTTGCTGGGCGGGCAGATAGATGTCGGCGTGGTCTGGATGGCTCGTGTCCAGCCAACCGTCCAGATGCGTCTCGACGATGAGCCTGATAAGAGGCTCGCCCATCTCCGGGACCGGCAGAGGGCGTCTCGAGCCCCGACCGCCCACGCGCACCTTCCACCACGAGCCAAGCGGCTCGGCAACGACTGTCACGCCGTCCCCACCCATCCACTCCTGGGCTCGCGTGAACGCTTCGACCAGGGAGGGCTCCGAGCCGAGGACGACCGCCCCGGAGGGCAGCTTCCGATCGGCATGAGGCAGGGCCAGGTTGAGAACCGCACCCAGGACCACGCCTCGCGCGCCATCCTTGGACTGGATGGCGGCGGCCTCGATGGCGGCGGCGCGCCGCGCAACCTCCTGCGCCTGCTCGAACACCCCCTCCAGCAGCTCGGGACGCCCAAAAGCGGCCTGCCGCGCCGACTCCTGGAGCGCGAGCACGGCAGAGCGCAGCTTGTGCCCGAGCCGGGACAGCAGATGGGCGCGATGATCGTCCGTCAGCTGCTGGCCGAGCTCCGCGCTCCTGCGCGCCAGCGCAAGTCCGCCTTGCTCCGACCAGCCCACGAGACGCCCGTTGAGCATCAGCGGCTCATAAGGTCCGCCAGGCGGCGGAAAATCTATGTCAGCGGGGCCGTGGCGCAGGTGACCGGGGATTGACTCCATTCCGCCGCCAACCCGTACCCAGGCTGGTGCAGGTGTTGAAGAGCGGCGCCCCCCGGCCGCTACACCCAAGGTGGCCCGGTCGGCGGGCTCATCTATCGACTGGTCCCCAAAGGTTCGCGCACCCGGCTCTTGATCGAGGCATCCATCGCCGGGACGATGAACTTGAAAGTGGTCCCGTTTCGATCGCTCGACGCAACCCAGATCCGCCCTCCGAATGAGCGCTCGACAACCAGTCGGCACAGGTAGAGCCCGAGACCCAGGCCTCCCTGCGACCGGTTACGCCCCGCTGGGCCGGTCTTCTCGAAAAGACTGTCAAGGCTCGCGGACGGCAAGCCCGGGCCGTGGTCGGCAACAGTGATCTCCAGCCAGTTCCGTGGTGCGGTCCTCGCCTGCACCACGACTGCCTTGTCCGTGTATTCGAGGGCGTTTCCGATCAGGTTGGTGAGCACCTGCGCCAGGTGAGTGGGTTCGCACGCTGCTGAAGGCAGGTCCGCCGGAAGGCTGATCTCAACTGCCAGGACGCGCTCGGCATACCGGTGTTGAAGCACCGCCATCACGCCGTCGAGCGCCGAGCGCAAGTCGACGCGTTCGGGGCTCGGCTCGAAATGCCGCGTCTCCAGCTTGGCGATGATGAGCTGGCTCTCGACCAGGCTGAGCAAGCGATCTGAGGACTCGTATGCCTCCTGAAGCAGCTCGCGCCGGCCGCCGGCATCGATGGTGGTGTCCCACTGCATGATCCCGGCGAGCGTGTTCTTCATCGCCGCCGCGGGGCTGCGCACCTCGTGGCCGATCGCCCTCAGCATCAGGTCCTTCGCCTCGAGGGCAAGCCGCTGCGCAGTCACGTCTTCATGCAGCGTGAGGACACCAGCGGGTTCACCTTCAAGACCGGGAATCACCACGCGGCGGACGTTCACGATGCGTTCGGGGTCTCGCATGTGGAGCTCCACGGTTCCGTCCGACTCGCCGTCTTCGCTGGGGACGGCGCCGGCTGCCAGGTAGATCTCGTCGGGCTTTTGACCAGGCATCTCGGACGCCTGGAGGTTGTAGATCGACTCAACCTCAGGGTTCGCATAGACGATGCGGCCGTCGGGGTCTTCCAACATGACTCCGACCGGCGAGTGGCGAAGGATGGCGTTCATCATCCGGCGTTCGCGGTCCAGCGCGTCCACCAGCTCCAGCTGGCCTATGAGCACCGAGGCCTGGCCTGCCAGCACGGCAGCGAGCCTGCGGGTCTCGGAGGCGCCGGCGGTCATCCTCGCAACCAGCAAACCGGCCAGCCGCCCCTCCACCTGGATGGGGATCGCGAAGGCGTCAGGAGAGGCGCCGAGAAGGTCCAGCAGTGCTCGCAACCGCCTGCTGCCGGTGGTTGACAGCAAAGCCTTCATGAGGCCGGCGCTGTCGGCAACGGGAACCGCGGGCGCGCCCTCCGCGTCTTCGCCACGACGCACGAGCTGGCCATCCTCGAGCAGCCACAGCTCGCCTTGTGAGCCGGCCAGAGCGCGTCCGACCAGGCGGGCCATCTCGGAGCGCGCCCGCTCCGGCTCAGTGGGCGTGAGCTCCGCAAACGCGGCCACCGCTTCGAGAGTCCGGATGCGGCCCCTGGTCTCCGCCACAAGACGCGAGTTCTCGATCGCGACTGCGGCATGCCGAGCGAAATCGAGCGCCGCCGACCCGGGTTCGGCGAGGTGGCCCGAGGCCTGGACCGAACCGATGGCGCCTACCAGCCGATCGCCATACCAAAGGGGGATCAAGCTCCAGGCCTGCCCTCTTTCGACGCCTGAAACCAATCCGGCAGGAGCATCACGCCAGCTGTCCTCGGAGTTCAGACCAGCCCAGGTAAGCACTCCCTCAGCGGCCAGGTCGCCGCTGCCCCGCGTGGCGCTGATCCGGCCCTCGGTATCGAAGGCCCAGCACACGACTCCGGCGCATTCGAGCATGGTCAGCGCCTGGTCTGCGATGTTCGCGACCACGCTCATCAGCTCGTGTCCTGCCAAGGCTGCCAGCTCCTGGATGCGCACTGACTGAGCCAGCGCGAGCTCGTTCGCGTGGTGCAGGCGCATGGTCCGGAGCGCGATTCCAACCACCGGCGCCGCAGCCTCCAGCAGCTTCAAATGCGACGGCGGAAAGCGAAGTCCGTCGTCTCGCTGAGCCGAGATGCCCGCCACCACTCGCTCGCCCTGAGTCACCGGCACCCAGACGACGTGGCTCGGAGCGGTCGCGCCGTTACCGTTCGAAGCGGCGGCGAGGTCAACATCGCCGGGCTGCGCCTCGAAAACCGAGTTACCGTCGTCGATCAGCCGTCGGAAGTAAGGTGCCTCGTCAAGTGGTGTCGGCCCGAATTGAACCGTCGGCCCGCCACGGTCGCCTGTGAAGCCGACCACGCCTCCCGCCGCGTCGAGGTACGCGAGCACCATGTGCGTGGCCTCGGTGTAGTCGCTGACCGCGGCAAAGATCGCCTCTGCAATCTGACTCTCGTCGGAGGCGCCCGCGACACCCATCTCCAGAAGGTGGAGGGCCTCCAGCCTCGCCCGCTCGGCCTGCGCCTGGGCAAAGTGGTCGGCGTTGGCAAGCGCCAGGCTGACGTGGGCGGCGACGTCCTGCAGCAGCCTCACGTGCCAGTCGTCGAAAGCGCCGTCGTGGAAGGACTGCAGTGAGAGCATCGCGGTGATGCGGTCGCCGCTGAGCACAGGCACCCATACGAAGGAGCGGGATACGTCGCGGTGCTTGCCGGGTGCGCCTGACACGAAGACGGCCGCTCCCCGACCCACGTTCCAGCGCTCGCGCTCGAGGCCCTTACGTTCGAAGTTGCGCGCCCACGGAGAATGGCGGACAAGGACCGGCCGGCCTGTCTCGTATGCCTCCCGCGAAGGACCTGTGACCGCAAGCGCCACCGGTGGCACGACCTCCTCGATCCCGGCCACATACTGGTAGCCTTCCGCGATCGGGCCCTCGGCCGACTGCGTGATGGTCGCGAGGATGAAACCGTCGAACGCGAGGAACGTGGCCAGCTCCTCTCGGAGCGTTCTCATGATCGACCAGCGGTCGAGGCTGGACGCGAGCCGCCGGCCGATGGAGTTGACGACCTCCAGCTGGCGTCTCTGATCCTCGATCGCTTCGTAGCTCCGCGCGTTGCGCAGGGCCAGGGTCACCTCGTCCGACACCAGCTCCAGGAACGCCGCCGTCGAAGTTTCATACGCGTAGGGGCGCGAGCATTTGATGCCGAGAGCGCCGCGCACGACCCCTCCCTCCTTGATCGGAACCCACAGGGACGAGCTCGGCTCGTGGATCAGCAGAGACTTCGGGTGGCGTAAAACCGCCCGAGCAGGCGCGGCTTCGGCGCTCCTCATCGAGATCAGCGTCGAGGTCGGGGCGGAGTCCGTTTCCAGGTGCAGCAGACGCGCCTTGTCGCTCTTGTCCTGCACCAGGGAGACCATGTCGAGGGAGTCCACGGGAAGGAGCTCGCTCAGAGTCACATGGAGGGCCGTCAGCACGCTTGCCTCGTCCAGGGTCGACGCCATGGCTCGCGCGATGCTGTTCAGCGCCTCCAGGCGGCGTGCCTGGTTGCGGGTCAGCTCGTTCAGGGACGCGTTGGCGATCATGACGCCCAGGCGCCGATGCACCTCGTCGAGGAACGCGATCTCGGTCGCCGGCACCCGGCGGTTGCGGTAGGACTGGTAGATGACGCTGCCGATCACCTCGCCCTGGTGCTCGACCGGCACCCAGATCACAAGCCTGGGGGACCTTCCAGCGCCAGGTCCTTTTGCCTGCTCCTCCTTGGTCGGCTCGGCCTTGACAGGCACCAGCGTGGTGTGCGGGTTGGCGTACAGCTGGGCGAACATCGAGTCGGCGAGCGGCCGCCGGCGGAGGTCCTGGAGCACGCCGGAGTCGATGGCAAGGGAGTGGTACCAACCCTCGCGCTCCAGGCCATGTAAAACGATGACGTCGTAGTCGAACAGCGGCTCCAGGCCGCGGTAGAGAACCTGGACGAGGTCCGCTTCGGTCACACAGCTCCCCAGCTCATGCACGAGCGCCGCAGGCGTTGAGGGCGGAAATGCCTTCTCGGAGCGGCGCGGCGCGACCCTCCTGGACGGGCGCGACCTCAATTCCAGGCTGGGTTGGGGCCTGGAAGGTGCCTGGCCTCTCGACCGCCGGCGAACTGGACTAGACATGGCCACCGATATACTGCGCCACGTACCCCTTGCCGTTCACTCCGCCCAAACCTATTGCACCGACACCCGCTGACCTGCGCGGCTCCACGATCCTGGTTGTGGATGACGAGCGAGCCTGGCGCGTGATCCTTGAAACCGACCTGCGCATGCTCGGCTACAAGGTCTCCATGGCGGAGGACGCAGACGAGGCGTTGGAAAGAGCGAAGTCGGACAATCCCGAGGTTGCGATCATCGACCTGATGCTGCCGGAGCCGATGGACGGCTGGGGCCTTCTGAACGAGCTGCGTGCGAGGGGACAAAAGGTGCCTGTCATCTTCTACACCGCGTACCCGGTGTTCCCCTCCGGCACGGACGATCCTGACGTGGTGGGCTACATGAGCAAAGCGGTCGACAGGGCCGATCTTTATGCACTGCTACCGCCCGCAATCCGGCGCTCGCGCGAGCGCCGGGGCACCGACTAGTGAGTACCTACTTGATCAACCGCAAAACGGCGTCGAACCAGTTTGCGCCGGAGGCCAAAGCCAGAGCGCTCACGATTCCCACTGCGAAGGCCACACGCTGAACCCTATGCCACGTCATCCCCATCTCTCCCCTTGGTTTTTCCAACTTATCCCAGGCCCGGATGTGAGTATGCACCGGCTGCTTCAAGTGTGCATGTTCAGGGACAGCCAATTCTTGTTAAGACCCATATAGGTGAGGGGCTTGGAAAATCCCAGCGATAAGGGTCCACGAGAGGGGAATGTGCGAATCCGCGAAGTCCGGCTGCCTCCCCTGCCCCCCGGACTCGAGGTGTATCGGCCGGCCGAGGTCCTTGGTTCGGCCGTGCTTGTGGTCGAGGACGAGGCGGCGATGCAGCAGCAGCTGAAAATCGACCTTCACGACCTGGGCTATCGCCCCGCCGTAGCGTCCTCGGCGCCGGAGGCGATCGAGGTGCTGGAGCGCGAGCGCGTCGCCGCGGTGCTGCTCGACCTGGTACTCGATGAAGGCGAGGACGCCGGGTTCGATCTGCTCGGCTGGATTCGCAACCATCACCCTGGGCTGCCGGTGATCGTGCTGTCGGCCGCCCAGGTCAATTCGGCCGCCATTCGCAAGGCATATGAGCTCGGCGCCAGCTCGTACTTCGTTAAGGGCAACGTGCCGATGGCCCACATCTACTCGGACCTGGCGGCCCGCCTGGTCGAGCGCGGAACGGGGCGGCCGGGAAGCTATCGGTTTGGACGCCTCGAGTTCGACCCGACGCGCCGGATGGTGAAGCTCGGCGACGGCGAAGTCCGGCTCACCCCGCAGCAGACGGCGCTGGTCCTGTACCTGGCCCAGGGCTCCAAGCCGGCGACGGCTCGGGATCTCATCGAGGCAGGCCTGTTCAGAAGTGACGCGGCCCATTCCACTGTGCATTCGGCGCTGCTGACACTGAGGCGGCGCCTGGACCAGGTGGAGAACGGGCTAGGGCCAAACTTCGTGCGCGCCACCGCGCGCGGATACAGCCTGGTGGCGGTGCCATGAGCCACGATCCGCCGACCTCGCCGATACCGTCCAGCTCGGTGATCGACGAGGTGATCGAGCTCCGCCGTCACTTCCACCGCCACCCCGAGATCAGCTTCGGCGAGCACACGACCAGCCGGCATCTGGGCGAACGATTGCGCGAGCTGGGCCTGGAGCTGAAACCGTGTCCGACGGAAACAGGAGTGGTTGCGGTTCTCGACACGGGCAGGCCGGGCAAGACGGTCATGCTCCGGGCGGATATCGACGCCCTGCCGATTCATGAAGAATCCGGGGTCGACTTTTCGTCGACGGCGGACGGGCGCATGCATGCATGCGGGCACGACGCCCACATGGGCGTCATGGTCGGAGTTGCACGAACGCTCGTCGACCGGATCGAGGATGTCAGTGGCCGCTTTCTATTCGTGTTCCAGCCGGCAGAAGAGATCGTGAGCGGTGCCAAGGCGATGATCGCGCGTGGTCTGCTCGACGACCATCATCCCGACTCGGTTATCGGCCTGCACGTTACGAGCTTCACTGAATCAGGAACGGTGATCACCAGGCCGGGCTTGATGTGGGCGGGATCGGACGCATACGAGATCACCATCGGAGGCCCGGGCGGTCATGGCGGGATGATGGGGCGTCGGGGAAACGTGCTTTCGGCTCAGGCATTCTTGATCGAAAGGCTGCACACGGTCGTCGAAGGCCTGGAGTACGAAGGCGTGCAGTGCCACACCACCGTCGGCAACATCAGCAGCGACGGGGCCTGGAACATCGTGCCCCGGGGCGTCGCGATCAAGGGCAGCCTGCGCACCTTCACCGACGCTCTGCGAGAACAGTCTCTCGGGCGCCTGCGCGATCTGCTGCACGAGGTGGACACGGAGTTCGAGGTGAAATCCTCTCTCCAGCTCGTGCATGGGACGGTTCCCCTCATGAACGAGCCCAACGTCACGCGCACGGTGCTCGATGTGGGTCGAGCGCTGATCGGAGACAGAGCCAGCGTGTTGGGCCGGCCGCTTACCGTCAGCGACGACTTCGCCGAGTTCCTGACCAGAATCCCCGGTTGCTACTTCATGCTTGGTGTGATGCCCGGGGGAGGACCACCGCCCGCGCATCATTCGCCCGGTTTCAAGATCGACGAGCAAGCGCTCGAAGTCGGCGTCAAGGTCCTGGCGGGCGCCGCGTCACGACTCGCCGCCGAGTAGGCGTCCGATGCTGCTGCTCGCGGCCGTGTTCGTCGGCATTGCCCTGGGATTGGTGACGGGCGGCAAGCTCGGCAACCTCGCCAACCTGAGATTTCGCTGGCCGTTCTTCGTTGTCGCCGTGCTCCTGATCAGGGAGATGCTGCTCTTGACGCCCCTGAGCAGGGTCGCGGGCGCGCAGATCCTGTACGCGGTCTCGCTCGCTGGCCTTGTCGCCTGGACCGTCTGGCATGTCGACCGGTTGCCCGGCGTGTGGCTGGTCAGCGTTGGGGCGGCGCTCAACCTCATCGTCGTCGCAGCGAATGCCGGCCGGATGCCGGTGGCGCCTGAGCTGGCCGCTCGCGGCTCCGGGATCCTCGTTGACCGAGGGATCGTGGGCCAGTACGTGCTCATGGGGTCGGGCACCCGTCTCAACTGGCTTGCCGACTGGCTGGCGCTCCCTGGCCCGCTGGGGACCTGGCTGCCGGATGCATACAGCCCGGGCGATATCGTCGTGGCGCTGGGCATCTTAGTCGTCGCATTCCTCGGCACCCGGCGCCGGGTCCCAAAGGTTTCAGTGGCCGGGGAAACCACCAACCGTATAGTTAGTGACCCGCCGTGATCATCTTCTGGATCCTCACGCTCTTCGTCGGAAGCTCCGCATTCGCTTTCGCCTACATCTACCTCCAGTACGACATCCTTTGGTCGCTGGGGTACGCGCTGATCGCCATGCTCCTGTGCCGGGGCATTCTCAGCATGGCGCGGCGCTGGCTGATATTGCGCGAGCGCATGTCTCCGGAGAGGGACACGCTGACTCGAACCGTCGAGACCAACCGCGCAATCTTCTGGCGTCGGGCCCTGTTCGTGGCGGCCGTGCCGATTCTCTATTTCATCGGTGCCTTTTACCTGTTCAACCTCGATCCCCAGGCAGCGCTTGACGCGCTGCCCGGCGCCATCGTGTCGGGGCTCACCAATCTCCTCTACATCCTCTTCTTGCTCGCAGCCAACTTCATGCTGTTCCTAGGCCCGTTCTACATCTACACGCGCATCGGCAAGACGATGATCAACCCCGACGACGCGAACTTCGGGGTGAACATCGAAGACGTTCGCGGTCAGAAGGCGGCGGTCAAGGAGATGCGCCGAATCCTCGATCTCATCGAGCAGGGACGGATGTTCGTGAAGGCGGGTGGAAAGCGCGAGCGGGGCGTGCTGATGGTCGGGCCTCCCGGCACGGGCAAGACGATGCTCGCGAAGGCAATCGCGTCCTCTCTCAACGTCCCCATCTACATAGCCAACGGTGGCTCGTTTGCCGGCATGTTCCTCGGCATCGACGCATTGAGTGTTTACCTGATGGTCCGAGCCGCTCGCAAGCGGGCCAAGGTCTGGGGCGGCTGCATCGTGTTCATCGACGAGATCGACGCCCTGGGGCAGAGACGCTCTGGCACTGGCGGAGCGATGGGCGGCGGAATGATGGGCGGAATGATGGGCGGCGGCATGCTCGGCCTGAACATGCTGCTGGTCCTCATGGACGGGATCGACAACCCGGGCTTCATCGTCAGGCAGCTCCGCGGACTCGTGAATCTCACCCTCGACGGGCTATTCCTGCCGCGCGTGATCGCCTTCAACGGGACGCGCATTCCGCTCCGCATAAAAGCCCTCAAAGCACCGGCTTACAACATCCTGTTCATCGGCGCGACCAACAGGCCGTCCGTGCTCGACGAAGCGCTGACCAGGCCCGGGCGGTTCGGGCGTCAGATCGTTTTTCGGCTCCCAACGCGCGACGATCGCAAGGACATCGCGGCCCTGTACTTCGACAAGAAGCAGCATGATCCGTCGCTGGACACACCAAGCCGCCGGGATGAGTTCGCGCGCATCACCGAGGGCTACTCGCCCGCCGACATCGAGCAGGTCCTGTCGCTTGCCCTGCTGTACGCCTTCAACGACGGCCGCCAGGCTTTCGGTTGGAAGGACATCCGCGAGGCGATGGGCAATGTGGAGGCTGGCCTGGCGATCCCCGTCGAGTACACGGAGCGCGACAAGATCGCTGTCGCGCGTCACGAGCTCGGGCATGCGGTTGCCTCGCATTTCTTCAAGACCGATCACGCTCACGTCCGGCTGTCGATTCGGCGTCGAGCGACCACACATGGAGAGATCGGGGGCTACCACAAGTCGCTGCCGACAGAGGAGGAGTGGATGGAGTTCCGCTCGCAGATGGCGGCTGACATCCGTCACTTCCTGGGTTCGATCGCCTGCGAGCACGTGTTTTACGGCGAGAACACCAGCGGTGTTTTTGGAGACCTGATGCAGGCGACGGCAATCGCGTGTCGCATGGTCGGGACCATCGGCATGGGACCGGACAAGCTCGACTCGCAAATGTCTGCGAAGGCAGCCAACTTCGGCGAGCAGCTCATCTCTGTGGCCGACATCACCCAGGGCGTGCACGCTCAGGGAAGCCTCGTGGGGGCGGTGGTCAGCAACCCACGCGGCCGGCGCGTGGTCGCTCAACTGTTGGGCGCCGCCTACGTCGATGACTGGCGGCTGATGTATGTCAACAAGGAAGCCATCGACCAGGCGGCCGAGGCGCTGATTGCGCAGGGCGAGCTGGTCGGCGACGAGATCAGCGGCCTGCTCGATTCAGTCGGCCTGCGCGCCCCGGCGGAATCGGACCCATACCCGGAAGAGCTCATCGGGGTGCCTGATCGGCGTGACGGCGTCGTGGCCGTCTCGGAGTCAGCCTGATCCGACCAGCGGCGGCTCTGGTCGCAGCGCTCCTCATGGCGCTTTCCGCCCAATCCGCTATCGCCAAGGACCCCGATGTTCTGCCCAGCGCGCATCACGAGGCGGCGCGGATCATGAGCGCAGAGCTGGCCATGGGTGATGCGCTCGCTCAGTTGAAGGCCTTGAAGGCGCAATCGCCTCCGGTTCTGTCGCTGGACCGCATCCGCTGGGAGCTCGCCCTCGCAGCCGCCGAGTACTCCTACCGTGATGCAATCCGACAGGAGGAGCTGAGGGTCTATGAGCTCGCCGGCTACGCCAGCGTCGAGACGGCGGTCATCCCCCTGCTACCCACGTCGGTGGGACAGCAGCTCCAGGCCGCGATTGCCGGCCTGCATTTCCTGTACATCCTCGCCGGCATCGACCAGTACTACCTGGTCAACGTGCATTTCACCCATCCCTATGCCGACGCAAAACCGGTGGACGCGCTGCGGTCTTATTACCAAGAAGCCTATGTGAGGTTCGGCGTCGACCCCAGCTATCTCGCCTCGATCAACTTCATCGAAAGCAACTTCGGCCGGGTCACCGGACCCTCCTCTGCCGGCGCCCTCGGGCCTATGCAATTCATACCCGACACCTGGCAGGCGTTTGGCCTGGGTGGAAGCGTGAACGATCCCCACGACGCGATCATGGGCGCTGCCAACTACCTCGTCCACAACGGCGCCCCCGCCGACATGCGCAACGCCATCTGGCACTACAACAACTCGTTCGACTACGTGGACTCGGTCGAGTCGTTTGCACGAGCCTATCGCGAGGACCCCACATGGCTCGACCGGATGTACTACTGGAACACGATCGGATAAATATGAGAGGGAACCCGGATGGTTCCCTCTCATCGTGCGTGCGGCTTCGCCGCAGGCACTGCTCTCTTTCCGGTATATCGATGGGATTTATTTGAAGATTAGTTTCTCCCCGCGATGCGTGGAGTCGAGAGAGACAAAGTCATGGCCGGGGGAACCCCGGCCAACCCTGCCACGCTGGTGCTGCCGGATAAATATGAGAGGGAACCCGGAGGCGGTCTCATGCGGTGGTTGCACCAGTCGCCGCTGACGATTCTTCCATGAACTCGGTCAGTCTCTGGGCTGGTGAACGCCAACCCAGGGTCTGCCGGGGGCGACCGTTGAGCTGATCAGCGGCTCGGTCGAGCTCTCTTTGAGTTACGCCGGCCAAGCTCCGACCCTTCGGAAAGTACTGGCGGAGAAGACCGCTGGTGTTCTCGTTGCTGCAGCGCTGCCACGGACTTCGAGGGTCACAGAAATAGACCGCCAGACCGGTGTCGACGGTGAAGCGAACGTGGCCGGCCATCTCGGGGCCCTGGTCCCAGGTGAGGGAACGGCGCAGGCTGGCGGGAAGCCTCATGACCGACTTGGCGAGAGCTTCACTGACTCGTTCGGCAGTGAAGCCGTTGGGCAATGGGAAGAGCATCGCGTAGCGCGTGCTGCGCTCAACCAGCGTGCCAATGCCGTTGGTCTTGGTGCCCACCAACAGGTCGCCTTCCCAGTGCCCAGGCACTGCTCGGTCGGCAGCTTCGGCCGGGCGTTCCCTGATCATGACTTTGTCCACGATCTGGCCTCGACCGCTGGCCAAGTGCGGCTTGGGCAACCTGGCCGAGCGGGGGGTTCGCAGATGCCGGGTCAACTCCTGGCGCAGCGCCCCTCGGCTTTGCACGAAAAGGCTGACGTAGATCGTCTCGTGGGATATCTGCATCTTCGGATCTTGGGCGTACTCGAGCTTCAAGAAAGCCGATCTGCTGCGGTGACCAGTCCAATCTAAGCCTGGCTTCGACCTCGGCCCGCAGCAGCGGGTTGAGGGTGAGGCCTTGGTCGAACGCCGCCGGTCAACAACAGGTAGCGCCGAATCGTCTCCGAGCCGCGGTCGAGATGCCTGGCTATCGTCGACAGCGGCTCACCTCTGCTTCGACGGTCCCAGATCTCGACCTTCTCGAGCTCCGTGACCCATGTTCCTCCCATCGAGCACCTCCTTGGGATGTCCCAGCGTGATCTAATCCAAGGCCGTGGTGCATTGACCCCTTGAGAACAACGGATGGTTCCCTCTCATCGTGCGTGCGGCTTCGCCGCAGGCACTGCTCTCTTTCCGGTATATCGATGGGATTTATTTGAGTTTCTCCCGCGACGCGTGGAGTCGAGAGAGACAAAGTCATGGCCGCGGGAACCCAGGCCAACTCTGCCAACGCTGGTAAGACTTTAGATGTGAAGCAACCGTTAGAGTAAATACTCATGGAGTACCGGATCGAACAGTTGGCGCGCACTGCCGGCGTGGCCGTCGATACGATCCGTTTCTACCAGGGTAAGGGCCTCCTGGAGGCTCCACGCCGGGACGGGCGGGTGACGTGGTACGGCGACGGGCACCTGGAGCGTTTGCGGCGAATTCGAGAGCTTCAGCAGCGAGGCTTCACGCTGACGGTGATTCAGCGCTTCCTCGCGGGCGAGCTGGAGCCATCGGACGAGGCCCTGGTCGCGGCAGTCACCCATCCGACTTCGCCGCAGACGCTCACCCTTGCCGAGCTTGCCGAACGCAGCGGCGTGGCCGCCCCGCTGCTCGCCAGCCTCGAGCAAGCGGGACTGCTCGTGCCTGTCGAGACAGGCGACGGACCTCTCTACCCGGCTGAAGATCTCGAGGCCATAGCCGCAGGGATGCAGCTCATCACGGCGGGCGTTCCGCTTGGCGCCTTGATCGACCTCGGCAAGGACTATTCGGCCGCAGTCGACCGCGCCGCGCGCCAGGCCGTCCAGCTGTTCGACCATCACGTGCGCGAGCGCATCCAGGCCGAAGGCGGCGAAGCCGAAGCCGCCGAACGCAAGCTGCTCGAGCTGTTCAACCAGCTTCTGGAGGCAAGCGGAACGCTGGTACGTCATCACTTTCAGCGGACTCTGCTGCGAGCGGCGCGCGAACACATCGAGAAGGGACAGTGATCACGGCCACAGCCGCGCGCAGTTGGGAGCTGGACCGTACGCCAGACCTGGTCGACCTCGTGAGCGCCGCGCGTGATGGCGGTCATGAGGTCCTCCTGATCGAGCGACCCATGCCCGATGCCGTCAGCGTCGCCGCGCTGGGTCGCGCTTACGACATGGTGGCGGCGCCAGGCGGCGTCGCGCTCGAGGACGCTGCCGGAAAGGAGGTGGATTTCGAGCCCGGCGAGAACCGTCTGCAGGCCGCCTCTCGACTGTGGCGGAGGCTTCGTGACCGCCTCGCACCCGCGCCCCTGGTGGGGATGAGACCCATCGCAGTGGGCGGCTTCGCATACAGACCCGATCGGGATCCGAGTGGGCCGTGGTCGGGCTTCCCGGCACTGCTCCTTCGGGTGCCCGCCCTTGCGGTGACGAGGGTTCGGGGGCGCACTTTCGCCACCGCCGCCTCGGCCGGTGCGGAGGAGGTGCTCGACCTGACCACAACGGGCGTGCGCGCGCCGGCGGCGCGCCGGCTCGACGTCACATCCGTCCGCAATCCGATGGCCTGGACCGCAGCAGTCGGGACTGCGGCCGCCCGCCTGAGGGCAGGGGAGGCGGAGAAGGTGGTGCTCGCTCGCGAGGTGATCGCACGTGGCGACGGCGTCGTCTCGGCCGGCATGGTCGCGCGCGCCCTTCGCGCGGCATACCCTTCCTGCTTCACATACCTCGTGACAGGCGCCGATGGGACCGCGTTCGCCGGAGCTTCACCCGAGCTTCTCGTGCGGCGGTCAGGAGGCCGCGCCTACTCCCAGCCGATGGCGGGCTCGGTGGCACGAGGGATCAACGAGGCGGACGACGATCGCCTCGCACGCCAGCTCGAGGACAGCACGAAGGACAACGCTGAGCACCGGCTTGCATCCGAGTTCGTGGTCAAGGCCCTACAACCGTTCTCCCGAACAGTGGAGGCCAGGAATCCGGAGGTGGCGCGTTTTACCAACATCCAGCACCTCGCCACAGCGGTCACCGCCCAGCTGACCGAACCCCCCGCCGATGTGCTCCAGCTCGCGGCCGCTCTTCACCCGACGCCGGCAGTCGGCGGCTGGCCGCGCGAGGCGGCCGACTCTCTCATCGATGAGCTGGAAGGCATGGAGCGTGGCTGGTATGCCGGCGGGGTCGGATGGATCGATGCCCGGGGCGATGGAGAGTTCGCCATAGCCTTGAGGTGTGGCCTGCTCTGGGAGGACGGCGCCAGGCTGTATGCCGGCGTCGGGGTGATGCCAGACTCGGACCCGGCTCGGGAGCTCGAAGAGACCGAGTTGAAGTTCAAGGCCTTGCTCATGGCGCTGACCTAAGCTCAATCGATGGAAGTTCAGCTCAACGGCGCGCGCATCCATTACAAACGCTCGGGCGCCGGCTTCCCCGTTGTCTTTCTCCATGCGGGCGTCGCTGACTCGCGGATGTGGGAGTCGCAGATCGCGGGTCTCGCCAAGGACTTCGATGTCATCGCCCCGGACATGCGAGGTTATGGCGAATCAGAGTTGCCCGCCGCGGGTTGGTCGGCGACCGAGGACGTGCTCGCGCTCATGGGCGCGCTTGGCCTGAGGGAGGCGCCACACATGGTCGGCTGCTCGATCGGCGGGAAGGCGGCCATCGACTTCGTCCTCGAGCATCCAGAGCGCGTTTCAAAGCTGGTGTTGGTGGGCGCGGGCATTGGCGGCGAGCCGTACGACGAGAGCAATGAGTACCTCTTCGAAGAGGTGACGGCCGCCGAGGAAGCCAACGACCTGGCCGCAGTGAATCAGGCCGAGATGAAGCTGTGGCTGGTCGGGGTCGGACGGACTGTGGATCACGTCGACAAGCGGCTCCAGGGTCTTTTCCTGGACATGAACGGACGCGCCCTTCGAAGCGACTTCGCCGGCGCTCCGCAGGGGAAGCTCGAGCCGCCCGCCTTCGGACGCCTGGACGAGATCAAGGCGCCGACCCTGGTGATCGTTGGAGACCACGACCTTCCCGACATCAAGGCGAGCGCAGACGTGCTGGTTTCGAGAATTCGCGGCGCTCGCAAAGCGGTCATCCAGGACGCCGCCCACCTGCCCAACCTTGAACATCCCAAAGAGTTCAACCGCCTTCTACTCGACTTCTTGAATGGATAGAGGGGGCCCTGCCACGTTGGTCGGGAACCTATCGCAGCGCTGCGGCGGCGGCCTCCCAGCAGATTCGGTGGCCGTTGACGCTGTCCTCGCGCTTGAACTTCACCACGACGAGCGTCGGGGTCTGCGCCGCGACGGCGTCGGCGATCGCGGGTTCCAATCCGCCCCGGTCTGTAACGGGGCTGTAGACGAGGTCGTACAGCCGGGCAACCTGCGCGAAATCAAGCCCTAGAGGCGTGGCGAAAATCTCCTCGAACAGGTCCTGGTGCTGGGCCTGCGGCAGGAAGTTGAAAACGCCGCCCCCGTTGTTGTCGCAGACGACAACCGTCGCCTTCAACCCGTGACGCTGCAAGGCCCATAAGCCGTTCATGTCGTGGTACAGCGACAGGTCTCCAAGAAGAAGTACCGTGGGCACGTCGCTGCGCCCGGCGGCCAATCCCAGGCCTGTTGAAACGAGGCCATCGATGCCGCTTGCGCCGCGGTTGCCGAAGAAGCGCTGCTGAGTCTTGGCGTGTGGCCAGAAGCTGTCCGCGGCGCGAATCGGCATGCTCGAGCCGACGAAAACCTGAGCGGTGTCGGGGACTCGCGAGGCCATCGCGCGCACGACGTGCCCTTCATGCATCGGCGTTGACACAAAGGTGGCCGCTATGGCTGCGGTCGCCCGCTTGCCCGCTGACATCCATTCGTCCCGCCATCCCGTGCGATCCATTGCGGGCACAGCTTCAAGGAGCATCTGCGGGTCGCATGCGAGAACGTGGCTGGCGACCTGGTCAGGGTCCCGCCATGCCTGGTCGGGATCGATCAGGAAGGTCGGCGCGGACGTCGCCGCAAGCCACGCGCTCAGCACCTTCGACGTCGGGGTTCCGCCGATGCGGACGACCAGGTCGGGTCCGTGCTGCAGCGACCAGCCCGCCCGCAAGAGCGCCTCGTAGGACTCGACTGCCGCGCCGGTCTCCGCGCGGCGGAGCTGGGAGCTGGGCTCGGCGAGCACGGGCAACCCAAGCCGGTTGAGCGCCGGCGCGAGCCGGTCCCCGTCCCGCATCTCGCCGGCGATAACGAGGGGATGCTGTGCCCGCTTCAGCGCCGAGGCGAGGCTTGTGACCTGGCTGGGAGTCGGGAGCCTGCGCCCCGCGCTCACCGCCTGGCCAGGAGTGCCGTGCGCGCTCGGAACCTCGCCTGGCGTCGGCACCAGGGGCTCGCGAAACGGAAGGTTCAGGTGAACAGGGCCGCCCGCCGCCTCGGCGCACGCTCGCGCCGCAAGGTGGCGCCACAGCCGAGAGGCGCCGGGCCCTTCGAAGGGTGGCCCTGGATCGAAGAACCATCGCACAGCGGTCCCGTACAGGCGCTGCTGGTCGATGGACTGGTTGGCGCCGGCATCGCGAAGCTCCGGGGGCCTATCCGCCGTGAGGACGATCAGAGGAGTCAGCGAGTGAAACGCCTCCACAACAGCTGGATGAAATTCGGCTGCGGCGGTGCCGGAAGTCGACAGCAGCACGACCGGCTTTCCGGTCGCCTTCGCAAGGCCAAGGCCGAAGAACGAGCTGCAGCGCTCGTCGATGTGGACGAAGACGCGGATCTTGGGGTGGCGCTGGAGTGCCATGGCGATCGGTGCGGACCGGGAGCCCGGCGAGATGCAGGCAAACTCGACGCCCTGAGCTGCCAGCTCGTCGACGAAAGTTGCGGCGAAGGATTGCGTTACATCCATACGATCTGACTGTGACGATTTTGGAAGGAGCTGATGTCCGGCTCAACTATGAGGTGATCGGCGAAGGCACGCCCGTCACGCTGCTCCACGGATTCACGCAGAGCGCTCGCAGCTGGCACGAGACCATCGAGCGCCTGCCTGAAGGTTGGAAATGGGTCCTGCCCGACCTGCGTGGTCACGGCGACACCGAGGCCCGCCCGGGTGCCCCTTACACGATGGACGCCTGCACAGCCGACCTCGAGATGCTCTGGGACCACCTGGGCATTGCTCGCACGCACCTGGTCGGCTACTCGATGGGCGGACGTCTTGCGATCCACATCGCAGCGAGGCGACCTGAACGCCTCCTCTCGCTTCTCACGATCGGAGCGCATGCGGGTCTGGAGGAGGATGCGCGCGAAGGTAGGCGGCGTGGCGATGAAGCCTTGGCGCAGCGAATCGAAACAGACGGTCTCGATGCGTTCGTTGACTACTGGGGCGGTTTGCCCCTGTTCGCCGGCCTGGAGCGGCGCGGGCCGTCGTTCGTCGCGCAGGTCAGAGCGGAGCGGATGAAGAATCGAGTCGCCGGCCTGGCCGGAGCGCTGCGCGGGATGGGCGCCGGCGCCATGAGACCAGTGTGGGATGAGCTCGCTCACGTCCAGGTCCCCTGCACTTTCGTGGCGGGACAGCTGGATCATGGGTACGTGGCGTCCGCGCGGCGCCTGGCGACCTCGATCCCTCACGGCCGCATGGTGGTCGTCCAGCGTGCGGGTCATTCGGTGCACCAGGAGCGCCCCGACGCCTTCGCGCGATTGCTGCTTGCTCACCTGGAAGCCGCGGCGGACAAATCTGAGGCCCCGCCCTCCAGCTCAACGTCGGCCTGAAGTCCGGCGCTGTATCGGGCTGCGCCGAGGCGCTCCTGGTCCAACAGACCGGCACCGTCGATCCGGCGGATCACGAACGAGTGGCAGCCTCGCCTGCGCCAGCGGTCGACTTCCCGAGCCACCTCTGCCGGCCTGCGCGCAGTGATGTAGATCGTCACGGCACGAGCAGCCCGAACGTCAGCAGCAGCGCGTAAGCAAGCTCTGCTGCTGCCATCCTTTTCAGTGCCCCTACAAGCTCAGGACCGTTTCGGCTCCCCAATGCCGTTCGGACCGCCCCGCCGGCAATCGGAATGGCGAGCAGGCCGAGCACGACCCAAGCTCCGGCAAGTCGCGTGACCAGGATGACGAGCGGGATCGCGAAGGCAGCGCTCACCAGCACCACAAGGACTCCCAACGTTGACTGCCGGCCGATTCTCGTTGCGAGCGTGCGCTTGCCTGCCGCGGCGTCCGTCTCGATGTCACGCAGGTTGTTGAGAACCAAGATGGCCGTGGCAAGGAATCCGACGCCGCAGCCCGTGAGGATCGCCAACGGCGTCACACGCAGCTCCTCCACGTAAACGGTGCCCGCTGTCGCGACCAACCCGAAGAAGATGAAGACGAACAGCTCGCCAAGCCCCAGGTAGCCATAGGGCCGGGGTCCGCCGGTGTACAGCCAGCCGGCCAGCAAGCACACAAAGCCGACCAGAATCAGCCGCCAATCAGTGGCCATGCTGAGGGCGAGGCCGATCGCCGCGGCCACACCGAAACACGCGATCGCAGCCCACCTGACGCGCTCCGGCGCCACGACGCCCGAGGACGCCGCCCGCAAAGGTCCGATCCGCCGCGGCGTGTCGGCGCCCCGAACGAAATCTGAGTAATCGTTCGCGAAGTTGACGCCGATCTGCATCGCCAGCGCGATCAAGAGGGCGGCGAGACCCGCCGCCGGCCGGACGAGTCCATCGTGCACAGCGACCGCGGTGCCCGCAAGCACGGGCGCCACCGACGCCGCCAAGGTCGCCGGCCGAACAGCAAGCCACCAAACCCGAGCTGGGCTGGGCCGAGCGGTCGCCATCGTCACCATCACGGCCGCTTGGGGAACTTCGAGAAGTTCGGCTTCCGCTTTTGAACGTATGCGTCCCTGCCCTCCTGTGCCTCCTCGCTCATGTAGTAGAGCAAGGTCGCATCACCGGCGAGCTGCTGGATTCCCGCGAGCCCATCGTCGGCGGCATTGAGACCTGCTTTGACCATTCGCAGCGCAAGCGGGCTGAGCTCGAGCATGCGGCGGCACCAGGCCACCGTCTCCTTTTCCAGCTCAGCGAGCGGCACCACCTTGTTGACCAGGCCCATCTCAAGCGCCTGCCGGGCGTCGTACTGCTCACACAGAAACCAGATCTCGCGCGCTTTCTTTTGCCCGACGATGCGGGCCAGGAGCCCCGCGCCATAGCCTCCGTCGAAGCTGCCGACGCGAGGACCGGTCTGGCCGAACCGGGCATTGTCAGCCGCAATGGTCAGGTCGCAGACGATGTGGAGCACGTGTCCCCCGCCGATCGCATAGCCGGCGACCATCGCCACCACCGGTTTCGGAAGGCGCCGGATCTGAATCTGCAAGTCGAGCACGTTCAGGCGCCCGGTTCCCTGCGGATCGATGTACCCGTCGTCGCCCCGGATCCGCTGGTCGCCGCCTGAGCAGAAAGCTTCAGTACCCGCCCCGGTCAGCACGACCACGCCGATCTGTGGGTCGTCGCGTGCGATCTCGAAGGCTCGCGACATCTCGAAGACGGTGGTCGGCCGGAACGCATTGCGCACCTCGGGCCGGTTGATGGTGATCTTGGCGATACCGTCCCACGTCTCATAGATGATGTCCGTGTACTTGCCGGAACGGCGCCAGCCCGCACGCTTCGCTCCTCGGGCGCCTGGAGCCTTCAAGCTGTCACTCCTAGAGCGATCACTAGCACTATTCAGAATCGTAGCCGATCGCGGTGGGCGGGTTTGTAGGGGCGGCGGCTAAGCCCGCCTGCGCGACTTTTTGCGGGGAAAAAGGCTGAGGATCTTGGCGTAGTCCTCCGGCGTATCGATGTCGTCCGGACGGCCTGGCGCCGGCACGGTGTCCAGCAGCTCGGGGTGCCCGTCGAGGATCTGCCGGGCGCCCGCGTCACCTTCAAGCGCATAGAGTTCCTCCCACATCTCGCGGGCGAGCACGACGGGGGGTGTCCACTGCGCCACGGGGCGATGGCCCGGGTCGGTCTCACCTGCGGTGCGCCGCTTGGAGACTGCGACGGCGGGACGTGAGCCTTCGCGCCGCCAAGCCCGCAACAGCGCCGCGACCGTGCGCGAGCCGACCAGGGGCTGATCGCCCAGCAAGACGACGGCAGCTTCGATCTCCGGGCGAAGCGCCCGGAGGCCGGCCTTGAGCGACGAGGCCATGCCAGTGCGTGCGTCCGGGTTGTAGACGAGCTCTGCAGCGCCGTCGACCGCATGCCTGACCTCGTCGTTGGAGTAAACGACCACTATCTGGTGGCAGCCGCCGTCGGAGGCGGCTTCGACCGCATGCCTCACCATCGGCCTGCCATCGAATTCAAGGAGAAGCTTTTGCGAGCCTGGCATTCGAGAGCCCGAGCCCGCCGCCAGCACCACCGCGCCGACAGGTAGCAGCGCCGCAGCAAGGCGTTCGAACGGGGGGCGCGCCGACCGGATCCATTCGACCTCCGCATCCGCGCGTAGGGCGAGCTCGGCGAAGTCGCGGAGGCGGCCGCTGTCGCCGTCGACCAGCAGCAGCCGCCGGCCCGCGAGGGTGGAGAGATCAGGCACCGAGGCGGGGAGGTTGATGATGGCCAGGGAGCGGCAATCGTCGCGCGCGGCGATGTGCTGCAGGGCAGGCTCGATGTCGCGTCCGCGCACGACCACGCTGTGCGGTCCGTCGGGCTCTCGGTAGGTGCGTCCCCGGATCGGCAGCTCGAGATCGCTCATGACAAACACCATGACTCCCTGAAGCATGCCAGACAGCGCGGGTTAGTCTTTGAGGGATGCCGATTCTTGGCGCTCATGTCGATTCCTCCGGGGGCCTACACCTGGCTTTCGAGCGGGCCGCTGCGATGGGTGCTGAGGCGATCCAGGTCCATCCGACCCCACCTGGCTTCTGGGGTTCGCCCAAGCTGGACGAGGGGCGGATATCGACGTTCAAGGAGGCCGCCGACGAGCACGGCCACCCACCTTTCTACTTTCACGCCGTCTACCTGATCAACCTCGCCGGCGACGATCCAGCCATGCGCCAACGCTCCGAGAGCACGCTCGCCGGATACCTGAAAGCTGCGGATGAGCTCGGCATCAGCGGCGTCATCTTCCACACCGGCTCGCACAAGGGGGCGGGATTCGAGGCGCGGCTGCCGAACATCGTCGAGCACCTGAAGCACGTGATGGAGCGAGCGGATCCCAATACCGCGCGCCTGGTGATCGAGAACAACGCGGGCCTGGGCGGTTGCGTCGGTGCGCGCTTCGAGGAGATCGCCCAGATGCTGAGCGCCCTGGACGATCCCAGGGCATCGGTGTGCTTGGACACCTGTCACGCATTCGCGTCGGGCTATGACGAACGGACGGAGGCCGATGTCACGCGCACGCTCGACGAGCTGGATCGTGTGATCGGGCTGGGCAGGGTCGAGGTGATCCACTGCAACGATTCGGTGACTGGGCTTGGATCAAACCGTGACCGCCACGCCAACATCGGCGAAGGCCAGATCGGCGAAGGTGGTTTCCGCGCTTTGCTCCACGAGCCGCGACTCGGCAAGCTCCCATTCATCCTGGAGGTGCCTGGCGCCGGCGGTGGTCCAGATGCCGATCAGGTGAAGGTCCTTCGACGCCTTGCCGGAGATTGACCGCAGACTCCGACCGCGATGAGGAAAAGCCGGGCCGAAGCCTTACGGGATGGAGGGCCGCCTGCCGTCGCGCATGGACGAACCGGTGCCACCGAATCGAGTCGCGGTGATCTCGGCGAGGATCCCCAGCGCCGTCTCCTCCGCGCCGCGCCCGCCGAGGTCGAGGCCGATCGGGCCGTGCACTCGCGAGATCTGCTCCTCCGTGAAACCTTCGCCTCGCAGCGCGTCGAAACGGTTCTGGTTTGTCTTCCGGCTTCCGATCGCGCCGATGTAGCCGACCTCCTTGCCGAGCACCGAGCGCAGGGCGGGAAGGTCGAACTTGGGGTCATGCGTGAGGATCACGACATACGTGGAGTTGTCCAACTTCAACTTGGACATCGCCTCGTCGGGCCAGGAAACGATCAGCTCGTCCGCGTCCGGGAAACGCTCTTTGGTGGCGAACTTCGCGCGCGCGTCAACGACTGTCACGCGGTAGCCCATCAACTTCGCCAGGCGGTGCAGCGGGATGGCGATATGGATGGCGCCGACGATCACCAGGTGGGCCGGGCGGCGCATCGGTTCGATGAAGACGTCGCCATCGCGGCGCGCGAGCTCGCTCCCGGCCGGTGCGCCTGAGGCCAGCTCGACGTCGCCGGTGACGAGGTTGGTTCGGAGTGTGGCCGCCTCGTTCTGCTCCAACTTCGTGATCAGCTGCCGGTGGGCAGGCGTCAACGGCTGTACGTAGACCTCGATGTGCCCACCGCACGCGAGACCCACCTCGAAGGCGACGTCGTCAGAGACACCAAAAGCGGCCAGCTTCGGTTTGCCGGTCTGGAGGACCTTCTGGGCTTCCTCGAAGACAGCGCCCTCGATGCAGCCGTTCGAGACGGAGCCCGCCATCTTGCCGGAGCGCGTGATCGCCATCTTGGATCCCAGCGGGCGAGGACTCGAGCCCCAGGTCTCGACCACTGTCGCGAGCGCCACGTCCTCCCCCTGCCGGGTCCACTCCTCCACCTCGTTGAGGACTTCCCGCATCAGCGAGCCTGGGTCCGGGCCGGTCGGCTGCCGAGGCCCGCGAGCAGGCGGCCGAGGTCGTCGAGAGCCTTGAGATTATGGGCGGAGAGAAAGTCGTCGCAGTGCGGAAGCGCCGCGGCCATGCCGCGCGTCAAGGGCTCATATCCCGTGGACCCGATAAGCGGGTTGAGCCAGATCAGCCGGTGCGCAGAACGTCTGAGGTGAATCAGCTCGGCGGTGAGCTGCGTGGGATCACCGCGATCCCAGCCATCGCTGACGATGATGACGACGGCGCCGTGGCCCAGCACTGTCTCTTATACAC
>JALZAL010000353.1 GCA_030948325.1 Candidatus Dormiibacterota bacterium
TGGCAGCGCTGTACATAACTTGGCAGTCGGAGCAGAGCTCCTTCAGCTTGGCTTCGAAGTGCGCCCTTGTCTTGGTCGCGTTCGCGGCGTCTGGCAGCAGCAGGGCGATCTTCTTGCCCAGCGTAACGCCACTTCCTCCAAGGCCGCAGGCCATCAAAACCAAGCCCGACGCGATGAGCACGGGCACCAACTTCGCTAACTTCAACCTTCGGATCAGATGCGCGCAACACTGCCCGATGGAATTTCCCAGCAACTCACAGGAGCTTTGACAGGAACTGGATCGTCCGTGGGTGCTGGGGGTTGGCCAGCACCTCGCTGGGCTTGCCGGCCTCGACGATGACCCCGGCGTCCATGAAGACCAGCGAGTCGCCAACCTCCCGCGCGAAACCAATCTCGTGCGTCACGACGATCATCGTCATGCCGTCCTTGGCCAGCCCGCGCATGGCGTCGAGGACCTCGCCGACCAGCTCGGGGTCCAGCGCCGACGTGGGCTCGTCGAAAAGCATCAGCTTGGGCCGCATCGCCAGGGCCCTCGCGATGGCCACCCGCTGCTGCTGGCCGCCCGAGAGCTGCCGCGGGTAGACGTTCTCCTTATCGGCAAGGCCGACTCGCGCGAGCAGCGCGCGGGCCCTCTCCACCGCCTCGGCTCTGTTCTCGCCCTTGACCCGCAGTGGAGCGTCGATCACGTTCCCGAGAGCGGTCATGTGTGGAAACAGGTTGAAATGCTGGAAGACCATCCCGATCTCGGCGCGCTTCCGGCAGACTTCGTGCTCGGGGAGCTCGTAGAGCTTGTCGGCGCGCTGCGTGTAGCCGACCAGCTCGCCGTCCACGTAGAGCTTGCCCGCGTCGATCTTCTCCAGGTGGTTGATGCAGCGTAGGAACGTGCTCTTGCCGGAGCCGGACGGGCCGATCAGGCACATCACCTCCTTGGGCGCCACCTCGAGGTCGATGCCGCGGAGCACGTGGAGGCGCCCGAAGCTCTTGTGGACCGCTTCGGCGTTCACCATGGGGACAGCGGTCATCGACCTGGGGGAAGACCCGCCGGCGGGAGCGCGCTGAGAGGCTCCACAGCCGGCCCTGGCGGCGGGGCGTGGAAGGTGAAGAGCATGCGGCGAAAGCTCTGCAGCGGCGTCGGCGGCAGCTGCCGAGTGGCCCCGCGCGCGAAATACCTCTCCAGGTAGTACTGGCCGACCGTGAGCACCGAGGTAAACGATAGATACCAGATGCTGACGACGATCAGCAGCTCCACGATCCGGTAGTTGAAGGCCGAGATCTCAGTTGCGACGCGGAACAGCTCGCCAAACGTTGTGATGAACGCAAGCGAGGAAGTCTTGAGCATCGAGATCGTCTCATTCCCCGTTGGCGGGATGATCACGCGCATCGCCTGTGGAAGGACGATCCGGCGCATCACCAGCATCCGCCCCATGCCCAGCGCCTGCGCGGCCTCGGTCTGCCCCTGCTCGACGGAGATGATGCCGGCCCGGACGATCTCGGCCATGTAGGCGCCTTCGTTGAGCCCGAGCCCGAGGACCGACGCGAGAAAAGGAGTGATCAGGTTCACGGTGTCCGTGTGCCAGCCGATTGAGGTGAACGGGATGCCGATACCTACGTGGGGAAGGATCAGGGGAAGGTTCCACCAGAAGAAGAGCTGCACCAAGACAGGTGTGCCGCGGAAGAACCAGATGTAAAGCCAGCTCACCACCGACATCACCGGATTCGGCGACAGGCGCATCACCGCGAGGACGACTCCGAGGGTGATGCCTATGACCATTGCCAGGAGTGTCAGCAACAGGGTGCCGCCGGCCCCCGCCACGATGCTCGGGCGGAAGAGCCAGTACTGGACCTGGCTCCATTCGAGGTTTGGAGCAGTCGCGATCGTATAGGCGACGCTCGCGCAGACCAGAACGATGACGGCGGCCGCCACCCAGCGCCAGGGATGGCGAACGGGGACCGCCTTGATCGCATCCGGGCGCTGCGGAGCCCCCGCGCTCATCCCTCGAACCTTTGCGCTACCGTCGGCGCGTTTAGGGGTTCAACCTGATCAATACGACGGTACGCACGACGGGCCTCCTGAGCTGTTCACGTTGAGGGAGACGCCGCTGCTTGGGATAGCGCCGCTGTCGACCGCCCAGGCCTTGAGGATCTTGGCGTAGAAGCCATTGTCGATGAGGTACTTCAACGCGTCTTGAAACGCCTTTATAAGCCCGCTGCCCTTGGGCAGGGCGATCCCGTACGGCGCCACGCTGCAAGGCTGTCCGCTGATCTGCTCCTTGCCATTGGAATTCTTCGCCTGGTAGTTGGAGACGGGTTGATCGGACCAACCGATCGAGGCGTGCCCGGCGAGTAGATCGGCGTCGGCGTCGGTCTGCTTCGTAAAGCTGTGGACCGTGATGTCGCCCTTGCCCGCGGCCTTGCAGTGGTTGGCGTCGCCTTTGATCGTTGATCCGTCAGGCATCTTGCCCATGTAGCCATAGGCGTCCGCCTCTTCGACAGTGCCCGTCTGGACAGCCACGGTCTGGCCACACATGTCCGCCGGGCCGGTGACCCGAGGCCCGCCGGTCTTGATAATCCAGGACTCTCCGGCCTGGTAGTAGGTCACGAAATCAACGGTTTTCTCTCGCACGGCGGTCGGGGTGAAACTCGAGAGGCCGACGTCATATCGGGTCCCGATGTCGGGGACGATGCTGCTGAAGTCCGCGTTGTTGAAACGGAAGGGGACGCCGATCACCGTGCCGATGGCAACGCCGAGATCGATATCCCATCCTCGGATCTGGCCGGTTTCGGGGTCGATGAACTCGTTCGGGGCGTAGGTTGCGTCGGTACCGATCTGGAGAGCCTTCTTCGCTTTGATGTCGGCAGGTACCTCATCGCCGATGCTCTTCTGGAAGGTCGCGCCGGTGGTCGTGGTTGGCGTCGAGGTGGTGCTGCCGCAGGCCGTGATCAGCAGCGCCCAGCAGGTCGGCAGAGCGAGCCAGCGCCTCATGTTCGCCTCCTTTCGATTAGATGCAACCGTGTGAATCATAAGTCGGCGCCTCCCCGGTCGCCTGCGCCTCTTGCCGGCGTCCCAGGCTGCCGCCTTATGATCGCAAGCCGTGGGGTGGTTCGCCCGCCAAACGCGGACCGCCATCCTCCCTGCGCTTCAGCTCGTAGCTGGCAGCGGGCGCGCACTCGCGCGCGTCATTTCACAACCTCAAGGAGGAATTCAATGAGCCGTCCGCGCTTGGCGATCGTGATCGTCGTCCTGGCCGTCATCGCCGTGGTGGGCGGCTACCTGGCCTTCGGCCACAAGAGCACCGGCGGCCGAAACGTCACCCTCAACGCGACGGTCACGGGGGGTAAGGCCATGCAGCCGAGCGAGCTGACCGTTTCTCAGAACGACACAGTGACCGTCAACATCACCAGCGACATGGACGGCGAGGTGCACCTGCACGGCTACGACATCCACTTCGACACCAAAGCCGGCCAGGTGGTGTCGCATACGTTCAAGGCGGCCAACAGCGGAAAGTTCGACATCGAGTGGGAGTCGACAAGCACTCTGCTCGGCCACCTGACGGTGAACCCCTGATGCTCGCCTGGGGAACCTTTCTTCACGGATTCGGTCCGCGTTACGACCTTCCCGCCCCGCTGTTCTTCTACCTGTTCGCGGCCGCGGGCGTGGTCGTCATCTCGTTCGTCCTCGTCGTCGTATTCGCCGGCGACCAGGTCGGCGCCAAAGCCGTCCAGTACCCGCGCCGCGAGGTACCCGCCTTGCTCTCGCTCGCCCGCTCGCCCCTGCCAAGAGCCGTGGGCGGGACGATCGGGGTCCTCGGCCTGTTCGCCATCATCGTCACCGGGCTCTTCGGCTCCACGAACCCCGCGTTGAACCCGTCTGAGTACCTGACATGGATCTACTTCTGGGCCGGGATCGTGATCCTGTCCGGGCTCGTCGGCAACCTCTGGTACCTGCTCAACCCGTGGAGGGCGATCTACGACCTCGTCAACCGGTTCGTGCGCCTTCGGCCGGTCTGGAGGCTTCCCGATGTCGGAATCTGGCCCGCCGCCGCAGCCTACTTCCTGTTTGCGTGCCTGGAGCTGACCAGCGGGATGGCGAACCGGCCCTGGGTGGTCGCGATCCTGGCGATGGCATACAGCCTGGTGACGCTCGCCGGGATGATCCTGTTCGGCCGCGACGAGTGGTTGGGGCACTGCGAGGCCTTCACGGTGCTGATGGACATCGTGGGGAGGTTCAGCCCAATCGAGGCGGAACGGGATCGGGACGGCGCCATCGTCGCCGTTTACCTGCGTCCCTGGGGCGTCGGGCTGCTGAAGCCGTCGCCCAGTGGCTGGGACCGCGTGTTCTTCATCATCCTCATGCTGAGCACCCTAGCGTTCGACGGCATACTCGCCACCCCGGCGTGGCAGGACTTCAACGTCGCCCTCGAGCCGATCTGGCTGCCGATGGGATCCCTCGGATTCTTCTTCGTCAAGACGCTCGGCTTGACCGTGCTCACCCTTGCCTTCCTGCTCGTGTTCGTCGCGTTCATCGAGCTGGTCATCTTCTTCGGCAACCGCAAGGTCGACCTCGTGACGACGGGAACCGGCTTTGCCTACACGCTGGTCCCGATCGCTCTCGTCTACAACGCGGCCCACAACTACAGCTACATCGTGGTCCAGTCGCAGGTGCTGATCCCGCTTCTCAACGATCCTCTACAGAAGGGATGGCACCTCTGGCCGGCGGTCGCCGCACTTCAGCCCAGCTTCACGCTGGCCCAGGCGTCTACGGTCTGGTTCGCGCAGGTCATCCTGATCGTGGCCGGCCACGTGATCGCCGTCTATCTCGCCCACCTCAGGGCCGGAGAAAGATTCCGAACGGCGCAGCGCGCTCTCTTGAGCCAGTATCCGATGCTGGTGCTGATGGTCATCTACACGATGACAAGCCTGTTGATCCTTGCGCAGCCGACGACCAATGCCGGATGACGTTACGGCGGCGCTGAGCGGCATGTGCCTGATGCAGGTGGATAGAGCGTGATCCTGTCGACGATCACCCCGACCGGACCGCCACCCGCCACCCAGTAGCTCAGCTGGCGCGATTCCGAGCCTGAATGCACCAGCATGTCAAGGTCTCGGATCCCGGGAGCCGTGTCTGACCAATTGACGCCGACCACGGTTCCGCCGAGCCCCACGTTGAGCACGTGATTGCTCCCATCGCCGGTGTCGAAAACGGTAATGGAGAGGCAGTAATCCCCCGGAGGATCGATGAACGGGTGGTTTGCCACTTTTCCCGCCCGCAGCGCGACCGCTGCCTCGCCACGGTTGTACGCGGGGTTGTCGACCGCCTCCCAGGCCGGCTGGCGCACGAACCCGTGGCGGAGGTCCGCGACCACGCCTGCGAAGAATTCGGCCTCGTACGCGTGGCCGACCTCGACCTGGCCCGCCGTCAGGGGAGGACCCCCCGAGATGCTCACCGTGACGGCATATCGATCCACTGGAAGGGTGTCGGGCATCACGAGCGGAGCGGTGATCGTGGTGCCTGACGGGTCTGGAAGCTCGAACTGGGCTGTGTAGCTGGCGCCAGAGGTGAGGCCCTTCGCCGTCACCTGCGCTGTTTCGCTTTCACCCGGCGAGGTGATGCGCACTAACACGGCTCGCCCCGCGATGACCCGGGTGGGCAGCATCCCGACACCTCCCGCGAGCGGGATGTCCAGCGCCTGGTCGAGCCGGTTGGAATCGAACCGGAAGAGCTTCCAGTCGCCGCCTTCGGCAATGGCGGTGAGGGTTTTCTGGCCGTCGATCCAGTCCCACGTCGCCTGGCCGTCCCGGCCGCGGTCGATCAACACAAACGTGACGCGATAGCGGAACAGGACCGAAAGCAGGGCGGTGGAGTCGGCCGAGGGATTGAGCGCATCCGCGACATCACCGCGCCGAAGCGCGCCGTCGCGCGCCTCGTCCTGGTACGAGCCATGGCCAAAGGGAACCGCGACGATGCCGCGTCCGGTCAGCCCGGCCAGCTCGTAGCTGGTTTCATGGCCGGCGAGGATCGTGCCCGGGCCGGCCGCGTCCAGCGCCCGGAGACGGTCGGACCAGAGCTGGGTCAGATCGTTGTGGCGGCTGGTGTTGATCGAGCGCGGTCCATTGCCGAAGTACAGCGCTTGTGCCCCAACAGGAACCTGGCCGGCGATCACATACAGGATGCCGCACACGAGCAGCACCCCGACCACCAGGCTTGCCGGCACTCTCAGTCCTGCGGGGCGCACGTTGAGCGCGGCGACACGTTCAAGCAAGGCCGACAGCTCCCCGCCGAGCGTCACCAGCAGGAGGGGGCCCAGGTTGAATGCGATCCTCGCAAAAAAATAGAGGCCGGTCGGCCAGCCGGTCAGAAGCGGCGTGACCGCGACCACAGGCACGAACAGCACGCCTCCCCACAACAGGGCCGCTCCGGCGTCCCCCTGCAACAGCAGGCGGCGCGCACGGCCGAGGAGGGAAACGGTCGCCAGCGTGGTCACGGTGACAAAGCCGCTGAACCAGAACCTGAAGTCCACAAACGGGTATCCGTGCAGGATCTGGACCTTGAGGGGCGGCGCATGCGTAGCCAGAGATGCCTCGAATCCGGGCGCCGGCACAACCGCCAGCACGCGAATGGCGAGTACCGGCAGGACGACCAGCATCAACGCGATGCAGGCGATTGCCAGCGGGCGGAGCGATCGCAGCCGCCGGCCTCTGAGCGCGACAACCGCGGCAGCGACGAACGTGACCGCGACCATCACCACCAGCAGGGGCGCCATACCGGAGTAGATGGAGCCCGCGGTGAATCCGAGGAGGCACAGGGGGATGAGCTCCCGGCGCTCACTGCCGTTGGACCGGGCGAATCGCAACAGGAACGCGATGGACAGCCACGCGACGTCGATGCCGATGCGGTCGGGGTAACCCGAATCCCGCATATCGAGGTTCAGCTCAAGCAAGAAGTAAAGGAACACTGCCATCAGTGCTGCGGCCGTGGAGCGGGTCACCTCCCGAGCGAATGCGACGAACGAGAGCGCTGAAAACATCGCCCCGAATGCAGACAGGGCCACCCACGCCGGCACCATTCCCCCGAGGAGTGACAGCCATGCCAGCACCAGGTGGAGGCTGCCGCTGGTGGCGTCCGGGTACGTCACCTGGGTCCGGAAAAACACCTCTTGTGGAAGTGCCTGATTGGCCCGCAGCAGCTCGCGCGCCGCCGCCATGTGGTAGAAGCTGTCGGCCGACTGTCCCAACCACGGACCTGTCGCGAGCGACAAGCTCAGTGCAATCAGGGCTGCGATTGCCGCTCCCACCTCCAGGCGTCCGGGTCTTTCCATCGGCAGGACCCGCTTGCGCAAAACGATGCGGGCGACGATGACGGATGCAGCGGCCAGCAGGGTGATGACCGCCGCCCCGACCATCCCTGTATGGCTGAGCCATGCCAGCCATGCCGCCACCGAAGGAATCGCAAGGCCGAGTGCGATGGCAGAGGGCACCGCAAGGGCAGGCGAAAGCGATTTGAGGCCGAGAAGCGAAAGAAGGCACCAGCCCGGCACGAGCAGCCCCGCCGCCAGGACGATGATGTCCAGGCCGGCGGTCAGCGTGCTGTCCTGTTGTATTCCATGTCGAACCACATCCCGAACAGCAGAAGCTGCAGGCCGGAGATCATCAGCAGGGCCACGAGCACGACCGTGGCGGATGCCACCTGGCCGTTTGCCACCCTGAGCGCGATCTCGACGATGCCCAGCGCGAAACCCATCACGAGCAGGAGAGCGCCGATGCCGTAGAAAAAGACGAGGGGATGAAAGTCCCTGATCACGTACTTCTCGAACATGCGGTCGAGGAACCCACGGAACAACAGCCAGGAGATGTCCGGGATCACCGTCAGGATTCGCATCGATGATTTTTCGCCGATCCCGTATCGAGGCTCGATGGCCACGTCCTGGACGCGCCAGTTCCTGATGTTGAGCTGGATCAGGATCGAGTTCTCGAAGGCGTAGCGCGGGTGCAGGCGGTCGAGGTCAAGGCTTGCCAGCGCCGGCTTGGAGATCGCCGTGTATCCGGCCTGCGAGTCTGCGACGTGCCAGTAGCCGGACGCGAACTTCGTCATCATCGAGAGCATTGCGTTGCCCAGGTAGCGGACCTTTGGCGTCTTCTCCCAGGCCCGGCCGCTGAACAACCGGTTGCCCTTGGAGAAGTCGGCCTTGCCGCTGACCAGCGGTTCGATGATCGCCCGGAGCTCGGAAGGGTCCATCTGTCCGTCGCCGGCCATCACCACCACGATGTCGAGATCCTGTTCAAGCGCCTTACGATGGCCCGAGGTGATAGCGCCTCCCACTCCGACATTGGCCTGATGGCGGATCAATGTGAGCCGGTCACCGAGGCGCTCCCTCCAGGCTTCGGTTCGCGCAGCCGTGGCGTCCGTGCTGAGATCGTCGACCACGATGATGCTGTCGACGAAATCCGGCATCGTTCCCAGAACCAGCTCGATCTGACGTTCTTCGTTGTAGGCCGGGACGACAACACCAATGCGCTGGTCTCGGTACACAGTGATCGGTCGAACTGTATCAGCCGTGAACAGTGCCCCTGGGCCAGTACCATGGGGTGATCAGCTGGCCCCTGGATCCCACGGTCTATGCGGGGCTCGTGGTCCTGTATTTCGGCCACGCCTGGCTTGCCCGTGGACTCGACGACGTGGAGCGCAAGCACTCCCTCTACTTCGGGCTCGGGCTGCTCGTGCTCTGGCTCGCGTTGGAGAGCCCGCTCGACACCATCGCCGACCACTACCTGGACAGCGTCCACATGTTTCAACACGTTCTGCTCGGTTTCGTGGCGCCACCACTCATGGTCCTTGGCCTGTCGCAAGGCATGGTTGCGCGCCTGGTTCGTGTGCCCGGCGTGCGCGCCATAACCGAGCCCGTCCCGGCGCAGATCATCGCGGGAACGGTGATGATCGGCTGGCATCTGCCGGCGCTGTACAACGCCACCTTGTACTCGGAGAGCCTTCACATCGTCGAGCACCTGGCATTCATCGCGGCCGGTGTGCTCATCTACTGGCCGATCCTGCACGCCACGTCGGCCCATGCGGGATGGCAGATGTCGCCTGGCGCCAAGCTCCTCTACATGCTCGTCGCGACCCTGCCACAGGATGCGGTCGCCCTGGCCCTCATCTTTTCCCGCGTGCCGTTCTATGAGTACTACACGCACGCGCCGCGGCTGATCGCGTCACTCAACCCGCTCACGGACCAGACTGTGGCGGGCGCGGTGCTGATGACTTTCGGGAAGGCCACGATCAGCATCGCCGCGATCGCGGTTTTCATTCGTTGGTTCGGCGGCGAGCACGAGGCGGATCAGGCGCTGCTCGCCACCTCGGCTGTTGGCCAAGACGACGCGCGCTAGAGCTCAGTCGCTGGGCGTCCCGACTCCAATCGTCCGGTAAGTGAACCCTGCAGCCTGCAGCGCGTCACCGCTGAACAGCCCGCGGGCGTCCACCAGGTTTGGGCGCCGCATGCTGCTCGCGACCGCGCTGAGCTCGAGGTCGCGGTACGCCGTGTGCGTGACCATCAGGACTGCGCAATCCGACCCGCGCAGCACTTCCATCACATCTCCCTGGTGCTCGTGAACGAAAGGATCGTGGATCTGCACGTCGAATCCGAGATCGATGAGGATTGCGACCAGGGCCGCGCTTGGCGAGTTGCGGGTGTCTTCGCTGTTTTCCAGGTAGGAGAAGCCAAGGACGACCACCTTGCCCTGAGATTTCGCATCAACTAGCTCGCCCACCAGCTCGGCGACGTGGGCCGGCATGCCGTCGTTGATGCGGCGCGCGATCCCCATGAGAGAGTCTTCCGCCTCCACGCCCAAGGGCGCCGCGAGCAACCACGAATCTTTCGGGATGCAGTGACCGCCTACGCCGCCTCCGGGCAGCAGCACATATCGCCCAGGCACCTTGTTGACCAGCTCGCGCACGCGCCACACGTCTCCTCCCACCACCTCGCAGATCAATGCCAGCTGGTTGGCAAACGCGATGCTCACGTCCCGATAGGCATTCTCCGCAGTCTTCACGAGCTCCGCGGTGAGGCAGTCGGTGGGGTCCAGGTCCCCCTCTACAAAGGTCCCGTAGAGGACAACCATCACATCGGCGATCTCGGGAGACGAACCGCCGCAGACCCGGCTGAGCGTCCGCATGTTTCGAAGGAGCTTGCCCGGCATGACACGCTCCGGGCAGTGGCCGATGTGAAAGCGCTCACGGTCGCGCCCGCCGGTCGAAGCCTCGAGGGCGGGCCTCACCACGTTCTCGATCGTGCCGGGCGCGATGGTCGACTCGACGATCACGAGGGCGCCCTTTTTGAGAACAGCGCCCAGCTGCTCGCAGGCCGACTCGAGAGTCTTGAAACGGGGGCGGTGGTCCGCATCGACAGGGGTGTCGACGCAGATCAGCACGATGTCAGCTTCGGCCAGGTCCTTGTGCGACGTGGTCGCGTGCAGCTTTTTCGAATCGATGACGCGCGTCAACACCTGAGCCAGCCCCGGCTCATCACCTTCGATTGGGGACTCGCCGGCGTTGATTCGCCCGACACGCTTTGCGTCTATGTCGATTCCCGTCACCTTGAACCCGGCTTCGGCGAGCACGCACGCCGCCGGCAGGCCGACGTACCCGAGTCCGATCACCCCGACCAGCGCGGTGCGGTTCTCGATTCCTCTCCGGAGCGAGGCGATGGAGGCGCTCACGAGGGCCCGATGGTGACGACGCGGCCCTCAGCTCCGGACTCGACCAGCGCCAGTGCAAGGCGCAGCGCCTTACGGCCGTCCTCGCCGCTGACGATTCCCGAAGCATCACCGGCGGCCGCCCGGAGGAACGCCTCCAGCTCGGATCGCAGCGGTTCGCGCTTCTGGATTGCGTACTGCTCCATTGACCCCTCACTCACACCCCGCAACATGGTGATCTGCTGCCAGTTGTGTTCGGCTGCGGACGCGTTCTCGTGAAAGTAGAGGTCCTGGGTGAGGTAGTCGGCGCGGAACATCCCGCGCTCGCCGGTGACCGCGAGCTCACGAATTTTGGACGGCGTCAGCCAGTTGATCTGCAGCACGCCGACCGCGCCGTCCTCGAAGCGCAGGAGGCCGCTGACCAGGTCTTCCCTGGTGGTGTGCACCTCGCGACGGGTTTCGGCGTAGACGCGCACGATCTCGCTGCCCGTCAGGTAGCGCATCACGTCGAGGTCGTGCGTCGCGAGGTCAACTACGACCCCGACGTCGCGTATGCGCTGCGGGAACGGCCCGAGCCGCCTGGCATTGAGCTGGAACAGCCGGCCCAGCTGGCCTTCGTCGAGGCGTCTTTTGAGCTCGATCACCGCCGGGTTGTAGCGTTCGATATGACCCACGGCGAGCACGCGGTTCGCGGCCGCGGCACGGGCCACGAGCTCGTCTGCCTCTTCGAGCGTCGCGGCGATCGGCTTTTCCACCAGGACGTGGCAGCCGGCAGCGAGCGCGTCCATGACCACCGTGTGGTGGCTGTTGGTGGGGGCTGCGACGATGACCGCATCCGGCCGCTCGCGTTCCAGCAGCTCCTGGTGGGACCCGTAGCCGCGCGTGTTGTGGACGGCGGCGACCTGGCAGGCAGCGTCCAGGTCGGCATCGGCCAACCCGACCAGGTCTACCTCCCCGAGCTCCCGCAGCACGCGCGCGTGGTTGCGGCCCATCACGCCCGTGCCGATTACCGCGACACGAGTCACAGCGCGTTGACGGCTGCCACTATCCGTTCGAGGTCGGGCTGCTCCAGGAGTGGGTGGACGGGCAGAGAAATCACGGAATCTGCCACGCGATCTGTGACCGGCATCTCGAGGTCGCCAACGACCTCCTTGACGTGCGGGAACCGGTGAGCTCCCATGGGGTAGAACACACCAGTGCCGATGCCCGCCTCATCGAGGCTTTTCACGGCGGCGTCTCGGTTCATTCCCTCGGGGACCCGCACCGTGTACTGGTGCCACACATGCTCGCGTCCTTCCTTGACGGCCGGGGTGGCTATGGACTCGAGCTGCGCACTGAGGAATTGCGCATTGGCTCGACGGAGCCGGGTCGCTTCCGGCATCCTGTCGAGCTGCGCCAGACCGATCGCCGCCAGCACGTCGGTGAGACGGAAGTTGTAGCCCAACACCTCGTATTCGTAGCGCTTGCGCATGCCGTGGTTGCGCAGCAGCCGGCATTGATCCGCCACGTGGTCGTCGTCGGTTGTGATCATGCCGCCCTCTGCGCTGATCACGTTCTTGGTCGCGTACAGGCTGAAGACGCCCGTGCCGAAGGAGCCTGCCGGCCGGCCGCGATAGGTCGCGCCGACGGCCTGGGCGGCGTCTTCGATGATGGCGATGCCGTGCTTGCGGGCGAGAGCGGAGATCTCGTCCATGTCGCACGGCTGTCCGTATAGATGGACGGGCATCACTGCCTTGGTGCGTGGCGTGATCGCCGCCTCCAGCCACATGGGGTCGATGTTGAACGTGACCTCCTCGATGTCGGCGAAGACGGGCGTGGCGCCGGTCAAGAGGATGGTGTTGACTGACGCGATGAATGTGAATGGGCTGGTGATGACCTCGTCCCCAGGCCCGATGCCGTGTGCCATCAGGGCAAGGTGCAGGCCCGTCGTCCCGGAGGACGTCGCGATCGCGTGGCGCACGCCCGTGAGTCGCGTGAACGCCTCCTCGAAAGCGGCCACGCGCGGACCTTGGGCCAGCATCCCCGATTCGAGCACCTCGAGGACGGCGGCCTTCTCCTCAGGTCCGATCCACGGTCGCGAGATCGCTATGCGGGGAGGGGGTGAGGCGGAAACCGCCCGCTCGGGCGGCACGCGAGCTTCCTTAGCCAACCGAACAAGGGTATCGCTACCCGTCCACCGGCGGCCCGCGCGACCGCCGCATGAGCGCAAGAGGTGTTAGGAGCGCGGAGATTGACCTGATATACGCTGGACGCATGCCGGATGGGTTCGCGCATCAGGTCAGGCGCCACGTCCTCGAGCAGTCGCGGCGGGCTCACGTCGGACACATCGGCTCCTCCCTTGCGATCTCCGATCTCGTCGCCCTCCTGTACGACCGCCTGCTCAAGGGACAGGACCCTGACGACCCTGATCGCGATCGCGTCGTCCTCTCCAAGGGCCACGCGGCCCTTGCCCTCTACGCGGCCCTGCATCTCGCAGGCCACATCAGCGCGGCCGACCTCAACTCCTACTGCGGCGATGACAGCCTTCTCGGCGTTCACCCCGAGCACGCTCTGAAAGGAGTCGACTTCAGCACCGGCAGCCTCGGCCAGGGCCTCTCCATCGCGGCTGGAGCCGCGCTGGCGGCGCGGATCCAGGGCTCCAGGCGCAGAGCCTTCGCGATCGTGAGCGACGCCGAGTGCAACGAGGGCTCCATCTGGGAGGCGGTGATGTTCGCGGCCCATCACAAACTTGCCAACCTCATCGCAATCGTCGACATCAATGCGCAGCAGGCTTTTGGTTACACGCGGGACGTCCTGGACCTCGAGCCGCTGGCTGAGAAATGGTCTGCTTTCCGATGGGATGTGCACGAGGTGGACGGCCACGATGTCGATGAGATGCACTCGATCGTGCAAGGGCTGGACACCGCCCACGGGCGGCCCCACGTCATCATGGCGCGCACGACTTTCGGCCGCGGCGTCTCGTACATGGAAAGCCAGATCAAGTGGCACTACTGGCCGATGAGCGACGAGGAATACGCCCGAGCCCTGGACGAGATCGAAGCGGTGCGCCGGTGAGGGGAACCTTCGCAAGGATCCTCTGCGAGCTGGCGGACGAGGATGAGCGGGTGGTGCTTCTCACGGGCGACCTCGGGTACACGGTCCTGGAGCCTTTCCGCGACCAGTTCCCCAATCGCTTCTATAACGTCGGCGTCGCCGAGCAGAACATGGTGGGCGTCGCCACCGGGATGGCCGAGGCCGGCATGGTTCCGTTCTGCTACTCGATCGGCACCTTCGCCAGCCTGCGACCTTTTGAGTTCATCCGCAACGGCCCCGTCCTTCACGGGCTGCCCGTGCGCGTCATCGGCCTTGGCGCTGGCTTCGAGTACGGGACCGCCGGCCCCACCCACTACAGCCTGGAGGACGTTGGCATCATGCGCACGCAGCCCGGGCTGACGGTGATCGCGCCGGCCGACTTCGAGCAGGCGGGTGCCGCCCTGCAAGCGAGCTGGAACCTGCCGGGACCGGTTTACTACCGGATCGGCAAGGACGACAAGAACACGATGCCCGGCCTGAACGGCCGGTTCGAGCTCGGCCGCGCGCAGACCGTGCGCAAAGGCGACGATCTCTTGATCTTTACGTGCGGTCCCATATCGCTTGAGGTCGCGGAAGCTGCCGACGACCTGGCCAAGGACGGCGTCGAGGCCTCGGTCGTGGTGGTCTCGAGCGTCAGCCCGGTGCCCGAGCACGACCTGGTCGAGATGCTCGGCCATCACCGAGTCGCCCTCACCGTCGAGACGCACAGCGTCACCGGCGGCCTCGGCTCGCTGGTCGCCGAGGTGATCGCAGAACATAGC
>JALZAL010000322.1 GCA_030948325.1 Candidatus Dormiibacterota bacterium
AGGTCTTCTGCTACCCGACGTGCCACACCGGACGGCATGCCCTCGAGAAGAACATCGTTTGGCTGCACGATGTGGCGAGCGCCCGGGCCGCGGGCTTCCGGCCGTGCAAGGTCTGCCGCCCTGCCGCCGTCGCCTAGCGGCTAAAAGTATGAGCGGGAACCCGGAGGCGGTCTCATACGGTGGTTGCACCACCCGCCGGAAAAGATTGTTCCCCCTTGAGATGGCTAGATGGTTCCCTCTCATCGGCGGGCGCTTCGCGCGCGCCCTCTCTCTTTCCGGTATATGGATGGGCTTTGTTTTGGAAGAGGTCTCCTCGCCACGCCCGGAGTAGCGAGGAACAAAGTCATGGCCGGGGGGGGGCCCCCTGCCAACCCTGCAACGCTAGCCTGAGATTTTCCTACCCCAGCGAGTAGATGCCCGGTAGTTCGCGGTACAGGCCCGCGTAGTCCAGGCCGTAGCCAATCACGAATCGGTCGGGGATCACAAAGCCTTTGAAATCGATGGTGACCTGTACGGCACGGCGGGCCGGCCGGTCGAGTAGAGCTGCAAGGCGCAGCGAGGCAGGGTTCATCCGACGGACGCGCCTGGTTATGGCTTGCACAGTGTGGCCGGAGTCGACGATGTCCTCGACGAGGAGCACGTGGCGGCCGTCGAGTGGGCCGTCGATCATGTGTGCGAGGCGGAGTTCGCCGCGGCTCGTACCGGCTCCGTAGCTGGCAGCGCGCACGAACTCGAGCTCGGCCGGGATGCTGAGGCTCCGGAGCAAGTCGGCCGCGAAGACCGTTGCACCCTTGAGGATGACGACGAGCACAAGCGGGGTGTCGATGTCGGAGTAGACCCGGGAGATCTCACGCCCGAGCGCGTGCACACGACGGGCGATCCGCTCGGACGTGATCATGGCCTTGCCGGAGCTTTCCACTGGCGCCGGCGCGGTCTGGGTCAGAACCTCAGGCATGCGAGGTACAGCTTACCGGTCGAGAGGAGCGACGGTGGCGCCCATCGGTGATGCCCTGCGGACCTTGCCATGGGAGCGGCTGAAGCCGCCATCGAAGTTGATCGCGCGGCCTCCGTGGTAGCGCTGTGGCACAGGACTGCTGTGTGGTTTGTGACCGAAGACAACGCGGCGGCTGTTGGTGATTTCAAGCCAGCGTTCGAGGCGCATGGGCTGTTCGACGAAGATATTGGGCCCGCTGAGGCCGTCCCACAGCGCAGCCTCGCCCTGATGAAGAAGTAGATCGCGCACCCGCGCGTTGACGGCGTCCACTGGATGCGGGTCATCGGCCTCGATGAGGAAGGCATAGCCATCGTTGCCGCAGTGCTGAGCCAGCGTTCGATCCGCAAGGTGCATCAATGAGGGGCGCTCGTACATCCATTCCTGCAGGGGAGTGTCGCGCGCCAGCTCGTCGAGGTCGTGGCGCTGGCCTCCGATGGAAATCCACCAGCCGATACGGGTTGGATCGCGCAGGGCCCACAGCATCGCGACCTCATGGTTGCCAAGCAGTACGCTGGAGTTGGCACGGTCGCGCGCGTAGCGCAACGCGCCCACGCCGAACATGCCGTAATCGACAAGGTCGCCCAGAAATATCGTGTGCCAGTCGGCCGCCGGATAGGGCTTGAGGGCCACGAAGAGTCGCTCCAGATCGCCGTGCACATCGCCCACGATCAGAACAGGCAGATCGCCCACAGCCGGCATCTGCGTCGATCCTAATTGGGGGTGGGGTAAAATTTGCGCTCGGCCGTAGGGGCGTAGCTCAGCCTGGTCAGAGCATCGGTCTCCAAAACCGAGGGCCGAGGGTTCGAATCCTTCCGCCCCTGCCAACCCTTACTTGACGTTTACGCTATTCAGAATCGGCCGTTTCGGGGCGGGTTGAGGGCCGCCACTCCGCACACTATGTACAGCCGCAGTACAGCCAACAGAATGCGAATACGCTCGCTGACGACGGGATTTGCAGGCGGTGTTGGATCGGCCGACTCACCCCAAGCCCTCGGTTTTAACCGAAGCCCTCGGTTTGTTGGGCGAAGTGAAAACGAGATCATGTCGTTGTGTCTTGGCTGCACTCAGGTAGTCAATCGAATAGGACGATCGCGATTGTCGCCACGAATAACTCCACCGCGGATGCGAAGGTCCCGTGCGTCCTCATTGTGGTGGCATTGGACCGATGGTCGCCCACGTTTGGCCGCCATCAGTTGTTTTGAAGAGCAGCGCCTGCCCCGTTGCCGGGCTGACACGCTCCAGGAAGCCGTTTGTCTGATCCACGAAATAGAGGTCTGAAACGCGCCCCTGGCTGGAATCGATGGTCAGCGATGTCCGGACGGGTGACCAGGTGAAACCGCCATCGTCGGTGCGGTATAGCGGCAGCGCAACGCCTGGCACGCTCGGGAGACCCGCCGAGGTCTTGAGGAACCAGCTACTTGGCCCCGCGACGGTCCACCCGTGCTTGGAGTCGGTGAAATCTACGATCAGTTGGTCTTCGCCAGGCAGCGTGAGCGCGCTCCAATTAGCACCCGCGTCAGAAGTCATCAACAGTTGGTGCCCAAGCCGCCCATTGTCCACCAGAAACAGAGCATGGTCTTGGTCGAACACGACGGGTGGCCCGCTCGCTGTTTCGCCTGTCGCCACCGGTATCGGTTGACCGGACCAAGTGCTACCGCCGTCGTGTGTCACTAGAAGCTGCTCGACGGGATTGACACACACCGGACCTTTGACTGAGAGCCAACCCGTAACTGGCGATGCGAAAGCAATCCCAGTCCAGAAGCAGCCCGAATCCACTCCGTTGCGTCGACTGGAGACCAAATTCCAGTTGAGGCCGCCGTCGCCTGTTGCGAACAGCATGTCGCCCGAAAACGTGTGATCCACCCTAGCCCCACTGTTCAGCAGCCAGCCGTGGGTTGCATCCACGAAGTGGAGATTGAGCAGATCCCCCTCGACAGGGGTGGCGAGGACGGTTCCTCGTTCCCACGTCTTACCGCCGTCCACGGTTCGAATGGTGAGGAGCCCTTGCGACGCGAGGAGACCTTGCGACGGGGAAACTTGGACGGTAGGGGCCGCAACGAGCCAGACGTGGTTTGCGTCCAGGATGTAGTGAATCTCGGCAAGCCATGGGGTAGGCGATATTCCCTTGATGACGCTTGATGGCGGGGTTACGTCCTTCCAGTGAGATCCTCCATCGGTGGTTCGAAGGATGTGATGCCACCCATTCGTGTCAAACCAGGTTGTTTCCTGCCACCCGGTTGTCGAGCTCACCATGCCCCAGTCAGTTCGCGATGTCGCGTGGGCATGGCCGGGCCTAGCCGGCCCTGAACGCGTCGTCGCCAGGTGAGTGGCAAGGAACACAGTCGTGCTGGACAAAGCCAGAGTGATCAACACCGCTACGGCGGCCATACGCAAGCTGATGCGGAAGCCGAGCGCGATACGGCGCCTCCCGCCAGTTCGCTGAGTTGCGCGCCACGCTTTCTCGATCGAGGTCGAAAGCCAGGGCGCGGGTGGAGTTACCGCCTCAAGTGCCGCCTCGAATTCAGATCTCAACTCTTTGTCGGTCAGCATTTCTCTTCCTCGAGCCTGCGCCTCAACTCATGTAAACCACGATTCAGCCGGGCCTCGACTGCATGAACACTCGCGCCGGTGATGAGGGCAATCTCCGTAAGTGGAAGATCCAGATACCAGTGCAGAACCAGCACCAGGCGCTTGTTCCGATCAAGCCCGCGTAGGGCGCGCCGCAACTCAATCCCCCGCACGACAACGTCGGATGATGAGTCCTCCGCGGTCCGCGTTTCCGGCCACCTCAGAACAGACCACCAGCGTGAGCGGCGGACTTCACGACATTCGTTGGCAACGATGCTGAGGAACCACGGCCGGAGCGCCTGGCCCTCGCGAAGCTGACCGAGCTTGCGCCACGCCTTTAGGGCGGCTTCCTGCACGGCATCCTCGGCGGCCTGTGGGTCACGAAGCATCCCGCAGGCGAGCTTGTAGCCAGGCTCAAGCACGATTTCGAGCAGGCCGGTGAAGGCGAGATCGCTCCCGGCCTTGGCCGCCGTTACAAGCGTCGCCGCCTCGTCCACTGACACTTGGGCTACAGGGTGGCAGTCCGGGCTCGACGGGCTGGCTCAAACATCTCTATTCCTTGGACGGGGCTAGTGGGCGAGATTCCGGCAGGAATCTGACTGTGGACGTGCTGCTGCTCAAAAGGGGAGTTGCTGTCGGAAATCTCACGCCTGAGCCCGTCTAGAAGGACAGATGCGCATCAAGACCGTGGTCGTTCTGACCATCGCGTTCCTCGTTGCTGGGGCGGTAGGCGGGTCTCCCGATCCACCTCAGTCCAGCGGTACCCGATCGGACAATCGAAATCGGCATCGACACAACTGCAAGCATGGCCACCGGCCTAGCCATCCAGAATGGAGCTGAATTCGCGATCGCACGAGCCGGCTCTGTCCGCGGTTTCCATCTCAAGTTCGTTGTGTATGACGACAGCGCACAGGGAGCCCTATGAAGGAGACAGCGGTGTACGGAACGCCGAAGCGATAACTCCTATCTGAGCCGTGGTGGCCGCCGGCTGCGCGGTCGCCATCTTGACGCGATTCGCCCAGAGAGCATCGAGAGCGTGGCCATAGAAGCCACCTCGGCAAGATCATTCGCTACGCGTGTTGAGGCGTGCCTGGGAACAGGTGCGTCCATCGACTTGACTTTGGCCCGCACACTTGCCATCGCCTTGCGCGATGGACTCGATCACGGCCCCACGCCATTTACTGAAGCGGCCTATGCATGAAGTCGTGGAAGAGCTCAGCCCCGTTTTACGAGGTTGGGGCAACTACTTCCGTTGGGGTACTCGACGCGAAAGTTCGCCCAGATCGACAGCTACGTCCACGAGCGCCTCGCGCTGTTCGACAGCAAGAAGCGCAACCCGAAAGGGCGGCGCTGGGCTCAGGTGCACACCCACGCTTGGTTCAAAGGGCTCGAGGTGCACCCGCTCGCTGGGCCGATTCGACGGCCAACTGCTGCGACAGCGGCAACG
>JALZAL010000023.1 GCA_030948325.1 Candidatus Dormiibacterota bacterium
GCCGGTCGCTGCGCGACTACCGGCGCGCGATGACTCCAATGGGGACGCTTGTGATCGTCGGCGGCCCACGCGGAGGCGCTTTGCTGGGACCACTCTCCCGGTCGCTGAGCGCGCTGATGGTATCGCCGTTCGTCAGCCAGCGTCTGGTGCCCTTCCTTGCCCACCAGGAGAAAGCCGACCTCGTGGCGCTGAAGGACCTGATTGAGACGGGTAAGCTCACGCCCGCGATGGACCGCAGTTACCAGTTGAGCGAGACGCCTGAGGCGATCCGCTACGTAGAAACCGGACACGCCCGCGGCAAGGTCGTGATCAGCGTATGACCGTTGCTCATCGGCCAGATGTATCGCGAATTTGCGAGATGTTCTTCGCTCGCGATCAGCATGGGCACTACCGGATCGCCCCTCATATGTGGCTTCATCGGAACCCTGGCGACCGCGTTGCTCGCCGTCGGGATCTACCGGACGGTGCGACCCGTGGACGCGAACCTTGCGCTGACCGCCATGCTCTTCCGCATCGTCGAGACCGCGACTGGCGCCGTCGGAGGGGGTCAGTGCCTTCGCGACCCTCCAGGTCTAACTGACGGCGAGCCACTCCAATGCGCTTGACGCCAGCCAGCTGGCCGCCATGGTGGACCTCACGTCGAGTGCCCGCGGATTCTATGTCGCCGCGATCTTCTTATGGGTCGGCTGGACGATCTTCTTTTATCTGTTCCTGCGGTCGCCGTACATCCCAACGATCCTCATGGGCGAGCTTTCGACAGGGCTTTGGCCCTGGTACGCGGTATCAGGACGAGTAACTGTATGACGAACAGCACTATCGACGAGGCACAACGCAAAGCCGCAAGAGTGGCAGGATCCGCTTTCCTGCTAGCGATGGCGATCGTGGTCCTGGTGAACTATGGCATCACCTTTCGACTGGTCATTCCGGGCAACGCTGTGGAGACGACCCAGAACATCATGGCGAACGAAACGCTGTTTCATATCAGCGTCGCCGGCAATCTGATCTACGCGACCACTGTCGTGGTGCTGCTCTCAGCACTCTATGTGATCCTCAAACCGGTGAATCGGAACCTTGCCTTGGTTGCGACATTCTGCCGGCTTATCTACGTCTTCACGTGGGGGGTCGCGGCGCTCTACACGCTTGGCGCACTGCGGCTTTTAGGAGGCGCTGCTTACCTACCGGTCTTCGGGGCAGATCAGCTGCAGACCTTGGTGATGCTGAACCTCGATACGAGCCTCGACGCCTACTACACAGGCCTGCCATTCTGGGGCTTGGCTTCCACGATCAACGGCTACCTGTTGTTCAGATCAAGGTACGTCCCGCGAGCACTGGCTGCCTTCGGCGTGCTCTCTTCTGCATGGTGCGTGATCTGTGCCTACGCTTTCATCAGCATCCCCCGATTCGACACCGTGGTCAACGCGAACTTGTTCGACGTGCCTATGGTCATCTTCGAACTGGCACTGGGCTTGTGGCTTCTCCTGAAGGGATTGCGCGGCCCCCTGCGACCAACGATCCGTGCCGACAACTGACAGGGCAAGACATCGAGTTGTGAACCGTACTGGTTTTGGTGGAGGCTCAATTCTTTGGGAGTATTGAGCCAATGTCAGGAACCAAAGCGACGCAAAAGCGGTACACGCCCGAGCTCCGCGAGCGTGCCGTTCGGATGTACAGGGAGGCGGTCACCGAGCAAGGCGGTGAGCGCTACGGGGTCGTCACCCGGGTCGCCCGGCACCTGGGCATAGGTGCCGAATCGTTGCGGACCTGGATCCATCAGGCTGAGGTCGACGGAGGCCAACGGCCCGGGGTGCCGACCGCGGAGCGGCGGCGTATCGCTGAGTTGGAAAGAGAGGTGCGCGAGCTGCGGCGTGCCAACGACATCCTGAAGGCGGCGTCGGCTTTCTTCGCGCGGGAGCTCGACCCGCGATTGCCGAGATCGTGAAGTTCGTTCAGCAGCATCGCGAGCTTTGGGGGGTCGAGGTCGAGTTCTGGATGTCGGTGGCTGGCGTCGAACACAACTCACGCCCGGCTTGCGCAGTCAGGCATCGGAACGAGAACGGCTGGTTCCCGTTCGACTGGGCACACACTCTTCATGCCGTCTACCAAGTTCGCTGCAATCTGTTTCATGGCGAAAAGGGCCGAAACAACGGACTCGATGTCAGGTTCACAAATGACAGTCGCCATATTCTCTCGGCCATGATCGACGTCACGGACCTGTTTGGACTCGCCTAAATTCGCGGGCGACGAGTGTCTCCCGTCGGTCCGTCGACCATCGACGCTGCCGATCGGCGAGATCCGTCCGTCGAGCCCGCCAAGCGATCGCAGCGATTGCCACTGATAGTGGCCCGCTATCGCGACCTATGAGGCAATGGGGGCCAAAAGTCGGATAGCCAGATACTGGTCGGCTCTATGGGTTTTTGAGTGATAAGGCCCAGGCACAGTGGTCAAGGAAGCTACCCGCGATCGCCTATAGCCTATTGGTGCAGGCTTGCAGCATAGGTTATAGGCTGTTGCGTTACGCAATTCACATAGGGTATAACCTATGCATGAGTTCGAATGAAACCCTGAGCGGTCTCCGACGCCGTATTCAGCGCGAGGAAATCGAGCGTGCCCTTGGCCAAGATCAGCAACTGAGGGTGCACCTGCAGCCGCCGACCGGCGGCTGGTTGAAAGGAATCCGAACGGCCCTCGGGATGACGGCCAAGCAGCTTGGACGGCGAATCGGTGTTTCGCAAGCGACTGTCAGCCAGGCAGAGCTGGCCGAGTCCGAAGGTCGGATCACCCTCAAGACCCTTCGGAAGATGGCGGATGGGATGGGCTGTGAGCTTGTATATGCGGTCGTTCCCCGAGCGTCCCTCGACATGATCGTCTTCAACAACGCCAATCGAGCAGCCCAGAGGATCGTAGGCGAGGTATCACAGGGAATGGCACTTGAAGGCCAATCCACGGACGATAGCTCGCGCGCCGCCCAGGTCGATACGCTTCGCGAACGGCTTATTGCTCAGGGGTCGAGCCAGATCTGGGATTGAGACAAATGGATGACCCTGAAGTCATCGGCCAAACCCCGATCGATCCCGACGAGGCCAAAGGCCTTCTGTTGCGGGTCAACACACAGGAAGCCTTGAATCGCGCCGAAGAGGAAAACATCCTACGGGCGCGCATATGGGCAGCGCGGAGCCGGCTCGTGCGTAGCAATCTGTTGTCAGATAGGACCCTAAGAAGGATCCACAAGGAGATGTTCGGCGGTGTCTGGAAATGGGCCGGAGCCTACCGTCTCACCGATAAGAATATTGGCGGCCCATGGGGTCAAGTCCCCGTTCTTGTTCGGCAGGTGTGCGAGAACTTCTCGCACCGCGTTTCGCGGGCGGACGAGGATCGCGATCACCTATGCGTTGAGTTCCATTATCAGATCGTCAAAATCCACCCATTTGTAAACGGCAATGGTAGGCACGCTCGATTCTGCGCCGACAGACTTGTCGAGAATCTTGGAGGACATCCGTATGCGTGGGGCCGCGGCGACCTAAGAGGAGAAGGCACGGCTAGACAGAGCTACTTAGCTGCGCTTAAAGCAGCCGATGCCGGCGACGTGGAGTCCCTGGTGCAATTCGCCCGCTCGGGAATGGGGTAGGAGACATGGGACTTGTCAGCAATTATCCGCACATATCGAGCGTAGCTCTGAGCGCGGGCACACACGACAGGGCGTTGCGAAGCGCATGTATGAGGACGAGGGCTGGCTGCGCGTCTTAAGGTGACCGTCAGTTTCTCGATAGTGGCCTGCTACCAGGAGCTGGTGGCGCCACCTGCACCGCGCGCAGATCCGATCCCGCGGCCTGCGAGGCCAGCAACCTGGTTGCTGGCCCCCGGGCCCTAGTTACTACTCAACATTTTCTTGGTAGCCGCAGCTATTGCAGACCCTGTCTCTAGGCTTGCCGTTCGGATGCGGAACCATCTGACCACGTTGGCAAACAGGGCAGACCCTTGGTTTGCTTTCCATTGACATCATCACCTCTTGCTTCATTTACTTGGCCAAATACGAGAGCGATCGTGGCCTGCGTTAACCGCTGTCCGCGACGCCTTGGCTATGGCCTGGACTATAGATAGTATTATAGCATAACTATAGTGATTTATATCAGTGAATGTGCTACTCATGCTATCTTGGACTGCGCTCAGTTGGGTCGAAGATCGCCACGATCAATCCCGTCCTGCCCTCAACCGAATCGATCGTTGACTGCTTGTCGTGACAGCACCCGTCCGTCGAGGCATGACTGTGTACGCGCGCCAAAGAAACCCTGAAAGCGACTGCTTTCGATTAAGAATCCCAAGCGCCGCGGGTTCACGGGCGACCTGGGCAACGCCGGAGATTCTTGGCACTGATGAACGCGCACAAGAATGGGCATATATCAGCACGGCATGACCGTATCCGAGAGAGAGCGATGGTCAATGCTCAATGGGTCTCGAGCTGGTCCGTCTGTAGTAATTCATGTAGTACTCCGGCGGAGCTTGGTGGATGAAACGGGCTTCAACTCGGCGTCTCAATCCTCGAAATGAACTCAAAACCCGCGCAATCGGTCTCGGTGGACGAGACCGCCTAGAGTTCGGGACCGTGAGGACGAGGGTTCAAATCCCTCGCCCCCGACCATTTTCGTATTCGAAATCGGCGATTTCTGTGGTCGGCTGGAGTCAGTGGAACACAGCTGGATCACAATTTCCCGGGGAACTATCGGAACGTAGGGGTGCGGTGGTGGCTGTGGCCGGCGGATCTGAACTCGCTTGCCAGCAATCGAGGCTCCGGGGACACTGCGGACGCAACGGGCATGACCGTGAGGCACCCCGGTTCGAAAATCACTGGCCGGCGCGCCTGATGACGCGCAGGGCAGGATCGTGAGGCTCTGACAAGGTGCGGCCGCGTTCGGCGTGCCATTCCTGCTCGGGGAATTCTCGAGATCGCCTACGACCTCGGAGTCTACTCAGCGATCTCGCGGCGCTGCCG
>JALZAL010000043.1 GCA_030948325.1 Candidatus Dormiibacterota bacterium
TCGGGTTCAAAACAGCAACGTCCAGGGTGGAGAGGTAAGTCGCCAGTGCCGCCACACCTGTGACGCAGCCCAGGGCGATCAGGCAGCAGAGGACGATGCGCTTCAGTGCCTGCTCGCCTCGCGTCCACCGCTGGCCCGGAATTCACTTCGCGGAAATTCGGCTTGCTTTGTGATCCCCCAGGTGGAACTGCAGGCCTCATCTGGCTGCAGCGTCCGCAGGCCCTGGCCGCTTAGAAATGCGTTCGGCGCCGCAACTATCGGCTCGACGCCAAGCGCCCTCCGGCGACGGCCCGCCCCCGGAAGGCTGTCGCCGCTGAACGCCATGAAGTAACCGTAGGTGTGATTCATCAAGAGGCTGACCAGTCGCGACTGATCAGGTGCCTCCAGCGAAACGCGCGCCATGCCGTCCACATCCCGGATGAGGTCGGCAAACGCCGTGTCTAACTTCATCGCGCCGACCTGGGGTTCGAAAGTCGTACGGCGAGCCACTCACAGACTTGCGACCGGTCGGCATGCCTTTTTCGTTTGTCACCAGGTAGCTCGCGGCTGGAAGGCGAAGCAAGCAAGGATCAACGGTTGGCGCGCCCACCGAAATGTCTGGGTGGAAGCCATTCGCGTACGGCAGCGGAGAGTGGCCGACGTTCCTTGGCCTAGTGCTCACAGTGACACCGGAAGGACTCAACGTGTATTGAACCTCAACCGAGAGAGTGAACGGTGACTCAGCTCGGGGATAGAGTAACAGGCTGAGAATCGCATGCGACTGGTCGCGGTGTTGGAGACACCAAAGGCAGCCATCGGGCGAAGCCGTGAGTAGCGTTGTGCTTCTCAGGCTCGGTTAGCGGGAGCTGATATTTATTGCGTTCGAACTCGTAGACGCCGTTGGCCAAGCGGTTCGGCCAGGGAACGAGTGCTTGCCCGTAGGCCCCATGGCAACTTCGTCGAGGCCATAACCATCAAGTACATTCCAGCCGTCCACAGCTCAGTTCGCGGAGGCCACGCCGACGGTCACGACGGTCAGCCGTGGCCGACCTAAAGTGAGTTCGATCTGCTCACCGGAAGCATCGACTCTGGCCGCAGGGGATCCGCTCACTTGGTACCGCCGCCGAGCGCTACGGAGCCCACGCTTGACAGGATGCATTGACGTCGTCAGCAGGTTGGTACACCGTCGGAGGCGTCGTGCCGCACGAGTATGACTGCGGAAGCTGGAGACAAGGCGAGGCCGAGCGGATCGCGGCGAACGTCGGCGGTTGGGTCAATCCACGTACAGACACGGCAAAATGAAGCGGAATGAGCGCTCGTGCGTGCGATGCGGGCTGACCTAAGAGAGCAGGGCTATCTGCCCATCGCCGGGTACGGCATCATCGGCGACTGCCGCTCGGTGGCGCTGGTTGGGGTGGACGGAAGCATTGACTGGTGCTGCCTGCCTCGCGCTGACAGCCCGAGCTTGTTTGCTCGCATCCTCGACGCCCGCCACGGCGGTTCCTGGGCGCTGGCGCCGGAAGGAAAGTTCAAGTCCTGGCAGCGCTACTCGGACAAGACCAACATCCTCTTGACCATTTTCGAGACGGAGGGTGGCCGGGCCGAGATCACCGATTTCATGCCCGTCGATGAGCGGACGATCACTGAGCATGCCCGACCTCATGACCATCCCCGCCTGGTCCGAGTCGTCACCGGTCTCGCCGGCACTGTCCGCTTTCGGAGCCGCGTGGACGTGCGACCCGATTACGCTCGCAATAAAGACCCGCTCCAGGCTCTCGGAGGCCGGCTCCATGGCGACGTAGCAGGACATCACATCTGCATTAGCGGAACCATCCCGCTCAGCGGGCATGAGCAGGATTTCGAGGTCGGGCCGGGAGAAACAGTCGCCTTCGGCCTCACCGTCAACGAACCCAATCAGTGCGGTTCGGGCGTCGGCGGAGTTGAAGAAGTTCGCGCCAGCCTCCGGCAAAGCCGTGAGTTCTGGTGGACGTGGGCCAACCGCTGCACCTACAGGGGGCCGTTCCAGGACCACGTAATCCGCTCGGCGTTGCTTTTGAAGCTGATGACTTATGCGCCGACCGGCGCTTTGCTCGCTGCCCCCACGACGAGCCTTCCCGAGTGGATCGGAGGGTCTCGGAACTGGGACTACCGCTACACCTGGCTGCGCGACGCCTCGTTCACCCTTTACGCGTTTTTCCAGTTGGGCTATGACCACGAGGCCGAGGCCTTCATGGGATGGCTTGTCCGCCTGGCGCTCGACGGCAAGATCCGGAACCTCCACACTCTTGACGGCGGGGACAGCCCGCCCGAGCTGGAGCTAACTCATCTGAGCGGTTACCGAGATTCGCGGCCGATCCGCATCGGCAATGCGGCGGCCGGTCAGCTCCAGCTCGACGTCTACGGCGAGGTCCTCGATTGCGCGTTCATCTACGCGCTTCGCGGTGGCCAGATCTCGAGCGAGCTCTGGGCCGAGCTCAGCCACATCGCCGATCTCGCTGCCGACCGCTGGCAGGAGCGCGATGCGTCGATCTGGGAGGTACGGGGTGAAAACCAGCAGTTCACCTACAGCAAAGTCATGTGCTGGGTGGCGCTCGATCGGGCGCTCAAGATCGCTAAGCGCCTGGGCCTACCCGCTGACACCGAGCGCTGGGAAGATGCCTGTCGCGCGATCCACGAAGCCGTCACCAGCCAGGGCTGGTCGGATCGCCTCGGGTCCTTCACGCAGGCGTTCGGTTCTGACTCGCTGGACGCCGTAGCCTTGCGGCTGGTCCAGGTGGGTTTCCTTGAGCCTGGCGACGAGCGACTGAAGAGCACGATCAAGGC
>JALZAL010000061.1 GCA_030948325.1 Candidatus Dormiibacterota bacterium
TGTGTGGACGTCCTTTTCTTCAGGCACCATCTGTGGGAGCGGCTGATAGCAAACGTCGGCATTGTTTTGGTGTTCGGGGCGTTCTATTTGAGGTTCCTGAGGCGTCCCTGATCCAGCTGCCGCAAAGCGGTTCAGCGGCCGATGACGAAGGGCTCGGTCCCGGACGGTAAATCAGAAAGGCCTGGGAAAATGAGGGCCTGAGAACCCATGGAGGGTCGCCTCGGTCCGCCCATGACCTGGAGGACCCCGGCGGGGCGCTCACGACCGCGGGGTTTTCGAGCGGCTTGGTCAGATTCTCCGTGGGGTAATAGGTCCCGTTGCACGGGAGCACGCCTGAACGTACGATCCGAAGGTGCGCACACCAGCCGGTGATCCAGCCATCAGAGTTGGTCCGGTGGCCAGAGATATCGAAGACCGCGTCGCCAACTTAGAGGATGCGAGCCAGGAGTGGCGGCGTCTTATCTCCGAGCTGTTGGGCACCTTCCTTCTGGTTCTCGCAGCCGCTGGAGGCGGGGTCGTCGCGGCGCTCAGTCACGGGGCGGTGACCCGGTCGGCCGAGGTGACCGCTCCGGGCCTCACGGTGATGGCGGTCATCCTGTTCATGGGCAAGGTCTCCGGGGCCCACCTCAATCCAGTGGTCAGCCTCGCTTTCGCAATGCGGCAGGATTTTCCGTGGCGCCGGGTCCCAGGCTATGTGGTGGCTCAGCTCATGGGCGCGGCACTCGCCTGCCTCTTCCTCTGGGCAGTCTTGGGCAACCATGGAGATCTCGGAGCGACGGAGCCGGGTCGAGGTATCAGTGGATGGCAGGCCGCATTGATCGAGGCGGTCCTAACGATGGGCCTGGTGAGCACGATCCTGGGCACCGCCTCCGGCGCACAGAACGTCGGGTCCCTATCAGCGCTGGCGGTGGGCGGCTACATCGTCCTAGCCGGCCTGTGGGCGAGCCCGATTAGCGGTGCATCGATGAACCCGGCGCGCTCCTTCGGGCCGGATCTGGTCACACTCGCGTTCGCCAACTTCTGGATCTATGTTGTGGGCCCGACTGCGGGAGCCGTATTGGCGGTCGGCGTCGCGCACATCTTGCGTGGTCCAGGCGGGATGGACCCGACTGCCGCAGCGGCTGCCGCGGGCACTTTTCCCAGTGAGCAGTAGGAAGCCCGCCTCCCGTCGTGCTGCGGCGTGACTCGGGCGCCATGGGCAAGGCGATGGTAAAACCAGACGCTGTCCACTGGCGTGTCGGGCAAGTCCTCATCGTCGACGACCGCACGCAGCGAGACGAGATGAATCCCGAGCTCCGCGCAGATTTGCGTTGTCGACCTGATTGGCCCCGCCGATTCGGCGAATCAGCCTCGGGCTCGCTGGCCGAGCGCATGGTGGCGTTCCCTCTCGATGTTCACCGCGGCGGCGACCAGGGCCAAGTGGCTGAACGCCTGCGGATAGTTGCCCAGCAGCATCCCTGTCCGGGGATCAACCTCTTCTGAGAAGAGGCCGAGGGGTGAGGAGAAGCTGAGGAGGCGCTCAAAGCGGCGCTCTGCCTCCTCCAACTCTCCGACGTTGGCAAGAGCGTCCGCCAGCCAGAAGGCACACATCACAAATGTGCCCTCGCCGCCGGCTAACCCGTCTTTGGTTTGCTTGACGTCGTAGCGACGAACCAGCGGTCCAATGCTCAGGTCTCGGTCGACGGCCTTGATCGTGCCCCTCAGCCGCTCGTCGTCAGGCTCGAGGAAGCCCACCTGTGCCAGCCGCAGGGCGACGGCGTCCAGCGAGTCAGAGCCGAAGGCCTGCGTGAAAGACCCCAGCCGATCCGACCAGCCGCGGCTGGTAACGGCTGCGTGGATGGCGCGTCGGGCATCTTCCCAGCGCTGGGTGTCAGCGGACAGGCCCAGGCGCGTGGCCATCTTGAGTGCCCGATCGAGGGCCACCCAGCACATCACCTTGCTGTAAGTGAAGTTCTGGTTTTCACCCCGTACCTCCCAGATCGATGCGTCGCTCTCCTGCCAGCGCTCGGCAGCGAGATCAGCGATGTGCCTGAGCTCGGCCCAGAGCTGGGGCGAGATCTGGCCGCCGCGACGCGCATAGATGAACGCGCAATCGAGGAGCTCGCCGTAGACGTCGAGCTGGAGCTGATCAGCCGCCGCGTTGCCGATCCGGACCGGCAGCGAATCCCGGTAACCGCTCAGATGAGGTAGCTCCAGCTCGGCCGGGCTGTCCCCGCCGTCAAGAGTGTGGAGGTTCTGGATCTTGCCGTCGAGGGCGAGGCGGACAAGCCATTCCATGAAAGCTTCGGCCTCGTGGTCGTAGCCCAGTTGGAAAAACGCGTAAAGGGTGAAGGAGGCGTCGCGCAGCCAGGTGTAGCGGTAGTCCCAGTTCCGAGACCCCCCGATCCACTCGGGGAGGCTCGTCGTGGAGGCCGCGAGCAGAGCGCCGCTCGGCGCGTAGGTCATGAGTTTCAGGACCAGTGCCGAGCGGATGACATGATCCTGGAACGGCCCCTTGTAGGTGCAGCGGTTGGCCCACGTCCACCAGAACTCGCGGCTCTGACGCAGTTTTGGTCGCACGTCTTCGACGCCGCCTACACCTGCACCGCAGCGACCGGGTTCGTTGACGGTCAGGCCGAACGCGACGGTTTCTCCCGGCCCGACCTCGAACTCCTGCTCACCGCCGCTGACCGGGATGGTTCCGCTGATGCAGATGTGATGTCCTGCTGCGTCGCCGTGCAGCCGCCCAGCCTGCGATTGGAGCGGGTCCCGGTGCCGGGCGTAGTCGGGCCTCATGTCCACCCGCTGCCGGAAGCGGACCTTGCCGGCCAGGCCGGTTACTACCCGGATCAGTCGTGGACGGTCATGGGGACGGGCGTGTTCCTGGATAGTGCGCTCGTCAACGGGCATGAAATCGGTGATCTCGGCTCGCCCGTTACCTGTCTCAAATATCGTCAGCAGAACGTTGGTCTTCTCGGCGTAGCGCTGCCAGGAACTGAACCGGCCCACCGGCGCGAGTTCCCAGCAACCGCCGCGGCGGGAGTCGAGGATGCGGGCAAATAGGCTCGGGCTGTCCGCACGGGGCAGGCAGCACCAGTCGATGCTGCCGTCCACCCCAACCAGCGCCACCGACCGGCAATCGCCGATGATCCCGTACCCGGCGATGGGCAGGTAGCCCTTCTCCCGGACGTCAATCGTCATCGCACGTGTGGGTGCTCATCCCTTTTCGTATGACACAAGCTGCGGGGAAGCTCTGCTCGTGGGCGAGATCACCGGACGCACCGAACAACACCTCGGCGTCCGACTGGGGCTCAGGAATGATCTTTCCACAGTCGATAGCCGCCGACGAATGCATTGGCGTTGGAGCCAAGCCGGACGCCCTCCGGCAGTTTGTGCAGCAACTTCGCGTTGCCACCGCCGATGACGACATCGTCAGCCTCCAGGGCAGCCTTCAATCGCTTCACGACATCGGCAACGCCGTGTCGCCACTTCTTCTTGCCCAATCGCTTCAGTGCGGCCTTCCCGACCTGATCTTCATACGTCCGCCCCTTCTTGTAGGGCAGGTGCGCCAGTTCCATCGGTTCGAGCACGCCGTCGACGATGAGCGCCGAGCCCAGCCCGGTGCCCAGCCCGAGAAAGAGCATGTGGCCATCTTTGTAACTGCCTAGAGCCTGCATCGCGGCGTCATTGATCACGTGTACTGGACAGCCAAACGCCTTAGTGAAGTCGAACCCGACCCATCCGCCTCCCAGGTTGCTCGGTTCGCTCACTGGCTTGCCGTGCAGCACCGGACCGGGATAGCCAATCGATACGGCGGAGTAATGCCACTCAGTCGTTCCCTGTTGGACCTTCCGCACCATCTGGCTGGCTGTCATCTTCGGACCTGATTCAATCTTGAGGGGCTTCCGGCGCCCGGTGGCCAGGACCTTGACATGGGAGCCGCCAACGTCGATCGCGAGGATGTTCATGGGTTGTTTCGTTGCCACCGTCTTTCTCCTCTGCTCTCGCTGTGCCCTAGCTCAGGTAATGCTATCCACGGAGTCCTTGGACGTTCTTCCGCCCTGCTTGGGTCGACCTTGCCACCTGGGCCGAACTGTGGCTGATTGCAACAGGCATCGCGATCGGCGTGGTCCCGAGATGGCCAACACTGGGCGGCATGCGGTCCGCACTGCTGCTCGGATCCCGGCGTGGTGCTCGCGGCACGCCCTTCCGGGTCATGACCCCGAACCGCACCGCCCTGAGCGTCAGTCTTCGCAGCTCGCTCCGTACCTTGCCTGTGACGAGTGTGGCCCGCGACACACTAGGAACGCTGGTTCACCTGGGCAAAATCACCCTGGAATAGGGACCCGCGTAGTGCGCGGCACAATCCTGCCTCGGTCAACCACCAGCGTGCCATCTGGCGCGAGGGCGATTTGCACGTTGTCCAAGGGCCTGGGCGCCGGGCCAAAGAAGCGCACTCCGTCCCGGAGATATCGCGACCCGTGGCAGGGACAGCGGAACATCACGTCGGTTTGAAACCAGCGGACCGTACAACCGAGATGGGTGCAGACCATGCTGATGGCGTAAATGCCGTCAGGGTCGCGGTTGACCACTACCCGTTTGTCCGAGAAGACCGTTGTCGACCCGATCGGGAAGTCAGCCGGCTTCCCGGCCTTGAAAATCAGCGGCTCGTCATACGTGACATTGGGGATGAGGAAGCGAAGACTGAGGACGCCAGCGGCCATCGTCGCGACGGCGAGCGAGAGCAAACCGACCAGGGTGAAGAATCCGCGGCGGCTGAAGGCCTTGAACTCGGCCAGCGCTGCGGCGATCTCCTTGCGGAAATCGATCGGAGTTGGCGCGGCCGGTTCAGCCATCGAATGGCATCCTTGGATAGGAGGTCACGATGACCTTTCCAGAAATCTCGTTGTGCACGCTGCGGAGACAGCGGTAGGTGCCACGTTGGGGGCAGGAGTCGGATCACGCCGCCCGCCACGGCCTTGGGTGAGCAATCGCTTGGTCTCCCCTGTGCCGGGACGGTGAACCGCGGAGGCAAGGTCGATCAGATCGGCGCCGTGGCCGATGGTTAGGCCTTCGCGGTCGCCGATCCTCACGTCCAGGGTGAGAAGGTCCAAGGCCGCCGGACCGTAGGTCGCGGCGAGTTCGCGGATCAGCGCCAGGGCGTCCGCGCGAGTCGTGAACTCACCCACCCGTTCATTTCCTCGGCCCACCGACACCCGGTAGCGGATTGCGCCAAGGGCAGGCCTTGGGCCCTTCGGGCGGCGCGGCGTTGGACCGGCGGAAGCGAGGTCAATCGATCGTGTAGCCATACGTCTAGCCTACCATAGTGACCGACTAGTCGGTTTCTATGGTAGGATCACGGCGTCCGCCAAGGGAGGATCCAAGCTCTGCCCAAGATCACTGAGGCCGCCAGGAACGCGCGGCGCACTGTGTTCATCGACGCCGCGCGCCGCTGCGCGGCAACGCGCGGCTACCACGACTTCAGCGTCGACGACATCTGCGCCGAGGCGGGCGCCAGCAAGGGAGCTTTCTACGTACACTTCGACAGCAAACTCTCCCTGCTCCTGACCCTGCTTGACGACGAGTCGGCAAGACTGGATGGTCAGCTCGCCGAACTGGAGGCCTCGTCGACAACCTACGCCGATCGTATTCGACGCTTCGCTCGCCTGATGCTGGCCGAGGCAGACGACCCGGCGAATGTCCAGTTGCGAACCGATCTCTGGACCGCGGCGTTGATTGAGCCGATCATCAAAGAGCGCTTGGTCGAGCACATCGGCCGCCGCCGGGGGCGGCTGCGGGCGTGGATCGACGCGGGCATTGCCTCCGGTGAACTGGCAGAGCTGCCCGCGAACGCCGTCGCCTCGATCATCCTGGCCCTCTCCGATGGCCTCATCCTGCACGGTGCCATTGACCCCTCCGGGTTCCGCTGGGGCAATATCCGCCAGGCGCTCGACGCGCTCCTGGGCGGCCTCGCCGCGGGCGAAGCCCCCTGATGACCTCCCCTAGTGTCAATCTAGGAATTCGAATGCGATGAACGTGACGGCTGCGACGATAGGCCAGAAGCTCCGGATGATGAGCCCCCGCACCGTCCGAGACTGGGTCCGCGGCAGCAGCGGTGGACTGGTACCCATGGCGCTTTTCATCGGGGCTGGCGCGGGCGCGGGGGCGATTGCCTTTCGCTATCTGATCCTGTGGTTCACCCGAGTCTTCTCCGGCCATGACGACTACAGCGCCGCCGGACACGCGGTTCACCCGGGTTTGCCGTGGCTCGGGATCGGCTTCGTCGTCCTGGCACCGGTCGTCGGGGGCCTCATCTACGGCCCACTTATTCAGATCCTCGCGCCCGAGGCGCGCGGCCACGGCGTTCCCGAGGTGATGCTGGCGGTGGCCGAGAAGGGTGGCCGGATCCGCCCGCGGGTCGCGCTGGTCAAGTCCCTGGCGTCGGCGTTGACGATCGGCTCGGGTGGATCCGTCGGGCGCGAGGGCCCAATCGTCCAGATCGGCTCAGCGCTCGGTTCGGCGTTGGGCCAGTGGCTGCATGTGCCCGAGTCGCGCCTTCGAATCCTGGTGGCCTGTGGCGCCGCCGGCGGCATATCGGCGACTTTCAACGCCCCCATCGCAGGGGTCTTCTTCGCCCTCGAGCTGATCCTGCAGGACTTCGCCGCCGACTCCTTCGGGGTCGTTGTGCTGGCCTCGATCACCGCCGCCGCGATCGGACGGGCGGCGTTTGGCTCGAGTCCCTTCCTGACCCTCCCGGCGTTCCATCTGACCTCACCAGGTGAGTACGCCTTCTACGCGGGGCTCGGAATCCTCGCCGCCGGCGTCGGGGTGGGATTCATCCGGGTCTTGTACGGCTCGGAGGACCTGGTGGATCGCCTCTGGCGCGGTCCGGAGTGGCTACGCCCGGCGGTCGGAGGGCTCGCGCTGGGGCTGCTCCTGCTCGTCCTGCCCCAGATGTACGGTGTGGGATATCCGGTCCTGGAGAAGGGAATTCGAGGGGATTACATCATCGGCTTCCTGCTCCTTTTGATGGTCGGGAAGATGGTCGCGACCAGCCTGACCATCGCGATCGGGGGCTCCGGCGGGGTCTTCGCCCCGTCCCTCTTCATCGGCGCGATGCTGGGGACCGGCTACGGTGAGATCCTTCAGCGAATCCTGCCGGGAAGCACCGCGAACCCAGGCGCCTACGGGATCGTCGGAATGGGGGCCGTCTTCGCGGCGGCGGCGCGGGCCCCGATCACCGCGGTGATCATCATCTTCGAGCTCACTGGCGACTACGCGATCATCCTGCCGCTCATGTTCGCCGTCGTGCTCAGTTCCGGGCTGAGCACGCTGCTGAGTCGCGACACCATATACACCCTCAAGCTGCGCCGGCGGGGCATTGAGATCAACCGAGGCCGCCAGGCCAACCTGATGCAGCTCATCCGAGTGCGTGACGCAATGCAGGCTGCCCCGCCCTCGGTTGGTTCGGACACGCCTCTCGACGCGCTAATCGAGAGGATGATCGAGAGCGGCACCGAAGCCCTGCCGGTGATTGATCCCGGGGTGGGTTTCCGCGGGGTGGTGAAGCTCTCCGAGGTCGAGTCGGCGATGCGCGACAACGCCCTTGACATGTCCGCCGGCGACCTGGTCATCGACTCACCCTCGGTGCGCCCGGACCAGACACTTGAGAGTGCACTCGCACATCTGACCGCGGCTGACGGATCCGGCCTGCCCGTGCTGGACCAGGAGGGGGCATCCCCCGCTGGCTGGCTCACTCACCGCGACGTCCTCCAGGCCTACAGCCGACGCCTGGGCGAGGCGGTCGAGGAGGCTCATACGCGGTCAACTCAGGCACCGGGGGTGCCGGCGGGACTGCGTGACTATCGGATCGTCGACCTGACCTTGAATATCGACCGCCCCCCTGTCGGGAGACTGGTGCGTGAAGTCGCATGGCCTCCCGGGAGCCTGGTCCTGGCTCTCTCCCGTGGGGACGGCTCCGAGGTGGTGGCGGGCTCAACCCGGCTGCTGCGGGGAGACCGGCTCACCGTGCTCACCCCCGCCAGCTTCGCGGACGACCTGGACGAGCGCATCAGCGCCGACGGGCTCCCTGAGACCGCGTCATGAGCCACGCGCCCGAGATCCTGATCCTGATCGCCCTCCTGATCTTCGGTCCCAACCGCCTCCCCGAGATCGGGCGCTCCATCGGCAAAGCCCTGAGCGGGTTCCAACGCGGCATGCGTGATGATGACGGCGGTGACCGGGAGGTTGAACTCTGATCGGAGGTAGTCGTAATGCCAGAATCAAGCTCGGGGAGCGACCTGAACCCGCTGACCACGCTGACCACCAAGGCGACCAACCTCTTCGCGCTCTGCGGCCCAGAGGGGGACATTGATACCAGGGCGAGTGATGCTCACGGGCTCTATTTCCATGACACGCGCTATTTGGACCGAGCCACACTCCGGCTGAACGGGGGCCCCCTCTCCGTCCTCCTCGCCAGTGCCAGCCAGCCTGACCGGTCGATATCCGAGCTGACCAATCCCCGCCTGCAACTCGCGACCGGCTCAGCGCTCCCCAAGGAGATGCTCGGCATCCGTCGCGAACGTCGCCTGTCGAACACGATGCGGGAGCAGGTGACCGTTCAGAATTTTGCACTCTTCGGGGTTGAGGTGTCGCTGGGATTCGAGTTCGAGGCGATGTTCGAAGACATCTTCGTGATCCGAGGAAGCCGACGCGGCAAGCGGGGGAAGTTGCACAAACCCGCGTGGAGCGGGTCGACCCTGCTCTTTAGGTATGACGGTGCCGATGGCAGGCGGCGCCGCATCAGTCTCACCTTCGACCCCCCACCGAGCCGGAAGGATCCCCAGGCGGCAACCTACGACCTGAGCCTCGACGCGCACGGGAGCAGCGCGATCCGGATCACCGGCGAACTGCGCGACGAGGGTGAGGGCTCGCTCGAGTCCGCCCCCGTGCGACGGCCAGCCAAAAGGTACCTGGACCGAGTGACGGTGGAGACAGACAACGCGCTGTTCAATCGGGTCCTCGAGCGCTGTTTTGACGACCTGGCTATGCTGCTCACCAGGCAGCGCGGCGAGACCTTCTTTGCCGCGGGGGTGCCCTGGTTCGTCGCGCTCTTCGGCCGGGACAGCCTCCTCACGGCGCTCGAGGTTCTGGCCTACGATCCCCGAATCGCCGCCAACACCCTGCAGCAGCTGGCGGACCACCAGGGTGATCATCATGATCCCCGAACCCTGGAGGAGCCGGGGAGGATCCTCCATGAACTCAGGGTGGGGGAGCAGGCGAGCCTGCACGAGGTGCCCTACACGCCCTACTACGGGACCGTGGATGCCACGCCCCTCTTTGTTGTGCTCCTCGGCCAATACGTCCGATGGACAGGAGACCTCGAACTCTGGAGCCGGCTCAAGGCCAACGTCGTCCGAGCCCTCGACTGGATCGATGACTATGGTGATCAGGGCCTCG
>JALZAL010000062.1 GCA_030948325.1 Candidatus Dormiibacterota bacterium
GGCCCGCGGCCTGGAACTCTACCGCGACCGTATCCTTGGAGCGCCCAGCGGGATATCGGTCCGGTCGTTGCCTACGAGACTGAAAGGCTTGTCGCGACTCCTCTATAGTCCGGGAGACTGACGGCCACCGGGACACCCGACTCCGAACTCATAGACCAAGCCACGAGTCCTACGCCTGAAGGAGGTTTGACGATGGCTACACAGACTCAACCCACGCACCGGCGCGGCTCGGCCACTCACGCTAACACCACAACCACGTCGTCGCGGCGACGGCTTCAGCCCAGTGGCAGCGGTGACCTCCATGCCCTGGACCGCGTGGTCAAGCAGCTCCGCCGAGAGATCGCCCAGCTCAGGCAGAAGGCCGCGCGAGACGCCGCCACGGTCGGTGAGAGCGCGCTCCGCCCCTTGCGTCGGCAGCTGGAGCGAGCGGTGAGCAGCTTGGCGACTGCACCATCGGCGCGCCAGCGGCGGGCGCCGGCGCCGCCGACACCACCGCGGCCCAGGCGCAAGATCACAGATCCAGTGGTCTTGGAGCGGCGGCGCCAAGCGCTCGCGAAGGCCCGGCAGGTTCGCGCGGGGAAGTTGGCGGCAGCACGATAACTCACCGCGAGGTCATTGCCGGCAATCCGTAGAGGCACGTGCCTGCCCGGTTTTCCACGCCGAATTGTTGACAGCCGAGCCGCCCAGGAAAGCAATGGCGGCGCCCAACTCGGCAGAGCGATTGCGCGCAGGGCTCGCCACGCTCGCCACGATCCTGCTCTCTGGGGCTGTCGGCGCTGCTCAGGCGGGCGCCAACGGATCCGACCCCGCGATCCACTGCTACTCCGCCACGGTTGACAACTGACCGTACCCGGAGCATGGTGAGGCAATCAGGGGTGAGGGGGAGCCGGCCGTTCGTGAACTAGGGGGAAGACTCTGATGAAGCGGAGCACGGATCGAATTCTCACCACCCATACCGGCAGCCTGCCGCGCCCGGCCGACCTGGACCAGATGCTCTTCGATCGCGAAGAAGGCCCAGCCAGTGGACGAAGGCACGTTCGACGATCGCGTCCAAGAGGTGGTGGCCGACACTGTTGACAAGCAAATCGATGCTGGCGTCGATGTGGTCAACGACGGCGAGGTCGGGAAGATCGGCTACTCCACCTATGTCAAGGACCGGCTCACAGGCTTCGGCGGCGAGGCCAGCCCGCTGGTTTCGAAGGAGATGATCGAGTTCCCCGAGACGATCAAGCACCTGGTCGAATCCCCAGCGTTCACCCATATGAAGTTGCCGGCTTGCGACGGCCCTGTCGCGTTGCGCGACGAGAGGGCGGTGCACAAGGACATCGACAATTTGAAGGCCGCGCTGCAGGGACGGGAGCAGGCCGACGTGTTCATGAGCGCGGCGTCACCGGGCGTCATCGCCACCTTCCTCGGCAATACGTACTACCCCAGCCATGAGGCGTACTTGTTCGCCTTAGCCGACGCCATGAAGCCCGAATACGACGCCATCGCCGAGGCCGGCATCGTGTTGCAGGTGGATTGCCCGGACCTGGCCATGACGCGCGTCATGGGCGCCAACGCGGATCTGACCGATGAGCAGTTCCGCGATCAGATCCGGCTCCACGTCCGCGCCCTCAACCATGCCGTGCGCGACATCCCGCCCGAGCAAATGCGCATGCACTTGTGCTGGGGCAACGGCGAGATGCCGCACATCTACGACATTCCGCTGAAGGACATCGTGGACATCGTGCTGGAGGGGAGGCCGGCGGCCATCTCGTTCGAGGCGGCCAACCCGCGCCACGAGCACGAGTGGCAGCTGTGGGAGGACGTCAAGCTGCCCGAGGGCAAGGTCCTCATTCCGGGCGTGCTGGACTCGACGACCAATTACGTCGAGCACCCCGAGCTGGTGGCCCAGCGCATCGTGCGCTACGCCGATGTGGTGGGCAAGGAGAATGTGATCGCCGGCACCGACTGTGGCTTTGGGACCTTCGCCGGTATGTACTCGGTGGACCCGAAGGTGACCTGGCTCAAGCTCCAGGCCATGGCTGAAGGCGCAAGGCTCGCTTCCCAGCAGCTCTGGTAACCGGTCCGAATGGCAAGCCGCACGGTCTTGCATCTCGGCGCGCCCGACGCGGCCATTGTGTAAGGATCGGGAGTAGCCCGGAACGGGCGGTTGTGACAGTACCGCTGCGAGCTTCGCCTCGGGGCGGCCTTTATCCGGGTCTCCTGCCACATGTGTGGGTCGGTAGCGGGCTGACCTGAACGAGGGCGCACGCCGTCCCGAATACGATCGCGGTTGTCTAACGACCGGCTTTCGTAGGAGGGATCGACGTGCGCAATTCCAGAGTATGGATTCGGCTGCTCGGTTTGGGCAGCGCGAAGCTCGTGGCGATCGAGCTGGCGGGCAATCTGCTGGTGGTCCAGGTCGTCCTCGTCCGCCGGCTCGGACCTCGCTGCGGGAGGTGTCGACGGGTCTGTCCGAGATACGACGCTCCGCGGGCGCGCCGGCGCTGGCGGGGCCTGGATCTGGGGACGCTGCGAGTCGTCATCGAGGCTGAGGTCGCGCGCGTGAGCTGCCCCGAACACTGCGTCGTAATAGAGCGGGTGCCGTGAGCTACTCACGGCTCGGGCTTCACCCTGAGCTTCGAACAGCAGGCCACCTGGCTGGCGGTGGAGTGCTCGAAGTCGGCGGTCGCGGAGTTGATGCGGATCGCCTGGCGGACTGTGGGTAGGATCCTCGAGCGAGTCGCCCGGCGCCTGTTCAAGCCGAGCCGCCAGCTCGCCGGGTTGCGCATCGGGATCGACGAGATCTCATTCCGCAAAGGCCACCGCTACCTCACCGTGGTCGTGGATCACGACAGCGGGCGCCTGGTCTGGGTGGCCGAAGGCCGAGACGAGAACACCCTTCACCGCTTCTTCCGCGAGCTCGGCCGGCGTCGCTCGCTGAGGATCACCCACGTCAGCGCCGACGGCGCCAGCTGGATCAACAACGTGGTCCGCTTCCACTGCCCCAACGCCGTCATCGGACTCGACCCCTTCCACGCCGTGGCCTGGGCGACCAAAGCTCTCGACGAGGTCCGACGCGAGGTCTGGAACGACGCTCGCCGGCGCGGTGACCACGTTCACGCCGGCAACTCAAACGGAGCCGCTACGCGCTCTGGAAGAACGCCGAGAACCTCACCCCCCGTCAGGAACGAGAGCTCGCCTGGATCCAGCGCGTCAATCAGCCCCTGTTCCGGGCCCATCTCCTCAAGGAGCACCTCCGCCTCGTCAGGCCTCCCAATCGTGATCCACTTCCCGCTCATACCGTTCGCAATGCCACGGTGGGCGGCATCCGAGACGCTCGAACGGCCGGAATCAGGCCAGCGAACACGCCGATCAGGATGGCCGAGGCGATGCCGCCCGACCACGCCTCGACGGGTATCACGATGGCCCAGCCCTTCGAGCTGGCATACACAGCCGTTGCCGCGGCTCCGGCCAGCACGCCGACGACGCCGCCGATGACGGCGAGCAGAATCGACTCGGCGAGGAACTGCGTTCGGATCTGGTTCTTTGTCGCACCGAGGGCGCGACGGAGGCCGATCTCCGAGCGGCGTTCCAGAACCGAGATGATCATGATGTTGGCCACGCCGACGGCACCCACGATCAGTGCCACCACTCCGAGCCCGAGGAAGAGGCTGTTGAACGCCCCCGCGGCAGCGGCCCGGGCGGTGAGCACGTCGGACGGCTGGCTGACGTTCACCTCGTAGGGTGCCTCGGGGTTGGCGGTCTGCGCGAGCAACGACTGCACTGCAGCCTCATGACCGGTGGCGGCACGCACGTAGATCGTGCTCGGCGGGCCGGCCTTCTCCTCGCCGCCAACCATGCTGACATAGTCGAGGTATTTCTGTGCGGCCGGATAGCCGATTAAGGCGCTGGCGTCGATGTCGGGCGCCAGCGGCGAGGGGTTCAGGATGCCCGCGACGTTGAACCACTGGCCGCCCAGCCAAATCCGCTGGTCAGCAAAGAGCCGGTCGA
>JALZAL010000107.1 GCA_030948325.1 Candidatus Dormiibacterota bacterium
ACGGAAAACTCGGCGACATCGTCCCATTGAGCGAAGAAGAAAAGCACGTAATGGCCACGACCCTCCCGGCATTGCACCAGTGCAACCTCCCGGTCAGTGTGCCGGAAGGAACACCGGAGCGGACGAGCTGGACCTGCGGCGCAACCTACCTTGTGCGCCAGAAGGTTCAAGGCGGCGGATTCGCGGACGTGCCCAAGACTTGTACCGCCGTCTATCGGTTGCTCTACCAGGATGGTGTCCGCAACGAGATCGACCCGAAGACCGGCATCCCGGTCAGCATGGCACTTCTGCCGATGCGTCAGACCTGCTGGGTCCGCGCCGCGCTATGAACCTGGCCCAGGAGATCCGCTCTCTTGAGCAATGGCTCGACGCCGAAGGCTACGAGGTCCAGCGACAAGCCTGGCAGGCGGAATACCGCAATCAGATGCATAACTTCGTCGCTTCAACGAAGGCGTCCCGTGCGGCGCATGCAGAGCTACAGAAACGCATCGACAAAGAGGTGGGCCTGTCCGACAAGGAACAGGCGCACCTTGACGAGCAACGACAGGCCCGCGAGGCGGCCGAGATAAAACGCTGGCAGCAGATGCGGGCCGAGCTAGCCGCGCGGCGACGCGCCTAGACAGAACATCAATCGAGGGGGGAAGCGATGAGTTACATATCGGCGAGCGAGGCGCGACACATTCGCGGACTTGCCGGCACCGTCGTAAAGGCGGATGAGACGCGTGGCGAGGTCACGGCTTTTGTCAACCGCACCGGCGTGGTCGATCGTCAAAACGACGTAATGGTTCCTGGGTGCTTTTCGAAAGTAATCAATGAGGGCCAGTCAGTGGCGATCGCGTGGTCCCATGACATCACCAAAATCGTCGGCAAGGTGACCCAGCTCGAGGAGCTGATGCCCGGTGATCCGCGCATCCCGTACATGAAGGGCAGCGAGAACACCGGAGGGCTGCTGATGAAGGCGCTCTTCGCTACTGCGACCCAGGCCGGCAAAGACGCCTTTGAGTTGGTCAAGGGCGGGTTTGTCAAACAGTGGTCCGTGCAGTTCTCTGTCGCCGATGGCGGCGAGGAGAAGGACGGCGTAGGGACGCGCTTTATCAAGCTGGTCAACGAGTTGTTTGAGGTCAGCCCGGTCCTCGTTGGGGCTAGTCCCGCGACGGGAACGCTAAGCGTCAAGCAGGCCTTCGCAAGAGCATCCGAGCTGTCGCCGGCAGCCCGACGGGAGAACGAAACTGCCGAACGCGTCGGCATCGCTGCGGCCGACCGATTCATCGACAGCTTGAACCGAGAACGCGTCAAGCGAGTGGTGGTGAACCGAATGATCAAGGACCTATCCAGCAAGCAGGACGCGGAGAACGAGAAGCGCCTTGAGCAGGAGAAGCAGATGGCAGAGCTGTATCGACTAAACCCCTACGGCTTCGCCCAGCACGCCGGGATCTATCACCGGCTGCGGGCTCAGGGTCTGGTCTAAAGGTGCGCTACATTCGGCCGGAACCGTGGATTGAAGATGCCGGGGAGACGACGGCCGCGCCGTCGCTCCTCTCGGCCGTGGTCGAGAGCCCGCGGCCTCGGCCAATCGTCGGCTATTGGAGAGGCGCAAGCGGGAAGGTCTACCCGACGACGGTCTTACGGCAATCAGCGCCACGCGCCACGGCGCAAGAGCTGCTGTTCCAGGCGGCGATGTTGAAGGTGCGAGCCGAGACCGAGATGTACCGGCTCATGGGCCTGTTCATTCCGGGCCGGAAGTCTCGTCCTCGTCCTCGTCCTCTCACGGACGAGGAGCGTTTGATAGCGGCCGTCAACGGCACGGACGCTGATCCGGTGACATAACGCGAATGCACAAGAACCTGATCCGTCGAGTAGCCGCGCGGGCAGGAATCCCTGCTCAGGAAATCCAGCGACTGCTGAATATTTCCGAGGACGAACTTCGCCAACTCTCCCAACAAGAGGGAGATCGCATTTCGGGAATGCTTACACGCATCTATGCCGCCGGCGTCGATATGCGGCGCGCCAAAGGGGGAGGTTAAATGGGGGACGATCGGACGCTGGAAGTAATCATTCGGGCGCAGAACGATACCAATCGGGCCTTTGCCGAGGTCCAGGGGCAGATGGCCGCTTTGACCACGCAAGTGGCAGCGTCCGATGCTGCAATGAGGACATTCGCCCTGAGCGGCATGGGTCCGCTCATCGCGGCCGTGGTGGTGCTCACAGCCGCGATGGCGCCACTCCTCTTTGCGCTTGCGGGGATCGCAGTCATCGGTGGCGCCTTCTTTGGCCTCACCGCCCTCGTGGCCGGCCTAGCCTCGACCACGCCAGCGGGTGCTGCCGCCATCAAGGGGTTCACGGATCAGGTGATGGGGATGGTCCACGCGCTTGGCGTGCAGGCCACGCCCATTCTGATCGTGATCATCAAGTGGTTTGAGCAGTTCATTCCGACGATTCAGAAGGCCGGAAGCGAGCTGCTGAGTTGGTTTGGCGAACGGTTGCCCGCGATGCTGCCGATCATGAAGACCTTCTTCGAGGGTGCCGGCAATGCCATCAAGGACGTGGCAACCATTGCGGGGAACGTCGTGGACTGGTTCATCAAGAACTGGCCTCAGATCAGCAAGGTCGCCGGGGATGAGTGGAACGCCCTGAAGCAAATCTTCAACAACCCCAACGTGCAGGAAGGCATCAAGGAGATCAAGAAAATCTTCGGCGATGTAGTTGCACACCTCAACGATCTCAAGCCCCTGTTACCCGCGGTCGGCGCAGCCATCGTCGCCATGGCATTAGTGGTTGAAGGCGGGATCGGTGGCTTGTTGTTGCTTGCCCGCACCCTTGAAGCCATCGTGGCGGCGGGAGGGTGGATTATCGACAATGGCTCCAGAGTTGGCGGCGCCATGACTGGCGGCGGAGGTGGTGGCAAGTTTGGCGGCGGCCAGCCGCGAGGACTTAGTCCCTACGGCGCGCCCAATCCCCTGTACCTTCGTGGTCTTGATGGAACCCTCGGCACTTGATAGTCAACGAGCTGGACCTCGCTGATCTAGTGGTCGATGGCCTTGGACGAGAACCCGGTTCGCTGAAGGAGACCAGGAAATGACGCTTGGAATCGGAATGAGACCCAGCCGTGAAAACGGGGTCGTTCTAATTACAGACTCGTTCGAGACATGTATCGACTCGAACGGCGAATGGTCCAACGTCGTCGACGCCAAGAAATTACTGTGGCTCGTCGGCACCGAAACCGCCGTGGCCATTAGCGGCAACGTCAACGACGAAGAGTTATGGCGATACGGAATAGAGCCGAACTACCGCCCGTTGATGCCCGGACTTCCGCAGGAGCCCGACCCACGTGACCGCGTGCGACGTACCTTTGGCGCCATCAAGGAGATGGATGCCGCTGTTCGGGCGCGTCACCCAGGAGAGGACCGCTACGATGCAATGCCCGACCCTGGGCCCCATGCCCTCTTTGCCGTGGCCGAACCAAGCCTGCTGGCAAAGTTCACTAGCAAGACGCAGACCTGGGCCCAGCCAGGCGATGTGTTAACCATCGGCGGCTGGCTTATCGGGATGCCCTCCGACCTCGCGATGGAAATGCAACTACCGGCACCCGAGACGCTTGCTGACTGCAAAGCGCTGGCCACGGAATGGGTCACTCGCTATATCGATCGAGTCTTCGGTTATCGGGACCCCTACCAGCAGATCCGCGAGACCGGAACCGCTCCGGGTGTCGGCGGTCCGCTGCAGGTTCTCACCCTCACGCCTGAGCAGTCAGTACGTGAGGAGATCCCAATCACTGAAAGGAGCACGCCGTGACCGAAGCAACCGAGACCGCCGCGCCGGCGGTGCAAGTCATCAAGTTCACCGACCGGATGCCTCTTATCGACCGGATGAACCGGGTGATCGAGGCGGCCCAGACCGGGCGCAGCGATGCCAGCATCAAGGACCCGGCGACCGGGATCAGCTACAACCGGCACATGGTGCTGCCGATCTTGCCGTGGAAGTTTTCTGTCACCAAGTCGCTCAGCAACCCCCAATCTATCCCGAACAACACGTTCACCCAGATCACGTTTGATGGGGTCGCGTTCGATTCGACCAATGGCTGGGATGCCACGAACAATCGGTACGTGGTTCCGCTTAGTGGAATCTACCTCCTCGCCGCCCAAGTTCAACTCAGCATCCCGAACACCGGCATCGTCATCACGATGTTCATCTCGATCTACGTCAATGGGGCGGAGGTCTATCGTGGCAATGGCGCACTGTTCACGCAGCCGGCCGGGGGCCTCGCCGTCACCCTGTCCAGTTCCGCCACGTCCATCCTGAGCCTCTTCGCGGGTGACACCGTCGCGATCTATATGTGGCACAACCAGGGCCTGGCGCAGAACGCGAATGGAAGCCGGATCTCAAACTACTTCCATGGCCACCTGATCTCGGGCTAGTTGACGGGCGGGGTCGCTCCAGCCAGGAGGCTGAAAGCAATCCACGCCACGATGAACGCCGCAGTCACCAGCAGTGCGACCAGCCGACCGTTTCAATAGAGGCCGGTCTCAACGACGTGCCAGTCGACCGCCAGAACATCGACCAGCAGCGTGACGACCTTGAGGATCACGACGGTGGCCAGCGCCACACAGAGCCCCAGTAGCAACCCTCGCACGCCTCCCGTTAGTACGCCGTGGCTCCGCGATTGAAGAGCGCCCGACCGGGCAGGGGAAGCTCCCGGTCGAGCGCTGAAGAGGGGTTGACTAGGCAGGAACAAGGGCCAACGGCGTCGAGGGCCAGCGCTGCTGGTAGTCACTCGCTATCTGGCGGGTGCCATCAATCAGCCGGCGTCGCATTTCCTCCCGGCTCGTGGCGGTGGTGAACACGCCTACGACCAACGCTGTCGCTGCGTCGCGGATGCGATCGGCCGTCACCCTGTCGGAGAGGTCGATCACGCTAACGTCGCGCCCTGGGTAGATGACCTCGTCAAGCATCCCCACGATGAACTCTTCAACGAGAAGCGGGGTCGGCTGCAGCTCGGGTAGGTGGTCGATGTAGTTCGTCGGTCCCTCGTAGTCAGCGGCTCTGCTTTCCATTTGTGTTTACCTCCGGTGCCCGTCGCGGACTTCGCTAATCCGCTGTCGGACACGGCGAAAAGTAGCACCTCGCGCCCAGTAAGAAAATGGGATCTTTTCAGGAAAGTAGTTGCGGAAGTTCCTTACGTGAAAACAGGCAAAGAGTTGCTGAAAGAGGTTGCTGACAGAGCTTGCCGAAATCACGCATAACCATTTGCAAAAACCAGCCTTGCAATTGGGACCTACGTGAGAGCTTGAAAATGGCTACTACGGCCAAAGGCGGTGAAGGCGTGATCCAGCGATTCGTCGTTATGAAGAAGGGTCAGCGGGACCTCGACGGTGACGTTTGGGACGCCGACTGGCTCGTCCGAGGGCTACGCAAACAGCTCGGGCAAACCGTAAATAACAACTTCGATTGGGCATCGCCCGCCGGAAAGCTGACTGGAATCTACGAGGACGCGCTTGCCGTGTATGCCGACGTTGAGTTGCGTGACCCGAACGTCCTTCCGGCCGGATTCGAGGGACTAAGCGTTGAGGTTGGCCGTCGTGACATCGAGCGCGGGAGCCTGGCCAGTGGTGACGTACTCTCCACGTCTTTGGTCACTCACTCCGTTTGGCCTCCGTCGTCCTCTTCTTCCCACGAAAGGTAAAAGCTGGTTGGCGCTTGTTGGCCGGACGACAAATTGCCCGCAATGTTGGCCCTTCCCATTTGGATGTCGACGGAAGCGTGGTCTGGCACCCGTTTGCGAGTGCCCTCCTCAAGTAGCTTCTTAAGACCTCCCCAGGTATGGTCTACGAGCGTGAGCGTTACCTTTTCCTGCATTCAGGTGACCTAGCTCGGCCGGTTGTCTGGCCTTCGCGGAGGCTCCGGCACGGGTCGCCGTGGCGGTTCCGGCCTTGGCTTCTGTGGCGGCTCGGGGGTTGGCCTTGGCTGCAGCGGTTCCTTAACTTCCGGCACGAGCCCTACTTTACCAATGCCAATAAATCAGAGACACCCTAACTGCGGCCTGTCCGCTCAACCTATCTATATTGGCTAGCACAGCGCTAGGGCTCAGATACCTTCCAAGTAGGTGGTCGCGAGTTCGAGTCTCGTCTCCCGCTCTCTGGAACCAATCGTGGTGAGGAGCTCCTCGAAGTAGGGAGCCCACCCGGGACGAGGGCGGATCCCGGCGATCCGCCGGTCTC
>JALZAL010000120.1 GCA_030948325.1 Candidatus Dormiibacterota bacterium
TGCGCGGGGCCGGCCTTTCTTGCGGCGTCTGGGCTGGCGATGGTTGGTGCGGTAATCGCTGTTCGGATCCTGTGACTCACCGGGCTTTTGTCCTTAATGCCGGCATCTGGGCCGACGTACGAACCAACCTGGCTCCGCCCAGCCTTACGGTGATTGACGGGGCATAAGACCTGATCTACCAGGGTCTGACGAGCCGGCCAACAGCCCATAAGTGGACGAGGTCGATGGCGGCGAAGAGGACTCCGAGAATGGCGCCGATCATTGCTCCGACGAGAATGCCAACCAGAACGACAAAGAAGCCGCCCAAGATAAAGACGCCGATACTTTCTCCTTGCCCGGTCAGCAGGGCGGACAGGGCCAGGATGATGGCGGCGGCCACGAGAAACAGGACCCCGTTAAGCGCGCCGGATCGTGCCGCGCGCGTGACCACCGCCCCGATGGGTGTTCGCGTCGCCAGGACCGGTCCCGCTACTCCGCGGATCGCCCGGCCAGTCGACCAGGTGGTCGTCGCCCAAAGCGCGCCAAAGAGCGCGAGGCCGGTCAGTGTGTTCAGGCCCGTCAGGAGCCCGACGAGTGCACCGGTCAGGTGTAGGACAAGTACCGCGGAAACGATAAAGATCACGGTGTGAAACGTGCCGAACGCGAAAGTGACGAAGCGCTCGCTACCCGCGCCCCGCGGACCAAGTAATTCATCCATGGGCTAGCCACACCGCGAGGACAACGACGACCAGAACAAGCATCACGGTTGCTCCGTAGAGGCTTGCTACAACCTGCAAGCGACCGGACACTGCCGCAGGCCGGTTCATCAGAACGGCGACCGCCAGCGTCCGTGGCAGTGACAGCAGCGCGAGGACCAGAACGACCGCCAACTTGACGGTCAACCGCACGCCCCAAGCTGTCGTTGACGCTGGAAGGCCCTGACCGAACGCTCCTAGGTTGCCCACTCCCGTCATCGCCTGGACGCCAATCGCCGCCCAGAAGATCCATTCATAACGTTGGGCGATCTCGAGTCGGGTGTCGCCGTCAGTGTCCGTACGCAATGGTCGCGCCGTCAGCCACCAGACGAGCAGCGCTCCGCCGAGGATGGCGGCCATGCCAACCACATGCGCCCATCGGACGACGAGACTGAGGGGTTCTAAGCCAGACATTGGGCGCGGCGCCAATTATGGAGCAGCGTCTGAATCCGCGCTGGGTACCGACCGTTGCCTGCTCAGTCACACGGCGAGGCGAGTTCACCCCGGCGTCGGGAACCAAAGCTGGGTCGCCCGTGTACAAATGGTGGATGGCCAGGCGAGTCTGTCTTGCTCTGGTGCTCGGCCTGAGTCTTGCCGCGTGCAGCGGGGCCGTTCCTGGCACGGGTACCGCTCGGGCAACACCCCGGCCGGGCGTAAGCGGAAGTGCCTTCGCGGCCCTCAGCGGGGTTCCACTGAAGCTGCCTCGGCCTGAGTCCGGACGGTCCTGTCCTCTGTCGAAACTGAGCCAGCTTGGCCCCCACCTTGGGGATGCGTTGGGAAGCGGTCCCGTATACGTGTTCAGCGGCGAGATCGTCGGCAGCGGTCACGGGAACAAGGTTGCCTGGGGCGCCAACCCTACCTACTCGGGCCCGATCAGGATCAGAGGCGGCCGGATCGATGGAAGCGGTCAGCTTCTCCTTGACGCTCCCGACAATCATTGGCACGGTGCGCCGGCAAAGACGGTCGCGGGAAGCAAACTCTACCCCGAGCTCGACTTCCTGGAGTCGCACTCCATCTTCCCGAACGTGCCGACAGGTTGGCGGATGTGGCCATCGGATACGTATGTCGCATCCCCTGGGTGCTACGCGTGGCAAGTTGACGGGATTGGTTTCACCGAGCTAATCACGTTTCACTCGTTGGACCTGCCGACGCTCTCGGCAGGCGCAGCATGCCCAGTCAGTCCACAGCAAGTCGCACACAACCTTTCGGCCGAGTTTGGTAATGGACCGGCTGTCGGAACCGGGCCCATCTATGCGTTGATGGGCGAGATGCAGGGAGGCGCTCTACCGTACAGCCTGTCGTACAGCCAGTCCCATCCCACTGATCCCTGGCAGTCCTCGAAGGTCCTTTGGATGGCAAAACCCGAGGTCAGTGGAACAGTCCTTGTTCGCGGCCGGCAGATCGATGGGCCAATCGATGGGCCAAACTGGATCCTTTTCGGGATGGGTGACTACCCTGCGGCCGCGTTGCCGTGGGAGATTGCCTCGCAAAGTGGATGGGCAAGCCTGCCTTCCGAGATTCGTATTCGCGCTCCGGGCTGCTACGCCTATCAGGTCGATAGTCAGCAGGCAAGCGCGATGATCGTCTTCCAGGTTGCTGGGGTCGAGTGACGGTCGGCCGACACTACTTATGTCCGCTAGCGAGTGGCATTGCTCAGCGATGAGGGCATGCGTACAGGCCGGACTCCACAACGTCCGAGGACTTGACTCTCACCGCAGGGGAATGGCTCGATCCGGCGTCGTTCCAGCGATGGGCAAACGTGTCGCGCTGATCATCGCAGGTGGTTGGTTCCTCCTCCTGGCAGGTCGCCAGGTACCGGGAGCAACCTCGGGATCGGCTGGCACACCAAGTCCATGCACGGCCCAGGCGGCTCATGACGTCGTCGACCGTTTCATCGATGCCTTCAACCGGGGCGACATCGCGCAACTGGACCAACTCTTCTCCGCTCAGCAGTTTGACGCCTATTCGACGGATGCTCCTGGAGAGCGGTTCAATGCGCAAGCCCAGGACCGGAGCACCTTGATGGCGTATTTCAAGGCGCGTCATCAGCAACATGAACATCTCGTCCTGAATTCGATGGACGTCTCGTACACCGACAGCAGGGACGTCGGCTTTTGGTTCCGCGTGACGCGCAGCGCCGACGACGGATTGCCGCCGACGCGCTATAACGGCAAGGGCGGCGTCCAATGCGCAACCATGCCGACCAGCCTGGTCGTCTGGGCGATGGACCCCCTTGCCGTGGTCACCGATCGAGTTGCTACCGGAGGTCGCTGCTCTGATTCTTCTTGCTGCCGCAATCTGGGCGTTTGTACTATGGCGGCGGCGCACCATGCGGCTCTTAGCCGCGACTAAGGCCAAGTCAGCCATTACTCGGTAGGCTCCAAATCGACGTCATCCGTTAGTTCTAGCTTAAGCGCTTGTGGCGGAATTGACGCTATCCCTCGAAAGTCTTGGCCGGGCACACTCAAGGATAGATACGGGCGTACGCCTAACCCCCGATCAAGCTCTACGCTGAAGCCACCAGAGGCTGGCGGCAATCAAGCCAATTGCCAGCCCAAAGAACAGCGCAGCCTCGATCAGCTGGAAGGTCTAGAAGCGGTCGGGGGGTTGGTAGTCGGTCAGGAGGCTGATCCCCTGCTGGTGTAGATAGTCCATCACTGTGGAGCCGTTAAAAGTCTAGGGTGCAGTGGATGCATAGACGCTCACCATCTGGTTGACCTGCTCAAAAGAAACGTGATGGCCCTGGGCATCCGCGTAATAGCTGGCGGAGAGAA
>JALZAL010000122.1 GCA_030948325.1 Candidatus Dormiibacterota bacterium
CTCCAGGAGCCGGATCCGGAAATGGAAGCCCTAGAGGCTCACGTCCTCCCGAGCTCCCGGCTGGCAAACGAGGCGGCTGGCACCACGATTCGGTTTATCCAAGCTTCCGCCTCACCTCCTTTGCCCCGCGGGCAGTGAACTTCGCACCGGAGTGTACCAGCCACAAGGAAGAGTCGGCTCGCAACTACACTTTTCGCTCGATGCCTCGTCGAAGCAAACCCCACGCGCAGCCCGAGAGCGCACGCGAGACATCTGTTCCCTCAAGCGAGAAGACATCGAGCACAGCGCAGGCCTCGACCAACCGACTGTGCACGCGGGTCGTGCAAAAGGCGGATGGTCGCTACCTCATCTACTACGAGCGATCACCCCAGGCTTGAGCGAGCTTCGCTGGCATCCCCTGCTGGAGGAATGGGTCACCGTCGCCCCGTGGCGTCAGGACCGCACATACCTTCCGGCTGCCGACCACTGCCCGCTGTGTCCGACCAGGCCAGGCCAGGTCGAGACGGAGATCCCCGAGCCCGACTACCACATCGCCGTCTTCGAGAACCGCTTTCCATCCTTCACGGGAGAGCAGGGGCGCTGCGAGGTCGTCTGCTACACGCCGTCTCACGACTCCTCACTTGGAGAACAATCGCTAGAGCACATCCAGGATCTGATTGAGGTCTGGCGCGAGCGAACCGAGGACCTTGGCCGGCTGCCCAACGTCGGTTATGTCTACATCTTCGAGAACCGCGGTGAGCCCATCGGGGTCACGCTCAGCCATCCGCACGGCCAGATCTACGCGTATCCCTTCGTCCCGCCCGTGATCCAGCGCGAGCTGCGCGCGCAGTCCCGGCACAGGCGAAAGACCGGACGCTGCCTCTACTGCGACGTCCTCGACGGCGAGCGCGGAGGCGAGCGCACCGTGCTGAGCGACGATAGCTGGATCGCATTCGTGCCCCCGTTTGCGCGATGGCCATATGAGGTCCACATCGCTCCAATTCGTCATCGGCGCGGGCTGCTCGACCTTGACGTGCAGGACGGAGAATCGTTTGCGCGCGTGCTGAAGGGGTTGCTGCAGAAATACGACCGCCTGTTCCAGCATCCACTTCCGTACGTGATGGCGATGCATCAGAAGCCACCAGGGCCAGGTGGTGTGGACCACCACTTTCACGTCGAGTTCTATCCACCCAACCGCAGCCGAGACAGGTTGAAGTACATGGCAGGCTCGGAGCTCGGTGCCGGCTCTTTCATTCTGGATACCAGGGCCGAAGACACGGCGGCGGAGCTGCGTGCACTTTAAAGAGATCACGTGGCATGGGCGCGCCCCGGGTCGAGTGAACCTCATCGGCGAGCACGTGGACTACATGGGCGGCGTGGTGCTGCCGGCGGCGGTGAACCGCCACACCGAGGTTACGGGCCGTGCGGCCACAGAGTGGGCGATGGAGAGCCACGTGAGGGGCGGCCTTGCATACCTGCGTGCGGTGGGTGAGGAGCTCGGGGCACCTCCGCAGTCGGTGAGCGTGCGTTCCAATATCCCATCGGGCTCCGGCTTGAGCTCTTCCGCAGCGCTTCTCGTGGCGGTGGCCGCCGGGATCAGACCCCAGATGAACGGGATCGAGGCAGCGCTGGCGTGTCAGCGCGCAGAGCAGCGCGCGACGGGTGTGCACGTGGGGGTGATGGATCAGCTCGCGGCCGCGCTCGGACAACGTGGTCACGCTCTGCTGCTTGACTGCGCGACTCTCGAGTACCGTGCGGTTCCGTTTCCGCAGGAGCTGCTGATCGCCGTGATCGACTCCGGCGAGCACCGATCTCTGGCTAACACCCCCTACAACGAGCGACGGCGCGAAGCGGAGGCCGGACAGCCGAATCGGCGCCGCCACGTGGAATCGGAGATTGCCCGGGTGCACGCATTTGTGGAAGCGCTCGAGCATCGGGAATTCGAAAAGCTGGGAAAGCTTCTGAAGGAGTCGCACCAGAGCCTGCGAGACGACTTCGAGGTTTCGACTCCCCACGTTGATGCGCTCGTGGAAAAGGCGTGGGCGGTACGTGGTTGCTTTGGGGCGCGCATCATGGGCGCGGGTTTCGGCGGCAGCATCCTCGCACTGCTCGAAAAAGGCACCGAGACCGCGCTGTCCGCCGCGCTCCAGCGGCCGGTCATCGTGTGCTCGACTGCGGATGGCGCCTTCGTCCGTCGGGACAAATGGGGGAAGGCGGCGTGAGCGATTCCCTCTTCCTCCCGCTGCCGCAACGAGCTGGCGGCATGCGAGAGCTGAGCGGCTGGGAAGCCCTCTGGACGTCGCTCGGTGAGGGGGAGGCTGAGCGGTTGACGATCGGAAAGGGCATTGGCTGGAAACAGATCGAGGTGCCGCGTCAGCTTTCCGCCTGGGAGGGACACCAGGCTGTTTGGTACCGGACCGAGTTTGCCCGGCCGGACCATTCGGGCCGCGTCTTGCTCCGCTTTGGCGGAGCGTTTCTCGCCACCCACGTATGGCTCAACGGCAAGCTGCTCGGTTCGCACTACGGCTATTTCGCCCCGTTCGGGTTTGACCTCACCCCGTACCTGAAGGCGGAAAACCTTCTTGTCATCTGCTGCGAATCGCCGGTCGAAACGCAGCCCTACAAGAAGCACCACGTGATGGGAGTCTTCAACGACGGCGAGCTGAAGCCATATCCGGCATCGGCTTACTCGAGCTTGCCGGAGCCGTACCGATGGGAGGTGCCCATTGGGCTGTGGCGCCCGGTGGGGCTCGAGTACGTGGGTCCGATCACCGTCGACTGGATGCGACTCAAGCCGCACATCGAGGCGAATGACGGACGCTTGCAGGTAGAAGCACGGCTGCGCAACCTGGACGGGCGTCAGATGGACGGCGAGGTCGAGCTGGTCGTGTCCGCGCCGGGTCGGGATTCGCTGCGACTGCGACGCGAGGTGCACATGGAGGGCGGAACCGAGCAAACGCTGTCCATGCACCTCGCCTTGCCGGGCGCCAAACGGTGGGAGCCGTGGCGGTTTGGCGACCAGCCCATGTACGGAGCCGAGCTGGTCGCGAGGGTCGCGGGCGGCGTCGAGTCGGCGAGGGTGAACGACACCTTCGCCTTTCGCGAGCTGAAGTGGGAAATCGGGCCACGCCGCTGGAACTTCGCGATCAACGGCCGGCCGATGTTCTTGCGCGGCGCATGCTACGCGCCCTCCTACCGGCTTGACGAGCTCACCACGGAGCGACTGGAAGCGGATCTTCGTATCGCCAGGGAGGCAAACCTGGATGCTCTGCGGGTGGTTGCGAACGTGCTTCCTGACCAGTTTTATCGCCGCGCCGACGCGGCCGGCATGCTCCTTTTCCAGGAGCTGCCGCTCACGGGAATCTACGCGTACCACGCTCGGGGCGATGACTTCCGCTTCTTCGAGGCCGCGGCTCGCGAGCAACAGGCCGAGATGGTCGAGCTCCTGCACAACCGTCCGTCGGTGGCATTGTGGTCGGCACACGACCAACCGCCATGGGTGCAGGGCAATGCCGATCTCGGCGACGTGCACACCGTGCGCCAGAACCACTCCATCGATCAGGAGCTCAAGGCATCGTTTGAACGGCTGGACCCCACGAGGCCGGCACTCGCCGCCTCGGGCGAGGTAGACCAGCACCTCCTCCTCGGCTGGGAAGCCGGCTCATGGCGGGAGCTCGCCGACGTCGACTCGGTGATGGTCACCGCCTTTGGCGCCCAATCGCTGCCGTCGGTGGACTCACCGGTTTGGAAGCACATCGTTCCTCCGTGGGCGCCGGCTGACGACGAGCCGTCGTGGCGTTACGCAGGCTTCCAGCCGGTTAACTGGGCAGAGCGGGGAGTAGGGTTGCCATCAACGCATCAGAGTCTTGAGTCGTACGTCGCCGCCTCTCAGGCATATCAGGCCGGCGTCGTCCGGCTGGCGGCCGAACATCTCCGCACCCGAAAGTTCGAGTCCTGTTGGGGCGCGTTTGCTTTTCACCTGGTGGATCCCTTCCCGGCCATCGGATTCGGCCTGCTGGACAGCGCGCGCGTACCCAAGCAGGCGCTGGCGGCGCTGACCGAGGCTTTCAAGTCGACGCGCGTCATCATCGAGCCCCTCGGATTCGACGCCGACCGTCCATTTGGCATCCTGCAGCGGCCCGAAGTACCGTTCAGCGCCCGGTTGGTGGTCGTCAACGACGACCCCGAGGTTTTCGGCCGCGGCGTGGTCCGCTGGTCGGTGGCACGGGAACGCGCCTCAAAGTTCCGTGGCGCGAGATTCATTCGCGACGCGGTCCGGAAAAAGTCGTTTGCCGGCATCGTGGACGTCGAGGTTCCGACCGCGTTCGAACCAGCGGTCAGCGCCACCACCATGACCCTTCCCCTTGGGGCTGAAGGGGACTACAGGCTGGAAGCGACCCTTACGATCGGCGGCAGAGTCGTGGATCGCGCGGAACTCCTGTTCGCGGTGACCTCGAACCTTCCGCCGCCAAGACCGCGACCGGAGCTCGCACGCTACCTGGCCGAGCGGCTCGCTGATCTCGACAGCCTGAAATCGGAGGCGGATGGGTTGAGCTTTGCACTGGAAAACCGGACGCGGCCTGCCGTGCTGGTGGGACTCACCGGTCTGCGGCTCGACGGGGTGGTCCTCGCACACAAGGACGTCCAGGTCGAGACACACTCCGGTCGGGCACCCCTACCTAAGCGACTCGATATGCCGCTGGGACGAAGACTGCTGGTGCACGTCGTCACCGGGGAACCGCTCGGTGGAGGGGTGCATTCGCTTGAAGCGGACATCACGGTCCCCGGGGTCGCATCCGGACGCCTGGTGGTGGAAGGCAATGTGCTCACGCCGCAAGAGGCTGCGCGGCCGGGGGGTTAGAAGGCACGGGGCCGAGTGCTTAACCAAACTTGACTCGACTATGTCGGCTGCCATACTTCATGACTTACGCGGGTCGCCGCGGATCTGAAGCGAGGCCGTTCGCAGCTTTGATAACGAATACGTAGCCTGATCAGGCAGAAGGGAGGCCCTCCACCGGATGGATCCTGTATACGGAATACTCATTCTGGCGCCGGTCGCGGTGATCGTCGCCGGCCTTCTTATCTTCACCCGCCGGCGCCGCATCAAGCACAAGAAGGGGGCGCCACCAGTTCGGCCGCCCGCCCCGCTTGCCCAGCAGGCCCCGAGCCCGTCAGCCAGCCCGTCGCCGGGTATCGCCACCACCTGGGCCCCACCGGCCGGAGCGCACGCACCAAGCCCGGTCGCGGCCACTGTCGTGGTGCCGTCGCCGAGCTGGGACCAGGCGCCGGCGGCGCCGGCGAGCACCGGCCAACCGACGTGGGGATCGCCTTCGGCGCCCGGGGCTGTGCAGGGACCGCCATCCGCCGTGCCGCCGCCCGCGTGGGTCGGGCCGTCTGCGGCGCAGCCGCCCGCACCCCCGCCGTCTACAGGGCAGCCGCCCGCACC